>JAUQZC010000156.1 GCA_030587435.1 Candidatus Baldrarchaeota archaeon | reverse complement strand
GTCCTTAACTGTTTCGAAAAACTAAAACATGAAGCACTTAAAAAAGCTTTAAGAATAAAAATGATTAAGAAAAAGCAAAAAACACCATCATGGTTTAGAAAAATTATAGAAAGAAAACAAAGGCCATCAAAAGAAGCCATCCAAAAAATGAGAACATACCTTAAATCTACTGGTAAAAGTGAAGAAGAAGCAGAATACATTATCAAGAGAATAATTGAAACAAAACAATAACTTAACGAAATTAAGATATATGGTGAAATCGTTGAACATGAAACTTTAGACTAAGCCAATATGCTCAACATGTATTTTAGAAGTTACAGTGAAAACAATACAACTGACAACAAGCGACGAAAACCTACAATTTAAAGCAATCAAAAAAATACTACAAATCCTAAGCGAAAAATCCTCAGAGAACGCTACGCCAGTATGGATATCCAATGAAATCCTCCAGGAAATATCAAAAATAACGAGGAACCCCGACTTTTTCGAAAAATTAAAGAAAGTAATAACATCGCACTCAAAGTAACTCAAAAAATTAGAAAACGCATATATGAGGGGAAAACGTTCAATGAAAGACTTAAAAGAGCACTTGCAGCCGCAGTAACGGGAAACGTTATAGATTTTGGAACCGCAAAACACGAATTCGACCTAAACCGATTAAAAGACATGTATTTTGAAGCTTTAGAGCAAGGATTTTCTATAGATGATTCAAAGCACCTACTAAAAATGTTAAAAGCTAAAAATCCTAAAATACTTTATATAGGCGATAACGCTGGTGAAATAGCCTTTAATAAACTTCTAATAGAACTATTTCTCGAAAAAGGCGTAGATGTAACATTTGTTGTAAAAGATAAACCAATAAGCAATGATGCAACCTTAAACGATGCCAAACAAGTAAAACTCACAAAACTCGTAAAAGTAATCACAACAGGAAGCAACAACCTAGGAGTAAATTTTAACAAGGTATCAAAAGAATTTCTAGAAGAATTCAATAAATCAACTTTCATTATAGCAAAGGAACAGAGCAACTACAAATGCTTCACATGGTTCAAAAACCACATAAATAAACCCATTTTCCTACTGCTTAGAACTAAATGCGAACCCATAGCAAAAAGCCTAAAAACAGCCATAAGAAGAAATATTTTAAAACTCTATAAATATAATTATTAAGCAACTAAAAAAATAAAATTAGTAGGATTTTTTGGATTTTATATGTCAACCGTAACTGATTTAACAAACTCTGTTCCATCACTTAGGTATACTTTTATTTTTACACTTGCGTTGTCACTCCATCTTGTACCGGTATTGCTACCGTTATCATACTGTGATCGTATGATAACTGTTATCCTTACAGAAGTACCAGCATCCAATGAGTAATAAGATGTAGATGAAGGTTCTGGGTCTGTTTTTGAAATCGCATATATACTTACAGCACTAGATAACCAACTTGACGGCCTATTACCCTGCGTGAAGTCAAGCCCTGTACGTGGTCTACCAGATAAGTCGTATGCATATAATCCTTCATCGGTATTGATCCTGAGGGATTCTGTTCCTGTGTTTTGAATGGTGAATGTTACCTTGTCAGCATAGCCATTGTCATCCGTGTCTTCAAACACGACGTCGGTTATGTCAATTTTTGTTTTTGGTGTTAACATTGGTAGTACCATAGTCCATACTATAGCGACAGCAACAACTGTGATAGCGATGAGTAGTACAGCAGCTACTACTGTTGAAACTGCTTTTCTCCTCTTAAGCATATATTTTGTTGTCATGGGTAATACACCTACATGATTTTCCTAGAGGTATTGTTGTTATAGGTGTATATAAAGTTTTTTGCAATAGATATTACTACAAAATTTTTAACCACGTTTACACGTAGCGACAAAAACATTTTACATGTAAAGTAAAGGCAGTACGTGAATACTATTCTAATGAATAGGTTTCCAGTGCCTCTACAAAAACTCCAGAGGGAGCGGTAGCAGCAACATAAATAGTTATTGTACCTGAACCGGTAAAAGCTAACTCTGCTCTGTAAACTCCACCACCAACATAATTTGCAAGAGTATCATTAATATAAATGGTTGCATAATCAATACTTGATTCATTCGAATAACCCACAATTTTTGTAAAGTTAACCTCAACAAGGAGTTTACCGTTGACTCGCTCAACTTTACCAATATATAACCTAAAAATATGAGTTGCATTTACAATTTGCTTTATACTCGCATCTTCATCCTCTATCTGAACATTTATAATGGCTCTAAGTATAGATGCAGTTATGTTGCCAGTCCAGTACCCTGTATAAGATATCTGGTCAGAGTTATAACTTAAATCGATTTTAAAACCTCTATTTTCATACTCATTTCTTAAACATTCAATCCACTCATCCAAATAATACTGAGTGATTTCTAAGTAGCCAGTTAAAGTTCCACTTTTATCCGCTTGAGTTAAATTTGCAAGAATCAGCTCTACCCTTTCTAAGGTTTCCCTCTTTACATTGCTAAAAATAAAGTAGATATCTTCAGAAACTTTCACATCTTTTACATTATTTCTTACCCCCAAGATGATTATTGATGTTGAAATGAGAGCAATAGCTATAATTACTACGGCCATTGTGTAGAATTGTGCTCTTTTCACCTTAATAAACATGTTTTTCACTCCCATAGATATAGTTCAATTTTCCTAGGAGAGGTGTCAGTGTAGTTTCCAGATAAAACATAGGTCACCTTCACGATTAAACTGTTGTCGGGCATATCTTCACCCACTGGTCCAACTATCCTTATCCAGCTTTCACTTCCCCATCTATACACGTAATAGGAAAAGTATACGTTAGAGGGTAGTGTTAAATCTATTAGTTGGCTTAATGTTTCCCAGTCTTCGTTGTAAACAGTTTTGGACAACTCTCCCGACTCAGCAAGAACATTTAAGCAACGATATCCGAGATTGGAAAGATACACAGCTCGATCCTGATCATAGGATATGTAATAGTGTGTGTAAACGAGTGAAAGTATTCCTAAAATTATAAGCGAAGCTACGATGAAGTCCACAGCATAGTACTGTGCCTTTCTATTCAATAATAGCATTTAACCACCACCCTATACACATTGTCCCTAATCACTACAAGTCTACTAATTACAACAACATGTCTTGCATTTTCTCTTATTTCACCGTATGGCAACGGGTCGTTGGTCACGCTTTCTTTGTTGCTGTAAAACCCTATGATGGATGGTAAACTGTAGAATCCAGTACCCCTTATTCCATCTCTCAAAACATTCACTACTAAGAACACAGGAAGGTTTGAGGGAACCAATACTTCGCTCCAACTGTACTTATACCACCCGCTTGGACCTGTGCTATTTGTTGGAGATTCCAAAGAATTAAAAGTAAAGCTTCCAGTTTCATTCAGATAAAATATAGTTGCTTTAAGCTGGCTTGGTTGTCCATTAACATATACTGTTACATTTAAATGTCCAGGGTCTTGAGACTCAAGTATAGATGCTCTAAGCATATTATTGTCAAATGTTTGAGGCGTAAAAACCACATACATATAATTATAGGAAAAAATGTTGCCGAGTCGGGCTATTGCAAACAGGAGTATAATATTTCCTTTTCCTTCCAAATCAGTCAAATTCAATGAGGCTTCGCCAAACCGATTTGTTGTCAAGTTTCTCCGAAGTACTTCATTATTTGTTTCATTTACTGCAAGAAGCGAGATATTAACTTGAGGTAGAGGAACATTATTCCAATCGGTAGTTTTCAAAACTATTCGATCTATATCTTTCCTTAATGATAAATTAAAATATGGTAATATTGAGATCTGAATATCCATTTTTTCCAAATCTAAAATATTCTTTAAGTTTCCTTGGGAAGGTGAAATCAGCAAACCATTTTGATCAACTGTATCGTACGGAAGATAGTAAGGGTTCCTGATGTCTAATCTTGCAACCTTATTTGAATCTAATATTAATCTCGAGCTTTCTTTGGCAAGGCCAAACTTATCTGGAAAGCTTGTGAGCCGCGTAAGACCCCAGTTTATTGGTTCTCCTGGAGAATTTAAAATTTCATAAGCTAGAAGCTCCGCTTCCTTCTCTATTGTTTGTATACTGTTCCAGTGCTCTAAACTACTAATTTGACCTATGATTAACTGACTTATAGGTAAAATTATAACCATGATAAAAGCTACTGCTGTTAGGAGAAATTCCACTTTACTAGCCACTAGAAACCACCTCTAAAACTATGGAGTTTGAAGAAGCCCTGATTATAGGTACCATGTTTGCTAATTGCCTACTGTCGATTTGACCTTGAAAAGTAATCGAACTGTCTACTGTGCTTAATTTTTTAGTAACTATTAAATTCCTAGTAGGAATGGATACGGTGATCTGTTTTTCACCATCTGTTGAAGTATTAAGTTTTACAAAATAACGGTAACCTTGAATACTTGCAGGTAGCTCCAAGGTTAACGTGATATTAGCCCCTTCTAAAATAACTCCATATGCAAAAAGAACCTTATCAGAAACATACTCGATGACTCTATTCATTTCGCTTTCAATAGCTACAGATATTAATGATGTTTGAAGATTATTGAATACTACAAACGTACTTGAAATTATAGCTACTCCAAGAACTACAAGCAATGCGTAGCTAACAACTTCGTTCAATTATTGCACCCCTAAAACAATATTTGCCTGTAAAATTGTTATCCTTAAAATCTGATCTGAACCTAACGATATTGTTGTAATTTCTTCATCGAAATTACTACCTTGATCAGAGTCCCAGCCTTTAACATAAAAGGTAACATAAAAGGTGGATGTTCTGTTTTCCTGAATAACATCTATTACTTGGGTTCCAGCATTTTTAATAACGATTTTCTTGTTACCTAGAAAACTAAGATTCCGTCCGTTTTCCGTTGTTAATCTAATGAGAAAGAATAGTATGTCATAGTCGTTATCTCCATCTCCATCTACATCTCTCTCATAAACGTGAAGAATAATTCTATATTTTAATCCTATAATCACTTCTTTACCTTTTTGGCTTTCAATTATCTGAACATTTTCCCTTTCCACTGAATCGGATTTCACATAATGGTATTTAGAGCCATATAGAACTCGATACTCGTTCTCTCCTACCAATCTACCCGAATACGAAATATTGTAAGATAATCTACCTAAGGACACGGGAGGTATTGATCGATTTTCTGCTCCGCTTAGTTGATACAAAATTTCAACATTATATCCGGAAGTAGGAGAGATCTTAAAAATCCCGCTTGGAATATTCAAAGCAACAATGGCTGTAGAGTTTTCCCCTTGGTTTAGAAGTGAATCTATTTTACTGTCTAAAAGCTTAAATGTGTTTGTAACATCTGATATAAATGCTTCAGTTTGTCTTAATTGAATTTGTGGAATTACAACGGCATATACAATTGCTATTGCTGATATGCTTAATCCTAAGATTAAAGCAAAACCAATAACGTAACTTATTGCTTTTCTACGTATTAATTTCAAAATGTTCACCTCTTAAATGAATTAGGTGCTTTCGGTGCGTTTAGAAAGTTCTTCTACTTTTATTGTAAGGTCATTAACTATTTGTGTTATCTGATTTACGATATCAGGTAAATTTAGTAGTTCCATGGCTTGTTCTAATAATTTTACAGATTTTTTCATGCTCTCAGAAGTTAAGAACTTTACATCTTCAATTTCTTTCCTTAGAGATTTAATTTCCTCACTTAGTACATCGTATTTTGATTCAACTGTTTTCACGTATTCCTTGATCTCATTAATTATGTTAAGTGAATCTGCTACGTTTTCTAAAGAATTTTTCAGGTCTTTTAGCCTGGCGAGTGTTGAAAGACCTTCTTTAAGCTCTTTAAGTGAAGTTATACTTGATGCTTGAAGTGCTTTAATTTCGTCAAGTCTATCCCTAATAGCTTCAAGTATTTCTGCTAGCACTGCCAAGCTGCTTTCATCTTCTTTTTTCTTCAAATTTTTCAACCCCTTAAACTTGAGGCTCTTATTCAATACTATTACGTTTATGTTAAAATATTATTTGTGAAGCCAGCAAGCCGATTAATAATAAAATTACAGAGTGAATAAGTCCGCTGAAGAGCTTTCCAGTGGTAATTTTCCCTATTATCAACCCGCCGAAGAAGCCTTCGAGGATAATGGCGTGGAAAAGAATTAAACTCATGAGGGCACTGGTTACTGGATTAATTGAAAGTCCTCCAGCACCATATCCAGCTAACATTTCCGATGTCTGAGCTAAGGATGCAAATAGTACATTATTAAAGGCATATGTGATAACCAAGAAAACTACGAATGATATATAAATAATGAACATGAACGGTCTAACTTCAGAAGCTCTAGTTTTTCTAAGTTCCCATAATCTATCTAGATGCTCTGCAGCGGTCATAAAGACTCTTTCTACATCTCCACCAGACCTGTAAGCCTCAATTATAATCCCCTGTAATCGTTTAGCTAGGTTTGTGTCTAAATAGTTTGTAAAGTCTTTAAGAGCTTCGGTGAACGGGGCACCCCAAGAAACATCTACAGCAAGTTTCTTTAAAGGCTTATCTAGTGGTCCGAAACCTCCGCTTTTAGCAACAGTTATTAAAGCTTGTGGAAGCGATAAACCGGCTGAAAGTCCATCCACGAGTTCTTTAAGCATAGAAGGTAAATTTGCATCGACAGCTTTCATCCAACTGTTTTCTAAATGTGTTAAAATTGCTATGGGTGTCAAGAAAACAATTAATGAAATGAAAAAGACCAAGGTTAATGTCTCAAGAGTGGATATTAAGTCTGTGGGTAGATAACCTCCTTGTATAAAGTTACTTATAATATATGAGGCCCCGTATTCAGCTAAGATGCTACTAAGTTCTTGTAAGCTGCCAGTTATTCTTGCACCAAGTAAAAAAGTGATTACTGCGGCTATAAATCCGATAGCGATTGCAGTTTTCTTTTGTTTAGCAACAATTTTTGGCAGCTTTCATTCCTCCTTTGGCATGCTCATGTCAATAAGACCTACCATCAATAAGCTGGCAAACGGTATAAGGAAGTACGAAATTAGGATTAAAACTACAGGAATAGGTAAGAATAGACCACCGGTTTCCCCTAAAGATATTAAAAGCACAATGAAGAGTAGGGGTGCCAAAACCACGAGAACAACGTATATTTCGCCTATTACATTTAAGCTCTTGTTAAATTCGTTCTCTTTCTCTTCTCTTATTTTCATAAGTCTTTTCGTTTGATCCTCTAAATACCTTCTTAATACACCACCACTAAGTAAAGTAACTCTAATTCCTTCGAGAAACTCAGCAAACAACTTTGAGGGAGACCTTTCCACTGCTCTCTTAAGGGCGGTGAGAACATCTAAACCTAGGAAATACATATCCTCAACAATATTTTTGGCTTCCTTTGATACTTCACCCATATTCTGCCTTGCAAGAGATTCAAAAAGCTTGTCAGGCGGAACACCCACACCCGCCAGGGTGGACAAGTAGCCTGCAGCAAATGGGAGGATGCCATCGATTTTGTCTTTACGGTCAAATTGCTTAAACAATGGATAGACTATAAAACCTATAAGAGTACATAGTGGTAGAACTGGCAAAATCAATAGAATTTTTAGATTAATTGGAAAAACGAGCAAGAGAAATGCTGCTGCCGCTGCGGAGACAATAGATATTATCAGTAAGATAAGTATCATTGTTCCTCCGTAAACTTGAGGGTCAAGTGGGATTCCAGCTTTTTTAAGCTGTTTTGCAAGCCATCCTTCTTCACTTAGATATTTTCTCAACCTTCTTCCAAACCATAGATATCCTAGGGTGTATATCCTTACCATGTTGAATCCAACCTATTTCAGTTCTTTAACAGCCACCTCGTAGACTTTCTCAGGATTTCCATAATACTTCCTTATCACACTTGCCACATCCACGTATCTCCTAATTCCTTTCCTTACCATCCATTCCAGAACAGTTTTTCTTCTGCTTATCTCTTCCCATATTTCATCTTCACTGTACCCCTTCAGGTCCATGATTTCCTCCAGTTTGTAGCTTCTGCCAGTGTAGTTGAAAGTGTCGTCGGCTCCATCCCACTCAAACACAACGTTTGATAACAATTCGTTTGTTGAAGGCTCAAGACCTACAATTTCATGTACTTTTATGTTTCTTCTAACGGTGTGACCAGCTTTTGTTCGGACTTTCCTTTGCACCGCTATAATGTCTAGTGTGACAAGTAAGCTTCTCGGAATATTCATGGGCTTACTTTCTAACCTGTGAATTACTGCTAACATATCTTCTGCGTGGATTGTAGCCATGCCTAGATGTCCAGTAGCCATTGCTTGGAACAGCACGTAAGCTTCTTCGCCTCTAATTTCTCCTACAAGTATGTAGTCTGGTCTCTGTCTAACTGCTGCCTTCAAAAGCTCGAACATTGATATTTCTCCTCTTCTCTCACCAGTAATCGTTTTTTCACCGTATCCGGGCCGTGTAACAGCTTGTATCCAATGTTCGTGTGGGAGATTAAGCTCAGGGGTATCTTCGATAGAAACTATTTTTAGGTCAGGTCTAATGAACATGGCAAGGGAGTTGAGGAGGGTTGTTTTTCCTGCTGCGACTCCTCCAGCTATTAGAACTGACATACGGTTGTCTATACAAAGCCAATAGTACGCAGCCATTTCCGAGGATAGTGTACCGAACTTTAGAAGGTCAATTATGGTTAAGGGGTCCTGTTTGAATTTTCTTATTGTGAAGGTGCTACCTTTCATTGTGACTTCTTTTGAAAATGTTATTTGTACTCTTGATCCATCTGGTAGAGATGCGTCTAAAAGTGGTTGGGCGACGGATATGTATTTTCCACATCGCTGAGAAAGTTTTATAACAAAGCTGTCAAGTTCTTCTTCGCTTTCAAAAAATATGTTTGTAGGGATGGATTCATATTTTCTGTGCCAGATGTAGAGAGGTATTCTTGCTCCGTCGCAGCTGATATCTTCAACGTTATCGTCTCTCATAAGTGGTTCTATTTTTCCAAGTCCAACGAAATCTTTTTCTACGTAGTACAGGATTTTAGAAAGAGATTCTTCGCTCAGTTTTATCTTATATTTTTTGACTATCTCTTGCACTTTATTTCTGATATATTTACTTCTTTCTTCATAATCTTTAAAGGCTGTATATTCAACGTCTAATTCGTAAAACAAAAGTTTTGAAATGAGCTCAAAAATGTCTTTTTCTTTTTTGTCTAGTGGAGGTTCAACAACTTCATAATACCTTTTGCCGGTTTCTGGTTCAGTATATATGGCCGCATAAGCGAATGGTTCTATTAAAGGGTAGATTTCTTCAGTTTTTTTCTCTGTTTCATACTTAAATTTTTCAAGGAGGCTTTTTAATGACTTATTTAACTCTGCTTTTCCTTCCATACTCTGCATCTCCTCGATAAAAATTTGTTATAATAATCATTGTCATCATATGTTATAATAGTTACTATAACATTCAATATATAACATTTACCCTTAATTTTTCAAATTAAAGGCTTCCGAGACAAAAATCAGCTAAACTCTAAACAAAAATTGGAAACATAATAGACATAACTTATTAACATTAGACGTATAAATTATATTTTTTCTTCTATCGCAGTAGTTAAAAGGTTTTTTATTAAAATATTGACCAATATTCGAAAGACATTATTTGTAGTTGCTATTCCTGCAGCTTTATTACCAACTGGCACCAGAAACATTGACAACGTTTCGCTTTCCAAAGCAATGACGTCTTTGAATTTTGTCCTGATAATTTCAACATTCTCAGGTACTTTAACTGATGTATAGTCACCGTAGCAATAAATTTTAATTTCAGGCGTAATTGAGACTTCACTCAATACGTAGTTTAACAGTTCGCAAGAAGGTAAAATAACATTTATTTTCCAAGGAACATCCAGCGATAGGAATTTCCTAATTATTTTTATGGCTTCACCTTCCTCAACTATCCAAGTATCTCTTGAAGAGATTAACTGGTATAATGTTGCATTTATTTCCGTTAGCAAATTACCAACTTGATTAGTTTTCCTTAAAGAGTCATTTACAACTATTTTTGCGTTGTTTAAATGGGGAAAACTTTTGCTAATAACTTTTTGAATTGGATTTAGAAGCGGCTTAGTGATCTCAGTAGTACGGTTTTTAACCTCGTTCAGAGTTAATGTGATAAGTTCATTAACAAACTTTAATTTCCTTTCCTTTACGAACATGTCAACAATATCTTTCATTTCTTCAACATATTTGGAAAATTCTTGAAGAATTCTCTTGTTCGTAGATATTGTTATGTTTTTAAGCCTCATAAACTCTCTGTCTGTAAATCCGATAACATCATCCATCCAAGATGCTAATGTCTCTTTAAAGTCATCTATCCATTCATCTATTTGTTCTAGTGCTTTTGAAATCATAAAATCTGCTAAGGATCTCAGAAATTTAGGATACTCCTCAAATCTGGTTTTTAAACGGTTTCTTAAATCTTCATAGTCTTCTTTAACCTTTTTCTCCATTTCTGACGCTTGTTTATGGAAATCTTCGGTTATAAAACGTAAATCAACATCTATTTGGGAAATATATTTATTTATCATTTCCTCAATTTCTTTACTTAATTTAGTCACTATTTCCTTCATGTTTTCCTCAATTATAGCTTTTGAGCGTTGTTTTGCAGATTGTTTAAATAGGGTAGAAAAAATTTCTTTGACACTTTTAATCATTGAGAACTTAAGTTCCTCTAGAGTTTTTCCAAAAATAACAAGTATCCTCTCTAATATCTGCCCAACTTCCAAGATTATATCTCTAATTTTTGCCTCGCTCTTTTCAATTCGCTCAAAAGAAACAAGTCTGTATGCTTCCTCTTTTTTAAACGCGTCCGCTATCTTTTGATTTAATAGTTCTTTTAACTGTTCTTTAAACTTCGGTAACTCTGAAGATATTTTCTTTGAACACTCGTTAATTTTATTTTCAAGCTTCACATTTACTTCTTTAGAGGACTTTTCTACTTGGCTTGAGAGTACTTTTATGGGCGCCTCTAGCACCTTCAATTCAGATAAAACCCTCTTTTCATGAAGCGTGACGCTTTTTGACAACTCATATACGAGTCGATCAAACATTTCAAGAACAGGTCTTTCAATAATCTTTCTAACAGCTGATGCAACTTCTGACGATAGCTTCTCACTCGTTTTACTAATGCATGCGCTAAGATCATCTTTAAGAATATCCTGTAGTTTTAAGGTTGCGTCTTTGATCTCTGTTGCATTTTGAATTAAGCCTTTAACCAAATCTTTTTCAAAAGAAATTTTCCTCAGAATATCTGACATTTCAGGTAAAACGTAGAGACCTTCTCCAACAGGAATGGTTTTAATTAAGCCGGTGTTTGATAAACTTGAAAGTAATATTTTAACATGACCTGATGGAATTGATATGTTACTTGATATTTCACTTAGAAAAGCTATTTTATGTTCAGTTAAGTAGTCTAACACTTTTTCTTCTTTCATGGTTATTCTCACCTATTTACGTGATTAAGTTTACGTGTTTTCACTAGCCTTTAGAATGTGGATTCCCCGTCCTCTTACGATTCTATAAGGGAAGTAAATGGGAGTTTGCTGCCTTATTCCCTCAATTTTTTTAATAACAAGCGAATATTCGGTTTTTCCGTTTCTATTTTTTAGCGTCATTTCAAATACTCCAGGACAAAGATGCTCTAGCGTCTTTGCATGCTCTTCGCTAGAAACCAAAAGGCTTGTTATCTTTAATTGGCTAAATACTGCCAATAATTTTGAAATCTTTTCGACTTTTTCTTCCTCAAATATGACCGAGACAGGATCTATTACAACTCTGTCAACATTACCAACGTTTTCAATAATTTTTTTCAATGCTCTTAAAATGCCATGGACGGTACCGTCCGAAACAAATTTCTCAGATGACCTGATAGGTATACTTTTAGAAAAGCAGTCAACTATAATCAGCATGTTCTCCTTTTCCATCTTAGTTACGTCAAAACCTAAAGAGAGGGCTTTAAACCTTAAATCATTAGGGAATTCCTTCAAAACAAAATATACACCTCTTTCATCAAACTTTTTTATTCCGTCACACATAAATTGAAGGCTAAATATGGTCTTTCCCACCCCAGAAGGACCGTAAAGGAGAAACGAGTAGCCTCTTGGTATGAGAGGGAGTATATCGTCTAATTCACTAATTCCTAGCTTAATATAGCGATCCATGTTCATCACCTTTCCTAATTTCTTTAAAATAGGGATGCTATAGTGTTAGAAATACCTTATTATTTTCTATTTTCACAAGTCTTAAGTCTTCAAGTGTTCTCAAGCTTTCTTTAACTACATCCATTCTTATTCCCAGCGATTTGCTTATTCCCTCTATAGTTAATGGAGACTTCAAATTCATTAAAAATGAAAGCAATCGCAGTTCGGGGCTAGAAGAAAGTTGTTTGCTTAACTTATCGAAAAGCGATAATAATCGTTCTCTGTTCTCACTTAGTTGCTGTAATTTTTCTTTCATGCTTTCGTAATCTTTTGTTGCTTTTACAAACTCTTCCTTTAACTTTTCTAGCTCAGAGACCAATTCTTCGTTTGTGGTTTTTAATCTCCTTATCTCGGCATCTTTTTCAGTTAGTTCTCTTTCTAGCTTCCTTATTTGTATATTCTTTTCAGCTAATTCATCTTTAAGTTTTAATAACTCTTTTTGAAGAGCATCCCCACTGGAACTCAAATCTTGAATGGTTTTTTCTAATCTTCTTACTTCTTCTTTCTTCTCTAGTAATTCTCTCTCTAAATCAGAAATCTTTTTACTTAATGAATTCTTTTCCTCTTCTAATTTTTCTTTCATTTTTTCATAATCTTCGGTTTTCCTCGTAAGTTCATTTTTTATTTTTTCTAACTCAGAAGTTAATTTTTCATTTGTAGTTCTTAACTTCTCTATTTCGTTGTCTTTTTCAAATATTTTTTCTTTTAAACTGGATATTTCCTCACCTAGAGATTTCTTCTCTTCTTCTAACTGACTTTTTTCTTTTTTAGTGGAGTTAAGTTCTTCCTCTAGACTAGCCAATTTTTTCTTCAAGTCATCAGCTTCTTTTTGTAAATCTTCCAATAACTTTTCTTTTTCTTTTAAAATGTTCTCCATTTCTCCTGCTTTGCTGCTTACTTCTAAAAGCTCTCTAACCTTATCTATAAGTTCACCTTCTTCCACTTTTATCCCTAAAGAGGAAGAAAGCAAGTCTTCTAACGTCTTTATAACGTTACTTAATTGGTTTACTTTCCCCGCGAGCTCTATGGTTTCAGAGGGCCTAGTAGATTTTTCCAATTCTGTTTTAATAAATGATATGGCATCATTCAACAATTCCTCGTATATATTGCTAAAATATTTTAGAACTTCATTTTTTAGGTCTTCTGCAAGAGTGTTAACTTCGTTATAAGAAAATGATGGTTTAGCTTCGGCTAAAAACCCGTGAATAATCTCAGATAGCCTAAGTGACAGCTGTTTAAGAGCAGAATTTTTAAAGTCCTTTATATTGCTTAAAATTTTTAGGAATGTTGCCTTTTCACTCAATTTTTTCACCCAATTAAATAACTATCTTATCTTTCTCATGTATAAGCAACCTATTTTGCTTATATGAACATATAAACATCTTATGTTGCAGTTTTTCGAAAAGCAAAGGATCATTGGTCTTCAAAACCTGAAGATAAATTTCTTTTTTGCTTTTATCTGTCTCAGAGAACCGCATCCTTAAAACTATATCCGCTATATATTCAATGCTTCTAACAATGTGTAATGAATGTCCATCTCCATGTACTAGTCCTAGAAGAACTCCTCCTCTTTCATTTCTCTCAACATGTTGTTGCTGTAAAAATATTGCAGCGGGCTGCGGACTCTGAGTCATAGGGGGCAAAAACTGTGAAAGAGAATCGATAACGATTCGAATTCTATTAGTTTCACCTAAAGACTGTATTGCAGCCTGCAAGGTTTGCCTTATATCGCTTAGACTACCAACATTTCTTATTGCAAACTTAGTTCTATGAAGAGATCTGCTAACGGTAAATGGACTTAGAAATGCATCTATAAACACAAGTTTCCCTACTTCCATTGCAACATCGGCTCTTACACCTAAAATATTAATCATATTTATGTAATACTGGATCGGATGTTCTGTTAACAAAACTATTACGTCGTCTCCTCTTCTAAGTCCTCTTGCAATGAAGTACGACAAAAGTATGTCTGAGAAGACCCCCATTTCGTCCTCAAGTATCGCTACGCTTCCATCTTCAAGACCGCCGCCCAAGGCTTCATCAAGTTCAGGGATCCCGAAGCTATACATATTCTTCAACACATTAACCTCCTTAATAATTGTTAACTCACGATTTGAGCTACGTTAATGAATATCTTTTTAGCATCTACAATTTTAGCTATATTTTTAAGAATATTAAAGTCAAATTTATTTAGTTTCTTGGTGTAAAGCATATACATTGGCTTATTTATTGAAATAACATCTTTAAATGCTTCTTCATTCATGTCATCTTCATTGAGTGTACTGTAAGGACAAATGTTTAAGAGAAAACCATTCACCAGATTAGAGAGCTTTCTCAAGTCCTGGCCAAAGTATTCAAAAACACCCTCCGACATTTTAGAAATCGGATCTACAATAACTTCCAAAATTATTGGAACTTCTTTACCTAAACTGTTCATGCGGCCAATTAAACTTTCCAATGCATTATATAATATTTCGCTTCGCCATCTCAACCATTTTTCGTATGTATCGGATTCTTCTTCTAATAATCCGTAATGAAAATATACTGGAAGATTTTCTCTGGTCCTAAAGTCTTTAATACATTCTGTACAAAAGCAATAGCTTCTCCAAGGATATCTGAAGTCAAGCAAAAATATCCCAGATATTTGAAGCTTAGTAACTTCTACGAGTATTTCCGCTAAATACCTCCAATAACCCTTCCTGTTTGGACATATAAAGCCGACAGCTGGAATAGGTGGCTTTTCAGCATCTAAACTAACAGCTTTAAACTTTTTATAGAATAACTTGTCAAGAAATGTGTGTATTGCAGCATAAACTTTTATGTCTAGATAACTTGCCATGTTAGATAGATGTTCAAAGAAATTTTCTTTATCTATCAAAAGAGGTGCAATAGAACTTTGATATAATGCTTCTCCAGACTCAGCTTTGACAACGGCGGCAAGTCTATCTGTATAGGCACCATATTCGCTAATAAAAACGCTCGGATCTATGCTTATATATTCGGTAATAAAGGGTGCAATCATTTCATCTTTAATTACTTCATCTTTTTCTAAGTCGTCCAATTTAAGTCACCAATTTGGGTAGTGAGCGGCTAATTGAGCGTTTGCACTTCTCTTGTTAGCATTAAATTTATATTTGTGTGCTCGGTAGAGTATTTGTTATGGTAACTATTATTACTAAGTTTTGTAGTAAATATTATAAAAAATTAACTATTAAATAAAAGTTGATCAATAATGTAAATGGTGAATTAAACCAATTATTATGTGTAATAAAGAAATTTGAGTCAATTGAAATTTGCGATATACGCATAAAATACTTGTAGGTGTCGTTAAATGATAGTACCAACCGGGCATCCGCCTCTTGATGGAAGAATTAAAGGAATACCTGAAGCTTCAGTAACCTCTGTTTCTTTTAGACCTGGAACAGCTTACTACGCCTTCATCGGGAAAATAGGTCTCTCTTATATTAAAACTACGGGAAAAACTACAGTGTATATTGCAATAGACAGGTCACCATCTGAACTCTCTGAAATGCTTAAAGTGTTCAATGTTCGTGTTGAAAACTTTCAAAACCAAAATAAATGGACATTTGTTGATGTTTATCGGTTGTTATCGGGAGAAGAAACAGAAAGCATCCTAGATAGTGTCTTAACAGACATTGAAAGTGTCTTTGAGTTCTACGTTTTCCCACATGTAGAACAAGGCTCCTGTGTAATTATAGATTCCCTAACTTACTTCTTCATTGATGCGCCCAAAAACCTTGAAGAAAAAATAATAAAACTGCTACTTTCACTTAAATCTAAAGTAAGGAAACATTCTTCGATTTGCATTTTAAGCTTTTTAGAAACAGTTGTACCATCTAAAATAGCTGAACTAATTTATCACTACGCAGACAACGTATTCAATCTAATATTATCCAAAGAAAAGCTTCAACTTTCAGTACTAAAAGTGAAAGGTGTCAATGAAGAAATACCATACATTGTTCCATACGAGATAACGCCGCTTGGACTCCGTATAACAACAGCCGGCAAAGTCTAAGGTGCCTTTAAATGGGAATAAATATCTTAGCCACGGAAACCCTCGAAGCAATTTCTATCTTTACTTGTCTTATTTTTCTAGTGATAGCTTCAATACAAGATTTTAAGACGAGAACCGTACACGACCTAACCTGGATACTTATGGGAACAATAGGCGTTATCCTAGCTAGACTTCGATACCGCTTTATACCCCTAAAAGAGTTCTTATTCATGGAACTTACTGCAGTTGTAATCCCCGGGACAATAGTCCTGCTATTAGTCTTACTTAAGCTGATCGGCGAAGCAGAGCTACCCGCTTTCATATGCATAGCAGCATTCTTCCCACAGATCCCATCTATAGCTCCGGGAAAATATCCTTGGCTATTTAAAACCCTTACCATAGCTCTTCCAACACTTACAAACATGCTCTTCCTACTTGTAATAGTCATGGTAATTATTATGCTCTCAAACTTAATTAGATTATTAAAAGGAGAAGAATTGTATTTTTCACAGCTAAACCTTTCCTCTTTTCAAAAATGTATGTTGATTATCGGTGGAATGCTAGTAGACCTGGACAAAGTAAAACAGAATCCCTTCTATGTTCCATTACTTGAAGTAAGGGAAAATAAGATCTGCTTAAGAGAAGCTTCATTCAAGATAGAAGACATTGAAAACAGAGAAGAACTACTTTCAAAACTTGAGAAAGCTGGTTTTAAGAAGGTTTGGGTAACAATAGCTATACCACTAATGCCCCTAATCACAGCTGGTTTCTTGCTAAGTCTTTTCTTCGATACTTTGCTTGTTGCTGTAGAACTTTTGAGAAGAATTATGATGGTAGTCTAGCACTCATATGATATTTCTCTATTTCTTTTTCAAGTGTTTTCCGCCAACATTTGATATCGCCAACTAATCTCTGATAATCCTCTTCGTTGACTTCTCCTATTTTAGCTAAGTACTTTATCCAATAATCGATATTGATAAATATGGGGTCGTTGATTGGAAGATACTTTATAAGCTCGTCTCTAACATCTCTAATTATTTTAAGTACTTCATCTGATTTCTTCGTTTCACCTATCTTTTCTTCAGCTGCTTTCAACTTCTTATTTGCAATTTCCTTAACTGTATCAGCAAGTACTTGCATAATCTTTGGGCGATAACTCTTATCGATAGCGATTGAACCGTAAGTTTTTATGCCTAACGCATTTTCTACCTCTTCAGGTTTTAGAGCGCCTGGAAGGTCCTGTTTATTAGCAATAACAATTATAGTTGCTTTATCCTTAACATTTGCGTATTTTTTCTCTATTTCTTCCATTAACCTTTGTACTCTTGGTAAATCTTCCTCGGTGCTGTCCGTTACCAAGACAATTAAATCAGCATCTTTTAGATATAATTTCCACAGTTCCTTAAAAACAGCTTGACCGGGAATATCCCATACAAAAACATCAAATTCCCCATCGATAGTTAAAACTTCGGTCATTTTCCTGACATCGGTTACAAGGGTCGGAATATATCTACCCGCTAAATTTTCTTCTCCACTTAACAGCTTAATTAGAGTTGTTTTTCCGACTCCAGGGCTTCCCACGAAAACTATTTTCACAGCACCTTTTGGTGAAAGAACTATTTTTTCAACAGATTTTATGAACTCGCTGAACGTGCTAACGTCCCCATTCCAATGTTCTAGATCGGGTCCGTATTTCGCTGAAAATAGTTTTAAAATTCTTTCTGCATAATGTTCTAGGATTTTTTTATCGTCCAATTCATCGGCAACTATAATTGCCACGAAATTACCCATTTTTTTAAAAACAATCTGCTTGTCTTGAATAGTTACAGCTTGTAACTTAAAATTGTTTTTCCGAGCTATTTCTAGGAGATCCATTATTACATTACTATCTAGGACATTGTCTTTTCTTAGAACTGCATGTACAAGAGGGTTTTCATCATTAAATAAGATGTAAACTTCATTTATCATAATCTTTCATCTCTGGTATTCCAAGGTACGACTGTAGTATCATATGTAACTACCATTTTAAATTGTTCTTAGAACAATATAAAATTTATTTTGCTAAACATTAAGCTTTTCAAATCTTTGTACTACTAAATTCTTCAGTAAAATATTTAAATTTCCCTATGAAATGGCATAATACGACCTTAAAACTTAAAATAGGCTGTTAAAGTTCTCTGTCGCTCAATCAGCATCAATAAATAAGATCTGGAAATCCAAGTATTTGGATCTGTTTTTAAACGTTTAGAAACAGAGTTTAAAGCTTCCTGCAAAGTATTAAACCTCTCCGGTCTACTTGATAAAGCTTTTCTAACGTTTTCGCGAATCTGCCAATTACCAACCGGAGCATAATACTCCGGCCTTATCTCCCTGATAGCAATTACAGTTGCTTGCCGTCTAATTCTTGAAAGATATTCTAAAACTGGAAGCCTTATCGCGTAATATCCACCGTCCATGTGTTTTGCCTTTCCATCCCAAAACTCCCAGTTAACAAATATACTAGGTTTATTTCCCATGACCCATACGCTTCTAGGCATCCACATTTCAATTACTTCAAAACTATAATTTCGAGGAACAAAAATGAGCTCAAAATGGTTTCCAAGATACTCATGGTGAAAAACAAGATATCGATCAATTTCAGGAAAAGTTCTAACTTGTTTTAAAAGTTTGTCTCCAATAGTTTTATCAACGGCGGTAATAGCCCATCTAGTCGGAACAAGTTTTCTCTGCTTCTTAACACCGAGTAAACCAACACTTAAAATCCTAAAAATATGATAAACAGGAGTTCCAGCTTTATATAGTTCCCACATCGCGGTTGAAGCCCTAACATCAGTATCATTAACCAAATATTCAACTTTCCGTGGAACAAGAGGGTTCTCTGCGAGTTCCATATTTTTTATTGGCGCCAAAATACCAACTGGAGTTATAATACCGTCAAAATTTAATTTAAAACGTGGAGGCTTAAGAAAACAAACTTCAACATCGGTAGGTTTAGCGGCCATAGCAAGTTCCTGCGTATTCTCCAAAAATTTCGATTCAATTCTTCGGGGGGCTTTAATATGTGCAGAGAATCTCGAGTAAACAAGAGAAGACCTAAGCTTAATAATTTCATCCAAACTAACCTTTCTCTCAATCCATTCCACAGGGTTATCAAAAAATGAAGCTTTAACACCAACTTCAGGGGGTACAAGCCCACCAAGCCTTATTCTAGGATACCCCCACTCTCCAACAAGAACACTTGGAGGTGAAGAACCAAATAGATTATCGACGTTTTCTAATTTCGGGCTAAGAGATTTAAGAGCAGTTATTCTAACCAAAATTGGGCACTTAGGTCTACCGCAGAGCCTACGAGAACCTTTACACTTAGCACAAAGATCTCTCTCAATCACCATGCCATATCAACCTATTTATTAATAACTTCCCTCAGTACATTAATAATATTAAAAACTCTTAAGTATGTGTTCTTTCACTTCTAAGATATTTGTTGAAAGACTAAATTGGGTTGCTAAATGGAGGTTTACGTGTGGAAAATGCTTCACAAAATGTGGAACAAATTCTTCGTAGATTAACTACCCGTCAGCTTCATGCACTTAAAATGAGAACAAGAATAGGCGAAGAAGACTTAAAAGAAGGAGTATCAATGAATTTAAACACAAATGACAGTAAAATTATTTTAAGGTTTATAAACAGATTTGGTGTAAACGAATTTAACAAAATCTTAGACAAAGTATTAAAAGAATATCTGACTACGGAAGTTAAAGAATCTACAAAAATAAGAATGACAACAAAAACAGAAAAGTTCTCACATCTAATTGATCTTCTATGTGAACTTCCAAAAGAGGAGCTAATTGAATTTAAAACAAAAATAGATGAAGGATACAAACAGGTTAAGTTATGGTTATGGAATAAATTAAAATGGAATAGAGAACCATATTCAACTTTTTTGAATATGTTAGAAAAGGAAAGAGGAAGAGAACTTAAAACAGCGGTGGTAATGAGCTTGCAAATATTAGAAAGAAAATCTGATGCGGCACTGCTAACCGAAAAAGACAGGAAAAAGACGAGAGCATTAACCGAATTGCCAACCTCAAAGATTACACGAAGAAGAAAAATATTTAAAAAACGTAAATTACCATCTGAGGTATTACAAGAACTGGGAAGAAAACTGAAGAAGGACTGAGAACTTACAACTTAATTTTAAACTAAAATTCCTTCCGTCGCGAGTTGCCGCTTTATCTCTGCAATCTCTCTATTAATCTCTAAAATCTTATTAATTTTCTCTCTCATAAGCTTATCATGTTCCATAGCCGTAATACTACCACTATCATAAAGTTTTTCGAGATTTTCTATTTCGCCTCTTATTATCTCCTTTTCTTTGAGCAGTTCTCTCATTTTGACTTCCAATGGATGCATCTCTTTCTTTTCTTCAACGACTGTACCAACTGCCGACTGTTTCGTTCCAAATAGTTTAGTAAAGAAACTTTTGATTTTATCCAAAATACTCATTGTTGTTCACACCCTTACAACATAACACCATAATATCATAAAACATGAGTTCCTATTTAAACTTAAGTATGAGTAAAATTCAGCTATTTGTAATATATCACTACAAAACCTCCGTTAACCCGGGTTTCACACATAACTTACGATTTTTATTTCATTACTTAACTTAAAATGTCACTAATTGGATACGTATTATGTTACATTTTTCTTTGAAGTCCAAGTAGCTTTGCCTCATTACCTCGAATTTCAACTAAACCTCTCTTAGCAAACTTATCCAAGAATTCTCTCACCTTATCCACTGGTATATTCAATGTTTGAGAAATGTATTCAACACGAACCCAAGCAGGCTGGAAATCCCTAAGAAGCCAGTAAACCTGATACTTCGGATCTTCCTCGGTCAAATTGTAAAGTCTGTTTATTTCCTCTTGAAGTCTAGAGACTTCCATCTGTAAACTTCTAACCTGATTAGAAAGAATTGTAACTCTTTCCTTTAACTCCTCCTCTGAGCCTTCCGGAGGTGGAGATGTGCCCTCAACAGGTTTACCGCTCACAGCTTCCATAGCAGCTTTAATAACGGCGTTCTTAAGGATGTCAAAGAACGACTTAAATTCGTCGGTGAAAACATCTAGTATTCTTCTACGGATAGAAGGTATGTACATAGTTATGTTTCTTTCAAATTCTTCCTCTATTGCTCTTCTAACCTTTTCACTCAATACCTTTCCCCCTAATAACCTTTTAGAAGTTGAACATAACCTAAGCGCAAAGCCCTACCAAAAACATATTTCACCACATTTAAAGGTGCCCCTTCCCTATCAGCAATTTCCTTAACAGTCTTTTTTCCGTCACAAGCCTCTATAAGCTTAACACCCACTTCACCGTAAGCCTTTCTAATTAAAATAGGATCTAAACCAGTCTTAACCAATATATCATCATCAAAAATTTTAGCAAACGGAAAATCAACAACACCAGACCTAGCAGCTAAAAGAAAAAGACTAATAACCTCATCAACAGGCAAACCGACAATTTCTGCAATTTCCTCTAAACTTCTCTTACCGTCCGCAAGCCTTAAAACTCTAACTAAACGCATTTTCAACGCATCAGGAACCTCAAGACTTTCAACAACACTAATGCGTTCGGGTCTTGCCCTAGGTAGTAAACGTGGATTGATAGGTTGTTCAGGGAAAGCTATTAAAACTTGAGACAGAAAACTTTGAAAAGGCGTGACATCCCTAGATTGCTCCCAGCGGTCAAGATAACCACCATAAATGTATTCGAAACGTTGAAGCAGGCCTTTAAGTTTTTGCCGTACTTCTGGTGTATCTTCCTCGGCAACCAAAACAGCAAAAACTTTTGCTCCCTTTTCGATCATGATTTTAAAATCACCGCGATCAATAGTCCTTAAAAAACTTTTTTCGCCAGGTATTAATTGCTGGGCAAATGAACCGATCGCTTGAAGAAAACCTGAAACAAGATTAGGATCAATAGCTACACTACCAAACTTAAAATGAAACAAACATTCACCGCTCTCAGCTTTAATAAAATAAATATCATAGAGTTTACCCACTTTTCTTACCCTCCTCCCTCGTACTGCTAAGCTTAATGCCTAATTTTCTCCACAACTTACTAACCTTTTCGTTAATGATGTCTCTTCTACTTCTAACATTGGCGACGGCATCCAGCGGAATCCTTTCGCCCTTCTTAACTTTACTAATAATTTTATTTAAGGTTCTTAATACCTTTGGAACCCTGAAGTAACGATACGTGTAAAATAAAGCTATACCAGCAACTGGCACTCCGATTCCAATAATAAAGGCAAAGAATATGGTTTTCGGAATAGAGAGGCTCCCTATCTTAATTACTTCTTCGGTAATATTTTCGGCCCAAGTCATATTGATGTACGAAGACAACAGAAAAATTGTACTCAGTTTTTTGTTTTGCCATTTAAGTATGCTCAGATTACAACAATGGAAAGCAGAATCGTTATAAATATCAAAAATCTTAGACCAAGATTTTTCCGGGAAATAAACGGTCACATTATATCTGTCAACCGGGATAAATTTTGTAATGGCATAACCAGCAGCATCGGTTGCATTGGATACTACAATACATAATAACATAGTAGATAACATTAGAGCAAGTTTTTCCCTCTTCCTCATAATTAACTCCTCAATTCCATTTAAAGCCAAATTGCTGGAAATTCTATACATCAATCTTCTATAATATATGTTATGAATGGAGATATTACCTTATTTTCCCTTTATTCGTGCTTCTATTTCCTTCTTTTTTGCTTCTAATTCTCTCTTCTTTTTCTCGTATTCTGCAGCAGTTATGAAACCGCTGTCTTTTTGAAACTCTAAATCGGCAATTTGTCTCTCTATGGTTGACAACTCTTCCTTAAGTAGTTCTATTTCCTCACTTAACATATCCACAGGTTTCGGAATAGCTGATTCTGAGGGAGGAGACGGTTCAACAGTTGCTGGAGCTGAAGGTTTTGTAGCTGGTTTTGGCGGGGTCATGGGAGCTGTAGAAGCTGAGGCGCTTGTTGATGTTATGCCTAAGGTTTTCATTTCTTCTAAGAATTTGGCTGGTAACCATTCGGTCAATATACGTATCAACAAATCTACTTTTCTCTCTACTCTATCAATTCTCTCTAATATCTCCGTAGGAATCCCTTCTTTTTCTTTCATGGATTCTATAAGGTCTTTTAGGGCTCTTTCAAACATTTTTAGTTTTTCTTCCAATTTTTAACACCTCTTAACTGAGCAATATTTCTTTAATCATGTTTAGGAGGGAGTCTCTATAGGCAGGGTCTATGGCAACGCATCCAAATGTTTTTAGTCCTAATATTTGTTCTACCCTATACGCGGGGAGAGCCATGGCTAAATCTTGTTTGTTTGCGATTGCAACTATTCTAGCGTATTTAGCTGTTTCTCTAACTATTGGTAGCACATGTGTTTTTGTTCTTTCAACGTTTTCTGGTGTTGAATCTGTCACTACGAATATTACGTCGCTTCCACGTATAAGTATGTCCCATATAGGCATAAACCTCTCTTGGCCGCCGACTGTGAACAAAACAGCTTTATAAGGTCCTACAGGTATGACAAGCATGGCTCTTTCGCCAAATATTGTAGGCTCATATCTTAGTGGAATTTCTTCGTATCTTAAGAGTTTTAATATTGTTGTTTTGCCCACTCCACCGAAGCCTACGAGACATATTTTAACTGGAATTAAACTTACCGTCTCTTCACTTATTTTTTCCAGAATCTTTACTTCTTCTAGAGATAACGGCAGATTTAGGTTAAGTGTTTCTAAATGTCTTGAAAAGTTTACAAGAGCCTCCTCAACTCTAGCTGTTTCACTTGTTCTATCGCTAACAAAAACGTTTGTGAATCTTCCAAGTCTCATATAAGATATTCTATACCGTGTTATATCTGTGTGTTCAATTGATCCTTCATTCAAATTCTGTGCAATTGGTACAATAAACTTTAATAGTTCGCTAATGTCTACTTCTTTTACTTTTGCATATTTACGCAAGAATATAGGGGTTCCAGCGTCAGCATAAATGTATATTTGTCTAATCACGTTCTTTCTCCTCCGTAAGCCTCCTTAAGAAACAGTAGATACCTAATGACTTGTTTTGCTGGTAAAACGCCTTCATTATACCTCTCAATAACCGACTTTATTTGATATTCTGGATAAAACGTTATAATCATGGGTTCACTAATAAGATAAAACTTTGATTGATTGGATTCCTCAACTTCGATAATAAAATTGTTTCTTCTTAACCATCCAATATAATTAAAGATCTTATCTTCCGGTATTTCGGTTTTTTCCGAAATTTCTCTTGTGGACATTCCACCCCGTGTTTTTAATGCTTTAATTATTTCGTAGATTTCTGGGTCCGTAATAGCCCTAGCTAATATTGCAACATCCCTGGGAGACTGCTTATATTTTGAGAAGAAATCTCTAATAGCATTTTTAACATTAGCTGGAATTTTTTTAATGTTTGGAGGAACTCTCACTATTTCAAAATCCTTAATCAGGAAAACAACTTCGCTAGGCACACCTTCAACCCATTCGGACACAACTAAACCAGCTTTAACCATGGAAGCTAATATAGCATTTATATCAAAAGTTTTTACACCCAACTTCTTTATAATATCTTCTTGAAGCTGATCTTTAGTCACACATCCATATTCAAGCAATGTTTTAAAGACAAAACTTTTAATGGGATCTAGAAGAACAGAGGCTATCTTTTGATCTCTAGTCAATACAGGATACTTTTCAAGAAACTTGTAAAACTCTGGAAGTTTTTCAACGTATTTTTTCTCTCCAAGGTTCTCAAATATTTTTGATGCAACTTCTATGAGAGCATCTTCAAAAGCAGCTGCATCTTCAGTTGGTTTAAGGAGAAGAGCAACATAATAATTTATCTCGATGCCTGCAAAATAACTTGCAATATTTAAACTATCAACTTTCATTGAAATAAAGCCAGCTTCCCTTGCCTCCCCCAAGACGTGCGCACCGTAAATTTTCATGGTTAAATCGGGAGACACAAAAACATCTTCTGGATATTTAGCCTCTAAGACCGTTCCAATTTTATTATCCCACTTAACAACTATTAAACCTATTGGCAACAAATCTTCCCCCAATACTACTGTATAGATGCTCACTTCTATGTTCACTTACCAAAATCTATACACCGTGCTAGTTACTCATTAAA
>JAUQZC010000095.1 GCA_030587435.1 Candidatus Baldrarchaeota archaeon | reverse complement strand
CTCGTAGAACCGGAAGATTTAAGTTTCCCTGATCCCATGAGCGAACTTCCACTCGCTTCAAGAAAAGACTACGGAGATTACAATGCCCGTAAAAAAGAACTTCTCGAAAAGGGAAGGAAATGGTTTAGAAAACTATGTGACATGTGGGTTTCAAATCCCTGGGTTCCTGAAGTTAAACTTCAAAACTTAGAAATAAGATTTGCCGATGAAAAAACTTTCAAGTTTAATGATACAACCATAAGGTTTACAGGTCCTTTATTTCATGGTTTAGAGTTTGATAGAGTGGGCTGGGTAATAGCTTTCACAGTTGAATACAGTGGAGAAAAAATTTTGTTTTCTTCCGATTTACAGGGCCCTGAGATAGAGGATTACGCTGCATGGATAATAGATGAAAACCCAGATTTTCTGGTGCTCGACGGCCCACCAACATATCTTTTCGGGTACATGTTAAATAGAATAAATTTGAATAGAGCTGTAGAAAACCTCTGCTGGATAATTTCCGAGACAAAAACCCCCATCATAATTTATGATCACCACTTGTTAAGAGATGCAAAATATCGTGAAAGAACAAATAAAGTTTATGAAACAGCGGAGAAAGAAGGGAAATATGTTTTAACAGCAGCTGAATTTTTAGGAGAAGAACCAATGATATTTAAAGCAATTAAATGGAAGAATAACAAGGAAGAACTTGAAAAATACATGAAAAAGATTCGCAAAATAATGGGGGAAACCTAAAATAAATAAAAAGATTGAATTATTGTTTTATTGGTTCAGCTAGGCTCTCTACAATTACTGCCTGTTTTCTTTTTCGTATGATTACGAAAGCTACGCCGACTGCCACTACAGCAACTATTATCGCAATGTACATTAATGGGAATTTTTCCGGTGGCTCCTCTTCTTCTCCTGGTCTGCCTATTGTTGGTATCCATCCAGCCAAGAACTCTGCTAGTGAACTTACAATTGTTTTCTTCTCTTTGCCTGAGTATACTACTACCTCAGGGTCTTCGTAGACGAAGTGTCCGCCCCACTTCGGGAATCCTACGCTTAAGAAGTACATTGTGCTTTGGAATGTCCAACCACCAACGCTTGTTTCAGATTCATAGCCAGTATATGTTTCAACAAAGGTGCTTAATGGCACTGTGTGAGTTGAGACATTGCAAACCATACTTAAGTTTCCACCCCAAAGATAAGTGTCACCCATGTTTACCTCGGCGAACTTTAGTCCAGCAGTGTCAAGTGAGATTCTTGAAGCTTCCACTATTTGCTCAGGAGTTATTGGTGTTCCATCTTCACTTACTACTTCCCAAGTTCCGCTGGTCTCCGCATAGATGTAATAGTTTAGTGATAAGCTTAGGTTTTCTAAGACAGCTATACCTGATGGTAAATCTAGGTTCCAGTCTCCTACGTGTTGATCTATTTTTATGTGTGCTTCTGTACTGTTTGTTTCTGTTGAGTTCTCCACGTAGAAGTGTAACTTAAACGAAAGTTCGTCAACAGATGCGTCAACTGGGCGCGCTTGGAATGTTTTTAGATCTGTGCCGTAGACATCTTCACCATACCATGCATAGTAGCTTCTACCAAATGGGAACATAGTACCATTAATGTCCAAGTATGAGACACCGAACTCGATGCTTTCATTGACTGGAAGCACTAATGTTCCGGTTTCATTGTAGATGCCGAAGGCTTCGCCAGGTGTAACAAATGTTACGTTGCCTATTGCGTGAGGTATGAAGTAATGAGTTGCCTCTTCTTCGTCCATTATCGTGTCTCCATCAGTATCGTTGTAGATGAACATACCGGCATATTCATACCTTAGATTCACATGGTAAGATCTGAATGTTTCGTTTTCGCCGGCTGAAACCCAGTATGATTGCTGGAATCCAAACCAAAGCCAGGACCAGCTAACTTCCTCTTTTACCCAGTCCCAGCCCTCTCTTCTAGCTTTTTCAATATAGTCTTCCCAAGTCATGTTCCTTGCCATTCTTGCAATTTCCCAGTAGCCGGGTTTGGGACAATTTCTCTCCGTGTCCCAAAGGGTTTCATTTATCATTGCCATTGTTTCAGCCGAGACGGGTGTCATATTAGTGTAATACCAATAGTATGTTTCATTCCATCTGTTCCAATATGTACTAGTTGCTATTCCCATCCAAGCATCGAAATACAACTCGTCACCTGGAATTACAGGGTTCGGATCATATTCTATGTGAACGTCAAGGCCCTGGTATGTTTGGTTCCAGCCTGATTCACTAAAGTAGACTCTTTTAACATAGAACTGGTCGTCAGTTGTGCTTAAATCTCCGTCTAAGTCAATCGCTCCTGTGTCTGGATCTATTGTCCATTTCCTGTAGCCCCATAGACCCCAATCAGGAGAGCCGACAATGACGTCCCAGACATCTTTACGGTAAGATACTTTGTCCCATGGGAACTCCTCTAAGTGCCAGCCTACAGGGTGACCCCATGTGAGTATGACCTCTTTTTTCCAAGCAACAGTTGGATACAATGTGTATTCTGTTCCTTTAATTGTAACATTGTATATAGCAAATTTGTCTTGGTATTTGCATAAATCAAGGTAGAATCTTGGCGGAACTTCTCCATATGGTCTCAAGACATAATCAGCGTCAATTATATCATAAAAGACCCCTGAAACGTTAACGCACCAATATTCGTAAAGCAAGTCGTACATCATATCCTCGGTGTACACTGTAGTGTTATAAGTTTCACCGTTCCACGTAAAGGTTTCTGGTCTAGTGTAGCTGTAATCACCCAATTCCACTATAACTATTCCTACGAATTCGTAATCTTCCCAATATCTAACTTTCAGCTTTGAACCGTTAAGCAGATAGAAGGCATAACCGCTATCAATAATTCCGCTTTTGTTCACCCAGTACCAGTGAGGTTCATAGTTTACCGTGTAATATGTTGTTCCATTTACCTTTATTTCATAGAATACGACTCTATATTTGTGGTACATATTCAAAACTGTATTGTTAAACAACGTAATTGTACCGTTGAACCCGTTGTAGCTAAACGATTTGACTTGTAGTTCCAATAGGTTTTCTCTGTCGTATGAGCCTTGATTTGTTAAGTTGCCTAGAAACATTTTGAAACCTATTCGACCGATGTTCCAAACGTCTTTTCCAGCAATATTTGTGCATTTTCCACTATCTTTGGTTACATTTACTATTTTACCATCGAGAACTATGTAGCCTTGATAAGCTGTATTCGAGTAGTAGTGGATTAGATAAAGTGTTCCGTTTACATATGCATATTCGTCCTCTGGAACGACTCCGCCTCGACTCTTTGGACTTTCCAGATCCCAGATACTAATCCATTCATATTCGTAACTTACGCCTTCATATGGGAGTTCAACTTTTTCTTCACCGATTAGAGTGTAATACCATGTTCTTCTGAACCAGCCAGGTATGGTTAGTGTTGTTCCAGAGTAGTTTCCAATGTAAAATTCAGATGGATACTCAATGTAATATCTTTTGCCGTTCTTTTCGAAGTAATATTGGTAAAGATACTGGTCGTCGTATTTTAAGTAGATTTTTGTTCCGTTTTCGAGAACTATGTAGTCGGCAAGGTTAATGTAGTCCCATTCTATCCATCCTTTTGTAACATTTATCCACGTAGTACCGTTTATCAGGGTGAAGTAGCCTGCAAATTCTAAGGGCTTAATTGTAGCAACCTTTTTACTTTCAGTGATCCAACAGTTTTCTAACCATATTTTGTTTCCATTTATAGTGTAGATGTACGAGGTTTCTCTGTATGGATCCCACCAAGAATAGCTTGAAAATGATAGAACGTTGAAACTTGTTCCGCTAGTTGAGTTATATACTGTTAGGTTATATATGAAGGCGTGATATCCCTCGTATACCGGTATTTTTGTTCCATTCTCCAAAGTATAGTAATATCTGAATCTTCTAGTTATTACATCATATTCTTCTTGCAGCAGTCTGTATTCATATTGGTATCCATTCCAGTATTTTATTTCTTTTAACGGAAGTTTATTACCATTTATTACAATGTATGGTTTCTTGAATACGAGGTACTTCTCACCACTTAATGTCTCCACATAGTCTCTATCAGTAGGTGTCGGCACATAAATCTCTACCGACCCGTTCTTTAAAGTATAGACAACGCTGTATTGCCAGTCTTCTACAAGATTTTCTCCCCAAGGCTTACTATAGTCTGGACCATATGTTAAGTTGAGCAAATTAACGGAGAAACTGTACCTTCTGTCTGTGGCATATTCGGTGAAGCTCATATTTACTTGAATAACATATGCGCCGTCTTCAGCCGTAAACGCGTTGTATCCATAAACATTTAAACATGTTTTGTTTACTAATGTGTCCTTACTTCGCCAGTCAAGCCATTTATTAACCCATTCCCCAGAGCTTTGATTGAAGGAGTAGTGCTCCCAGTGCCAGCCTTCAACCTCTTCCCAAGTGCCAGTAGTTTCATTCCATCTTTCGTACGTACCGTATTCCCAAACCTCCTTATTGGTTACGTTGTAAACTAGTGTTTCAACAGTGCCTTCTCTTAGATCTACAGTTGCAATTATTTCAATTTCCATCCATATTGTTTCGTTTTCGTTCCAATAATAGTCCCAAGAATTGAATCGAACAGATATGCCGTCAACATCTGATACTATGGTGCTTCCGCCTTCAATCACTGCCTCTACTAAAAACCAGTCATTGGGTTCGGTAACATAGTAAGACTGGAAGTTAGTCTTACCTGAAGAATCTCTTATTTTTATTTTTACTACGGGTTTTTCTACGGAGATTTGACGCGCATTTTCCATCATCCATTCCGAGTCTCTGTCCCAAAGGCGGCAACTAGTGCTGTAAACGTAATAGTCAAGGTATAGATCTTGGCCTGGGTTTCCTGTGAACTTTCCTTTGAACTCTAATACGATTTTGTTTTCTTCTACTGTTTTTGTCACGTTAATAAGTTCGTAAAAGTTTAGTTCCGGCGGTAAATCTTCCATCTCCCAGTGCCGTATAGATTCTATGTACTGGTTGCCCCATACGTCTACTTTAAGTGTTTGATCCCAGTACTCATACGCTAAGAAACAGCTGTAAGTACCGTCTGTATTATTATAGAATATTACAAATATTGGTTCAGCCCAGTATTCACCTTGTTCGGGATAGTACTCCCCGGTTGTTTCATTCCACTCATAGTATGTTACGTTGAAATTCTTGCCTAACCATGTGTATTGTTCTTCTAGATAGGTTCCGTATACCCATTCCCTTGTTATTATTGTGGCGTTTGGATCCCAGACATAAGTGCCTAAGGTTTCGTTGTAAACCCAGCCGCCATGATAAATTCTATATTCATCGTGCCACCCAGTCTTATTGACATAAGTTTTAATAGACCAAATTCGAGTTGTTACACTTGCGTTTGAGAAATCTTCATCAGATATTCCAGTTATGTTTAGCCTTATGATGAATGTTTGATTTATTCCGATGGTATGGATTAACTCGTATTCTGTGTTCAATATTTCAGCTATATATGTGCCTCCGTACATTATGTCGTAATATACTTCAACTTCACTCCAAGGTCCGCCGATAGCAACACGTTGGAAGAGACTTTCCCCGGTTTCCAAGCTATAGGAAGACCATCCGCTTAAATAGTTGCTTTCATTGTCGTAAATTTGCAGCCAAACATCGTAAATTCCTTTTGGCGTTAAGTTGTTAAACTGTCCAACTATCGTGATTAGATACTCATCTGATGTTTCAATTACCGTTGTTTGACTTTTATCCAAAGTGAAGAACTCTGCTGTTCCATAACCTCCATAAGGATCTGAGTAATTAGTAACTGACGACCAAGTATACCATTGGCCCCATTCATCGTATGTGATTGATAGATCTGCAGATATGTTTACGCCCCATGTGTACCAAGACATGTATATTCGTCCGAGTTTTGTTCCCTTTTCGAATAGGAGTTTTGGTATTGTTATGTTTACTTTTACCGGGGCGTTTATTTCTATCCATGTGTCATGTGTAACTGGATACCAAATTCCTGTTGTTGTGTTTTGACAGAAGATTTTATACCGTGCTCTGGGTCCAAATTCCCATGTTATGTCCCTGTACGTCCAAGTTCCGTTCCACGTCTCATTGTATAGTTGCCACCATACTCTTATTTCTGGTGGCAGATTTGCCACCGAGGGATCGACATAGATGGTATCTTCAGTTTCATAATAAAGTAGCTCGCTAAAGAACGGTACAATATGCAAAGTGTACGTTGTTGCTGCTGCCCAGTTCCCTATAACCATTTTGAATCCTATGAGATCTGCACTGGCATTTTCCATGGCTCCTATGGCTTCTCTTGAGTCAAAGGGTACTGAACATTCTGGGGTTCCAAAATCGTAAGCTTGATAATGTTCAATGAAGTTGAAATCGTTGTCGTAAAAGTCTATGGATACAGATTCAATTGTTGCTCCATTATCTATGGAAGCATTAAATCCTGTTAAGAATTCAACTGCCCTTGGTTCAGCAATTATGAGAATCTCCACAGTGCTGCTGTCTGCAGTTTCATTTGAAAATGTTATGAATAATTCTCCTTCAGTGAACGAGAAGTTGAAGAACGTTAGAACTCCTAGTTCCTCGTTGTAAAGTATATATACGTTCGGTTCTTCCGTTCCTTCTCCTCCTTCACCTGGCGGTGGTCCTTCTGCTCCTCCCACTGCCACAACAAAGTGGTGTTCTGTGTCTGCAGACCAGTCTCTAATCGTTACTGTGAATTTTATGCAGCTCGCTCCAACCTCTGATACTTGAGAAGCTATATCTTCGCCATCCACGCTTACGGTTGCTCTATCTGCACCTATGCTTCTTGAATCATAGTTGCTTAAAACGTTAAATGTTTCATCGCATAGATCTATTCTCATGGAGTCAATTATTGCGCCGCCATCAATGCGTAGATCAAGTTCTTGCAAATCTTTTACACCGTCAACAGTAACATAGATTAGCAGGTCTATGGTTTCGCTGTCTTTTGAACTGTTTTTGAAGACGATTTCGAGTCCGTTTTCAATTTCCGTCCAATTAAATACTTCCAGTGGTTTTCCTTCAGCATAATAGTCTACTAATAGTATTGGGCTTTCTTCTTGTTTCGGTATCATAGCTGAACTTAAGTTGATACTTGATAGAACTATCACTACGCAGAGTAGCACTGCGAAAAAAGTCTTTAAACCACTTTTTTTCATAATATCCATCATTTTTCCTCCAATATGTCGTAATACTTGCTATTACATTTTGTTGTATTTTCTACTACTATAAAATTGCGTCCTTTGGATACTCATGTTAAAAATCTGTATATAAATCTTTGCGGCGTAAAATTTGTAATACATCACAACAAATACATCTACATACTCAATGCGAAGCTTAATGCCTAATGACAATATAAAATGTACACCCGATAGTATAACTATGAAATCGAAACTTTATTATAACATTTATTACAACATTAACAACAATATTACTGTCAGCGATACGAAATAAAATTCGTAGTCAAATTATGAAATCCTATTTAACCTCTTTCAGGAACTCTGAAGATGTTAATCTTAAGTAGGAGTAAGTTGAGGGAAAAGGAATGAATGAACTGTTAATTTCAGCTGCTTTAATTCTTTTGCCCAATATTTTAGTAGCTTTAATCGTCTTTATAATGAGGTATACACGTTTTAGGGAAATTGCGTTGCGAGCGGGAATAGCTTTTACCGCCTTTTGGCTAATATACTGTGTTGGTTCAAGTATAGTTTTCTATTTACTCGGGGTTCAACCTAATCCAGTTTATTCCTCTCCAAACCTTTCAAAATCTGCTTTGAAACCGCTTGCAGTTTATATTGGTTCTTTAACAATGTATTCTTTCACCCTTACAATTACCTATTTAATTTTCATGTTCCCGTTTGTTTTCTTCCTTGCGCCTCTAATAGGTGTTCTAATCCTGCTATATGTTGTTAAAAGGAAGGGAATAAAGGAAGTAACGTTTTGGATCGACTTGAAACCTAAAAAATTGGTGGGATGGGAAGAAGAAAAAGAGGTTTTAAAGCTTTTAATAGCTCTTCTACCAGTTTCCCTATATTTCCTAATAACATTACTAAAATTGTTGCAGCTTGAGTTAGATCCGCACGTAGTTGGAAGCACCTGGCTAGGCTGGGTGCTTGAAATTTACATGCTTTTTCTTTTATCTTTCATAGTGGCAGTAAACCTTCTCTATACATCTCGTGTCTATCATGGAAATAGGTTTGTAGGTGAAACTATTAGGAGAAACACCTTCAACAATCTCTTATCTATAAGTATTGTGCTTTCATCCGTAAGCCTTATACTTTTCGTACAGATTTACAGGGGGATTGAATATCTTTTCATATATTTCGCGCTATATTATGTTGCAATAACCATTGTTTTTCTCTCTTTCTTTAAAATAATGGAACCAGCATCCGTATACATTTTTGCCAAAATTTTAGCTTTCATAAGAGCTGAAAACAAGTTTCAAAGAATATTTGATTTAAGAACTGCTGGTCTAGGTATTTTAGTTGGTGCATTAACTGCTCTGATTTCTCTATTATATACAGGAATCCTAATAATGTCTTATTGGATGCGCATAAATGTTAACTTAGATGAACTTATGAATACGTGTTCTTTGTACAAAAGCCCCTACTTGGAAGCTTTGAACAGTTTAAATATTTTTATCTCTCTGGGTTCTTTGCAGAGATTTTTTGAAATAGCGATTATATTATGGCTTATTTATGTTTTTAGAAGCACGCTTAAAGTTAAGTTTTTTGTAGCCGGTGTATATGTAGGCATATTTAAGATGATTACCGATTACTTTCTTTTGCAACGTGGAGCTTCTAAAGCTTGGACTACAGCTGTATTTTCAAGTTTAAATATAGGTTCCCTTAATATCTTGGTTCTGAGGTTCGCCTATTTACCGTTAACAACAAATCAGTTTATCGTTATACCCATGTTACTCCTTAAGCTTTTAGCAACACTTCTAGTCTTTACCGTTCTAGTTTACTTGAAATTTGGTAAACTTGTACAGTTTACCGACGTTGAGGCTGGACATCAAATAAAATATATTTGCGAACCTGAACCTGACCGTATTACTCCTAACTCATTGATAAAGTTGAAAATAGCGAAAGTATTTGAGGACAAAGTTCCAGAGGACCTTAAACAGATTGTCGAGTTCTTTAAGACGAAAACATATACTTTCCAAGAACTAAAAGAAAAGCTAGGTATACCGGAAGAGAAATTAAAGAAGATTCTCCGATATCTCTACGAAAATTACATCATCGATATTTATGACGTCGAGTTTAAGATAGTTACCCCAGCATCTGTAATAGAGGGCATATATATTGTGAACACCGATGGTATAGCTCTTTACAGCCAGTCTTTTGGCGAAGTTAAAGTTGAACCTTTGTTGATTTCAGGTATGCTTTCAGCTATAACAAGCTTCGTAAAAGAAACAACCAGCAGCCAGCAATATTTGCAAGCCATTGACCACGGTGACGTTGTTCTCATGATAGAGTATGGAGATGGATTTTTCGTTACTCTTTTGGCAAACAGAGAAACTCCAGAGCTACGTATGAGACTAAGAGAATTTGTAAAACGCTTCCAAGAACAATACGGCGAAGTACTTAAACAGTGGAGTGGAGATCAAGATGAATTTAAAGGCACAGAACAACTAGTCAAAGAAATTTTCGAAATAACGCCTGAAAGTGTAGAAGAAACATCTGAGACCCAGTAGCTATGCATCCCGTAAATAGGCTGAACTAAGAGATTAGTTGGCCAATTAACCTTTATTATACTTACTTTTGAAGTTTTAATAAGCAGAAAGTATCCTCATTTTCCGCTTATTGGATGTAAGCTGGCTGGTAGGCGCACCGTTACTGCTGCTCCTCCCATATATTGGCTACTTGAAATGGGTATTTTAAGTAGGGGATTTAAGGGAGCTGGCTTACGCCTTAGCTCCAAGACAAACAGTCAATGAGATCTATCAGCATCTACGCTCAATAAGAGACCGTTTGATCGATTAGGATTTTTCAAGGTAGAAAGTGGAATGGCCATTGTATGCATCCCTGAAATGTTTTTACGAGAAGTGAGGAGCATAGCCGAGCGCAAACTGTCTCGGTTAAGGGATGAGCGTTGAGCTTGATAGCTGAATCCCGGCTGAGAGGTTGGAAGCCATAAGGAGTACAGGAAGAAGGGCTTTTTAACAGGAGTCGCTTATATTCCAGTTCTTCCATTTATATCAGATTCCTATGAGGAGCTGGACAAGATGATAAAAACGGCTAAGAAATTTGAGGGCTCATTATGTTTTCGTTGACGCATTAACACTTTTTTGGGAGTTTGCAAGGAAATTTGCATAGCGGTTCTTAAGAAACACTTCTCAGAGGCGTCTGAACTAAACAGGTAGTGTTCAGGGTAAGTTTAATGAGTGGGGTGTTGTAGCATATCTTGTAGACTATGACAACCAGTCAATGCATGGTGGTATGTAAATGTTTAGGAAGGTGCCATCACTGACCTATATAGAGCGTCCTGTTAAAAGGGCTTACATAAACCTTGCAGGGTGCAACTTTAGATGTAGAGGATGCTTCGCCATAGCGAGGGATAATGTAGGCTGGAGCTTTAGCGTCGATAGACTATTAAGGGTCTTCACTAGAGGATGTAAGCATGTGTGGGGGTGTGATGTGGCAGATCAAGTGGTAGTATCTGGAGGGGAGCCTACGCTCAACCGTAAATTCCTACTGAAGCTTGTAGAGGGGCTTAAGAGGCTGGGTGTGCCTAAGATTGAGCTTTCAACTAACGGCTACATGCTGAACAGAGATTACATTGGCTCCTTAAAGTCGGCAGGTGTAGACCTTGTGAAAATCGATGTTAAAGCATACACGGGATCTGTTCATGAATGGTATACAGGTAAGGATAATGTCAGGGTTCTAAAGGCTGTCAGGCTACTGTACGAGTCGGGAATTGAATTCTACGTACGTACAATCATGATACCAGAGGTTGTAGGTGTTGATGAGATATCTAGGATAGCTAAGTTCTTAGCTAGCATAGGTAAGGATGTGAGATATAGGATATACCAATTCGCTTCAGGTATACCTAAGGTGCTAGGTAGGGAGGCGTTTAAACCTCCAAGACGTGAGGACGTTATTGCGGCCCTTAACGCCGCTAGAGAATATCTTGAGGATGTTGATGCGCTGGTTAACGTCAACTCCTATCGTAGTGACTGGAGGTCTGTGGAGTTCTACGCTGACGAGCTTGCAGAGGTTTATCGAAGGGTTGCAGCGGAATCGGTTAAGGCTATTGAGGATTGGGGTAGCAGGTACAGGCTATGCCCTATGAGCAAGCTCTTAACCCCTTAGGGGCTTAACAGTACAATCTCATATGTCAGGGCTCTCATCACAACCATAGCCTTTATGCCAACCCTCTAAGTCATCCTCTCTGTTCACGCCGTTACATTACACCCTTCCTCCAGCCTCGTGTGCCGACAGCATAGCTCTTGTAATGTGTGAAACCGGCAGGCTTAATTTAATCTATTACAGCCTGTACAGGTGGCTGGTGACATGTTGCGTTCTCCCCTCGTGTGACAGTCTAGAGAGTGGAAGAGCCTCTAGGCAGGCTCTTCGCAAGTGTTGAAAGGCTACACGCGAACTGCTACCACAACTTCCTGACAAAAGTAAACTTTGAAGCGCGTAGAGAAGATGCTCTTAAACTCGTGCAGAAACTTAGAAGCCTTATAGGTTATTAAAAAGTCGTGCGTCTAAGAATTTTGAGGTAGTAAAATGCTTTTGGTATGCCTGTTTGGTCCTGATGGCTCTGGCAAGACTACTCTAGCTGAAGCCTTGGCCAGAGGGCTTGAGAATCAAGGTCTTAAAGTTAAAAGGTTATTAATTGATTTATAAAATAAAAGAAAGCGAAGTGAATTATGATTGATATAAGCATTAGAATTTGTAACGGTTTCAAGTGATGAGTTAAACATCTACGGATAGTTCAAACCGCATTTATCTTATTTTGAAGACCATTGCGATAAGGGTGTTTAGAGACGTTTAAATATCGTTAACACTACAATAAACATACTGTTAGTGAGTTTACTTTGAAGGGAACTCTAACGGTGGTGTAGGTTGCAGATTGCTGGGTTTTTCTTTGCCATTTGGCTTTTCTTCTTAACACTTGTGATTGTGTTGGCTATTGAAGAAAGTAGGAGAAGAAGAGAAGCGTTTCTGAGAATATATTCATGGTTAAAGCAAAAGTCTAGAAACATACATTATGAGGAAGGAGGTTTTTTCAGTAGGCCTAAAATTGTTGCTGAATTGAAGCCGGAAATGCAGTTAGAGCGAGTTGAAGTTACTGAATTCGTAGTCCGCTATGGAAAACATTCAAAAGCCTATCTTAGAGTCTTAGGTATGAGCGAAGAAGGCACTTTTGTAAACATAACTATTAGGGATGAAAGGCTTTTTGATAAACTTGCTATAGGATTAGGACTTACAGAAGATATAGATTCAGGAGACCCGATATTTGACCGGGCGCATAGAGTTAAAAGTGGAACACCTGAAATTGCCCTTAAACTTGTAAAAGATAGGCGGTTCAGAGACTGTGTCTCGGCAATCCGCGATTTAAGAAAATTTGAAATCAGGGGAGGGAAACATCTGCACTTCGTGGTTGAATGTAATTTTGATGCTCCATCCGCTGTAAATGCTATTTTAGCCATGGAAAGAGCTGCAGAAATATTAGCCCCAGAGATTAGAACACGGCCAATTATCGTTGAAAAAGTTAAACCTGCTGCTTTAAAAGTTGAACATGAAAGAGTTATGCCACCGGAACTGCTTTTAAATCTAAAAAGGGAGTTTAAGAAGCTATCAATGTACGTTTCCAAGTTGAAGTTTGAACCGTCAGAAGAAAAATTCACAAGAGTAATTGTTACTCCATTACTGGAGGAAATCGACTACATACAATATAATATCGGTGAAAGATTATCGATAGACGCTTTAGACAGTCTTGAGAAAACTGTAAAGAAACCTGTTGCAATTGAAATACGTCCAAAGGAAGAATTATCTTTAAGTCAACGAGAAGCAACTTTTGAGGAAATAAAAGATCTATTTGACATCAAATGCGAAGATGCAGAGGTTTTAAAGAAAGTTTCTGAAGCATACGTTCTATTGGAATATATAAGCAAAATTAGAAAACTACGCATTTTCAGTATAACATTACATGATACAACACTGAAAATACATGTAGAATGCGATATAGACCCTGAAAACGTGGGAAAAGTCTACGAAGCAGTAAAGGAAGCAGCCTGGTGGGCTAAATTCTACCTATTAATCTAATTATTTCGCAAGAACGCGTAAAGTATTTATATTTCTTCGACTTAATTTTACCCGTAGTAAATCATATATGAGGGAGACCGAATGCAAATTGACTTGTTTTTCATATTCTGGTTGGCTATTGTAATTCTACCAGTAGCTTTAGCTCCCGTTCTTATAGTTCTATTAGAGAAAAGGAAGACTAAAATGGTTTTGAAGAAAATTTATTCTTCACTGAGAGAAAAATCGCAGAAAATAGATGTAAGTAACACGCATTCCGACGCTCCTAAAATCGTAGCAGAATTAAACCCAGAGTGGCAAATAGATCGAGTTGAAGTTTCATCAAAACCTATAGGAGCTTTTACATATTCATCACGCTTCATGTTCTTCCTCCCAAGAAAATATCTCAACATAGTAGGAATAAAAGAAACCAGGTGTCCCGCAAAGTTTGCAATAACGGGAAGATACCCTCTATCTGCAACCATAGCAGACACTAATTCTGGAAGAAGCTTTCAGACAGGAGACCCAGTGTTCGATAGAAAATATCTAGTTAAGGGAGAGGATGATGAAGCTGTTCTTAAAGTTTTAAGCGATCCTGAGTTTAGACATTACATTTCGGGAATATATGATTTAATTAAGTTTGAAGTTAAGGGAGACGAAAATGTTAATTTTGTAGTTGAATGTAATCCTGACATTGAATCCTTTGAAAACAGTATTTTAGCAATGAAAAGAGTGATAGAACTCATGGCAGAGAATTAAAATATATATTTACGTTTAATTTGCCTCCTTAGATATAAGAGAAGACATTCATACATTACTCCGACTACTACCATTCCCACCGGGTTACCTAATTCTTGCAGTGATGCAAATTGTTTTGATTCAAGCAGTGGGGATTAACTTGGAAGTAATACGACTTACGTGGATTGATTGGATCATTGTTCTCACACTCAGGTGGTTTCCGATTCTTCTTTTAGAGTCATATAAGATTTGGCTTAGAAAACAGGGAAGATTCATCTAATTCTAATTTCTTTTATGACTCATGAGTGCTTTTGATTTGACTAAGAATAACGTGTAACGTGTAGAAATAAAAGCTAACTAATTCTATCCAAAACAGAGGAATATTAATGTTTTCAGAGTTCTGCTATTTTGCTGATTTTATTCGACGTTTCATGTACAGAAGGAAGATTGTATATGCTATTCCGACTAGTGTCATTCCTACTGGATTATCTGGTCTTGTTTTATCCATCTCTTGTAGTGGTGCAAGAAAAATCAGAAATGAAAGAACTCCACTGACCAATGCAAGCTTATGAATGTCACTCTTCCAATTAAACCTTCTAAAATATCGATAAGGAAGGATAAAAGCTAGAATTCCTAAGATAATTGTAATCGCCGGTGGAATCCCAGTATATGGTAGCATGTTGAAAATAATAAGCCAATATACTATGAACCAGAGTAATCCGATAAGCCATAGTTTTCTTGGGGATGGCGGTATTTTTTGGCCGTTAAACTCCAAACTTTCGGGAAAACGATATGCAACATAAAATAGGACAAGTACGATCATTAATGTTGCTAAATAGAGTGATATAGGTGGGAAATATGTTGTTAAAAACATGTAGCCGAAAATTACATCCGAAATGAAAATAATTGTTAATATTTTTAGTGTTTTGGTTTTTACCCAGCTTCGTGATTTTATTTCCGGGTACATTAGTTCCACGAGGACTATTGGGATGACTATGCTAACAACGGAATGATATATTGTTAATTCTACGCTCCAAACCCAGTTTACACCAAACCAACTACCATAAACACCTAAAATTCCAAGATCCATCCAATTAGGGTCAAAAAAGCTTTTAACCATCAACCCCTCCTCAATGATTCCATAAGCAGCACCTAAAACTAGCAGTGCCCCATAACCTTTATGCCAACGTATTTTAAGCTC
>JAUQZC010000076.1 GCA_030587435.1 Candidatus Baldrarchaeota archaeon | reverse complement strand
TACTTTTCTACTTTTCTACTGGTGGTGGAAGTTGAAAAGCATCAAGGTTGACGAAGAGACCTACAGACTTTTGCTAAAATTAAAGTATGAACATGCCATAAGAGGAATTAAAGTCACATTCAGCGACCTAGTTAAGGGAATACTTTTGGGAAAATGCCATTCACACAAAAGGAACGCAAAAATGTGTAACACTAGCCAACAGGACACAAAAAAGGTAAAATTAGGAAAAACTACTACTTCGCTCGTGTAAAAGTCGAAGTAGAGGTAGAAAAATGAAAGTTAAGAAAGAGAACGATAAGATTGTTGGCTTTTTAGAGTTGCTTGACGGTTCTAGAGTTGACTTATCCTACGATGAAAGCTCTAGCATCGTCCTGATTGATTTTGAAAACCATATTTCAAGAATGAGTCTCAAAGAATTCAAAGAATTCGTAAAGGCCTTAGAAACATATATTAAATACATTGAAAATTATAGAAAAATTGATATTTAATGGTATGGGAGGGTGAGAGGTTCCGTCAAGTGTGAGAGTAGGTCTCCCCCCTCCTCCCTTGTATGTGTACGCATCACGTGCTACGCATCTATTTTTGACGGAGCCCACCAAACCCCACATCCTCTTTAGTTATTATTACAAAAGTCTTAACCTAAAGTTTGCATGAAGCAATATATTTGTCGTTTCGTTGTTTTGTTTTATACCGTTTTCCTTCAGTTAATGAAAATTGAAGCCTTAAGATAGGTATTAGACAGTATCGGTTTCATTGGAGATGTTTAAATATCTTTTATATTATTGATTCTTGAAATTTAACAAATCGGGATGATATACTATGTATATGTTCCGCGATCATCATCCTCATACCGATAGATTGATGGACGTTACTGGAGACTCCCCTCTTTTTGAGAGAACTTTTCCAGAGTTAGCACACTGGGAAAGGGAAGTCTTTAAAGATTTTATTGTGAGAAAGCCTGATGGAACAATGTGTGTTAGAGGTCTTGTTCAATACACAGAGTTGCCCAATGTTATTGCTGTGCTGGTTAGCCCGTTTCTCTCAGCAGGTAGACTTGCTTTAGTACCCGAGGGAATGGAGGTTCCTCCAGAAGGTTCTTTTATATATTGTGAAGGGAAGCTTACTTCTTTAACTGGTAGGATGAACGAGGAGTTAGGTGTTGCTTTTGATAGTGTTTTATGTTTAGAGTCTTGGAGATTTGAAAAATCTCCGTTGAGCGATGTTAAACCTGAAATGAGTAGAAAGGAACTTGGTAAAGTTGTGTTTCAGGAGTGGAGTTTGCGTGAAGATTTTCGAGAATTATTGTTGAGTTTGGTTGTGTCAAGTCCTCCACATAGAGGTTTTGTAGGCGGATTTACAGCTGGTATAGAAACTGAAGTTGGTAAAATGTTGCCAAAGCATATGGTACGTTATTTGCGTGAAATTTTGCCAGAAGAATTTACGATGCGCAACTTTCCGCCTATTAAACTGGAAGGAGTAGATGTTTATGTAAAGAGGCCTTGGAGACTGGAGTGTGGGTCTCTACGAAGAGATAAAGTGCTGTTGGAGATATGTGCTAATAGGAAGGATCCTTTTGATCACAGAGAGGTTTCAGTTTCATCTCTTGCAGATCCGTTGGTAATGGGTTATCCTGATGCTCCGGTAGCATTGGTAGATGCGGAGTTTAGCGGAAAGTTTCCTCGAGAATATCGTTCTCTCATTGCGAAAAACATTTTAACATATCTTTATATTTGCCCTGAGTTTTCAGCATATGATGAGGAAGAGTCAATAAGGTATATTGAGGAGAGGTTGAATGACATTCGGGAAAGCTTTGAACTTGATTGGAGACATTGTGCTAGACATCGTGTTCTTGACGCTAATTTCGATGGGAAACCGCTCAGCGCCGTTAGGATTGCGTTGTCGATATGTAGAGGTTTAGGTAAGAGGAAAATTACTTATGAGGATGTTAAGAAGTCTTGGGACTATGTGTTTGAACCTGCGCTTAAAGAATATATTGAGGTGGTTTTACATCGATATGTTTGGGAGGCGGAGGGATTTGATACGAAGCGTCTTCCAAGTCGATATAACGTGAAAGTGTTAAGAGCAGTGGTTAAACTTTACGAGAATTGCTCGTGTCCAGATGGTTGCCCTACAATTGATGAAATTGCAAAAGCATCAGGAATCCGAGACCTTACCAAGTTAAAGCTTTATTTAGAGGAACTAAGGAATGGAGGTTTTATTATAGAGCCGAAAACCGGACACTTCAGACCGCTACTTGAAATATAAACTCATGTTTATTGTTAAGTTATGGGACCATTTCTGGTGGTATTGCCCATAGTATTTTCCATTTGCCTTGTTCATCTCTTTCAAGACATGTTACTCCAGCGTTTCTGAACTTTATTATTTCCATGTTTTCGTCTCCAACTATTAGCGTTGATGCAAGTTTGCTGAGGTGTGGTAAATGTCCTGTAAGCATTATGTCTTCGTCTATGTTTTTTAGTTTTTTAATCCATGTTTCAGGTGGGTCTAAAGGATTTAATCCATCTGTTTCTGAAACTCCGTCTTCAGGTTTTAGATGTTTAGCATATATTTCTGCTGTTTGTTTTGCTCTCAGTTTTCCGCTGTGGAAAATCTTTTTAACTTTTACACCAAGCTTTGAAATGTATTCCGCAACTTTCTCAGCGTCTTTGATACCCTTTTCGGTTAAAGGTCTTGAAGAATCTTCCTCCTTACTTTTTGCCTCCCCATGTTGAACTAAGTAAAGCTTCATAAACGACACCCCTCAAGCTAATTTAAACTTCATGGCTTAAAGAAATTTGTGTAACCCAAATTTTAGATTTAGCTCTAGTTATGAACATAAATTTAATTACCTAGCTATTTAAATTTCTAACGTGACATTCTTCTTTCCTGCTCAAAGCCTTTTTCACCCATGTAGGTATGTAATTAAATCGGCTATTTTCTTTAAATACTTACTTGGCAAATCGTTCGTAGCAATCATTCTTGAACATGCGAAAATTAAAATATGTTTTGATTTACATCAATACGATAGTTTCATATCAGCTTTACAAGGTGTTTGGAGAAGATTTATTTAGAATTTGGGTAGACATTCAAGTTGTTTATCAACTGTTGAACAACGTGTTAATTGATGTTTAGAAGGTGTATTGAGGTTGATGCGTGTTGCTCGCGTCCACTATTTAGCCTCTCTTCTATTGGGGGCTGTATTTGGAGTTGCGGCTGCACTTTTCAGCTCAAGTCAAATGCTTATGCTACTACCATTTGTAAGTTTCACTAATCTTCAACCAGGAGTTTTCCTAATATTTCTTGTTGTGGTGTTGTCTCCTTTCGCAGAAGAACTTGCTAAGATTCTTCCCCCTCTTTTCTTGAAAAACCAGGAAAATCTTGAAATAAATGTTGTCGAGTGGATGCAGTTAGGTGCTACATCGGCGTTTGGTTTTTCGCTGCTTGAAAATTTGTCGTATTTCTGGCTGTTTGTTAATACTTTCGGTATGCATGGTGCGGTTTGGCTTCTTTTACTGCGGTTTTTGTTAAGTACACCTATGCATTTAACAGCAACAACCATTGCTTCGTACGGTGTTGGAATCTGGGATAACTATGATGAGGGAGAGTATTTTGTGTTTCTTGTGATAGCGATGATTGTTCACGGCCTATTTAATTTTGGAACGATTATGTTAGGTTTTTAGGAGGTTAGCGTCATGTCATTTAAGAAAATGTTAACGCTACTGAGCGTGTTCTTAACGTGGTGTGCAGCTGGATGGATATCTTCAACCTTTATTTTAGAGTATAGTGGTCTAGTTGTTCCTGCACAAAAATTTTACGAATTTAGATTTACAACAATCTTGATAGGTATAGTTCTATTGATTTTCTCCGCAGCCATTTTCGTTGTTTCACGGTTCCTGAAAGAAGAAAAACGGGTAAGTAAATATATTCGCTGTAAAATTTGTGGAAGAAAAATACCATTTGATATGGTGATTTGCCCCTATTGTTTTAGCGATATAAAAGAAAGAAAAAATGAGTTAAATAATTAAGATTAGCGAATTGTTTGTACAAAGGCATCCTCAAAGACCGAATGCGCATCGAAGTGTTGATGTGGGTCTTTTATGAGGGTCCACATCCAGTAGATTTCAAATAGACCGCTGAGAATGATCGTTAATATTAGGTATAGGCCTGCAGATCTTTTCGGTAGTTCTTTCCAGTATGGGAACTGTACTGGAATGCCTAGTTTGCCAGCAGCCGTGGATAATGATTGGAAGAATGCTCTTTCCTTTGTATCGTGTCTTATGAAGTCTTTTGTTAGGAAGTACATGACGTATAGCGAGACGAACGGAACGATGATTGATAATATTGCGTATAGGCCTGCTGATTTGTCGCTTTCCTCGCTGCTTAGTTCTGAGTGTACCATCCTCATTGTGGAAAGTTCGGAAAGTATGTCATGTGATTTTCCTAGTTCTTCAGCTTTACTTTCAACGTATCTGATTAATCCTTCTCTTAACACTCTGCTTCTCATAAAGTGCTTGTTTCTCCTGTTTATTAGCTTGTAGTAGAGAACTGCGGCTAAAATTGTTGCAATAAGGATTACTCCAAAGCCCACTAGGGAAAATACTGGAGAAAATAGTCCGATGAAAAGCATTATAATGCCGATAGCTAAAAGCACGGGTGAAAATATTACAACGAGTATCCAAGCACCTGACATTCTTGTGTCTGTTTCCGATCTTCTTCTAACTGCATCTTGAATAGTTGCAACAGCTGTTCCAACGGTTGTTACTGGTTTAGCTGGAACAGATGGTGCTGGTGGGGTTGGTGGTGCAGCTGGTTTTTCTGGTGGAGCTGCTTTTTTCTCTGCTACATTTGCGCCGCAATTTGGACAGAAAACTGCGCCTGCAGGTAGTCTTGCTCCGCAATATGGGCAATATTCATCGCTCATAGCTACTCTACCTCAGATTTTAATGTGATATTATAGGTACTATAACAAAGTGGTGTAAAATGGTATATTAACGTTGTCTTACATTCAAGATGTGATGTTACTTGTTTTGACTTAGTTACACGTTTTTGTTTTACTACTTTGAACTAAAGAATTGTTACGAAATTGACAGCATTTTAAAGCCTTTATTTTCCCTCATATTATTTTCACTTATCTATACGTCAAAACAATATTTTATTGAATTTAAAAACAATAAAAAAGGTTACTAGAAGTTTTGAGACAATTGTTGCTAAGGAGTGGTTGTCTAAAAGAAGGGCCACAGATGTTAAACGAGAACTTAGAGAAACCAAAGTGTTTTATTGTGTGTTGATTTCTTCGGTTTTAAGTCTTAATTGACTATACTTTATTTTAATTATGCTTTTATTTTGATTTTGGAGTTATAGTATTGTTTTTTGTTTCGTATAGGGGTTGTAAAGTATGATTTTTGTGTCTGGGGCTATTTCTTTTAGTTTTTTAGCTACTTCTTCCATGTCATCCCATACTTCTAGAATTTTGTAGTTTCTTTTTAATAGGAGTTTTATTATGCTTGCTTTGTATATGTAGTCTTTTCTGCGATCGTTTTTCCTTCTAAAAAAGATTTTGTCATAGGGTATTTTCCACTTGTTTAACTGCGATAGAGTTGCGGTTTTCTGCGTATCTTCTCTTCTACCAGTTAGCAATATGATTTTTGCACCGTTTTCTTTCAATTTTTGCACATATCTTATGTTTTCAATGATCGGTTCATCTAAATCCATATATTTATCGCTTAAGAAACATTTCCAAAAGGCTTCTTTTCTACATCTATCTAAGTCTTTGAAAGACTTTACTCCCTGCTCCTCTAAGCATTTTTCTAAACGTTTGCTCGGATCAATTAATACTCCATCAATATCAAAGACTGCTGCAATCAACAAAAACGTCCTCCAAAACAAAGTTATTAAAACTGTTTTCAATTTGTTCTACATGTAAATGCGATCACTCCTAAAGAATTATCAGAATATAAGGGTATTTCATTTAGTTTCCTGAGTTATGAATGCTACGCCAGGGACATTGCCACCGTTTTGCTTGTCAATTTTAATCTATATTTTTCTTTCGCCGCCTTATTTACTGCGACATACTGGTTAATTGAAATTTGAAAATACTATGTTATTGGTATGAAGCTTGCTTCTACTTGTTTGTCTTTTTCTTGAAATGCTGATCCAAAAATCTCTGTGTACGGTTTTCACCGTATACGAAAATCTTTCCATGTTTCTCGAAAATTTTAAGGACTGATGTTGATGTTTTTTCTAAGCTTTGAGCGAAGTTTATAAACTCAGTGGCAACCTCTTCAAGGGGCATGTTTAAGAAATTACAAACCGCATCAAAACTATCGACCACCAAGAACGGCTGGCCTTTTTGCTTATTTCCTCTACTCTTGAATATACGTATTTTAGGAAGTCTGGAAGCGTTGAGTATCGCAAATATTCTTTTGGCATTTCTGCATCAGCTTGCTGAGTGAGAATAAAATGCAAAAACATATAATACACAAACACTTTGAAATTGTTGTATTTAACAGAAGTACAGAATCTGATCAAATATTAGACTTTAATTACCACTCACTTTATATATCCGTGACTTTATTTATGTTGAACTAATTGCTGATAATCTGGAGATGTAGCTATGAGGAAGACTAAAATTTTGGTTACTTTAGGTCCTTCAACATTTAGCAAAAATATGATTTGGAGACTCATAAGGGTTGGAGTTGACGGTTTTAGACTGAATTTTTCACATGGAACACATGAGGAGAAAGAAAAGATTATAAAAGTTATTAGAGAGATAGAGGAGCGCAAAAAGCTTTTTATTCCCATTGTGGGGGATTTACAGGGACCTGTTGTTCGAGTCGGCAAAATTGAAGACTTACCTGTAAAACGGGGAGACACCGTATATTTAATTAACGATGAAAAAGGCGACGCTGAGAAAAGAGAAATTCCAATACCTAATGAAAGACTTTATAGTATGATTGAAGAGGGAGATGTTGTTCTAATTGAAAGCGGAAGGGTCGTTTTAAACGTTAGAAATGTTTTAGACTTTAAGATTAAAGCTGAAGCTCTTGTTGACGGCGTTATCAAAAGCGAGAAAACCTTAGCAATTAAAAATAAGGATATTCCCCTTCCAACATTAAGTGAAAAGGATGTTCAAGATGTTAAGTTCGCTGTTGAAAAAGACCTCGACTATATTGGCCTGTCATTCGTCAGAACTGCCAGGGACGTAAAAGGGCTAAGAGAGATACTTAACAGTTTAGGTGGAGAAAATATTAAAATCTTATCGAAAATCGAAACCAAAAAAGGTGTTGAAAACCTTAGGTGGATAGTTAAGGAGAGTGACGCCATTCTTGTGGCTAGAGGAGACCTAGCAATTTACTACGATTTAGAAAAAATACCTGAAGTCCAAAGGAACATTGTTAAAACAACTAGAGAGCTGGGAAAACCCGTTTTAATTGGAACACAGCTACTTGATTCTATGTGCGAAAATCCTGTGCCCTCTAGATCGGAAGTTGTAGACGTAGTCACAGCGATTAGAGAAGGAGTTGACGCCCTGCTTTTAACCGGGGAGACAGCAATCGGCAAATATCCTGTTGAAAGTGTTATATGGCTTAACAGAATAATTTTGGAAGGTGAAAAGGGTAGTATTATGGAGGTTGAACCTAGGGAGGAAGAATTGTACGATAGGTTTGCTCACGGTATTGTTCAGCTCTCTGAGTCTTTAGAAGCAAAGATCGCAGCCTATACAAGAAAAGGAACCACTGCTTACAGGCTTGCCAGATATAGGCCTACAAACAGTGTCTACGCGTTTACTCCAATGTTGAAAGCTGCAAGACAGTTAGGGTTACTTAGAGGGGTAAAATCATATACTATAGATGAAACAGATCCTCAGAAAGCTTTTCCGAAGATAATTGAGTTTCTTAAGAAGAAACAGGAAATTACCCTGGGTGATATAGTGATTTTAACCGCAGGTATGACTGCTGGAGCAACAGACACCATAAGAGTGGAAAAAATAGGAGTAAGCTAGCAGCGAAGGCTTTGAGCCATTGAAATTGAATAGTAAGCTATTTACTTAATATCTTTTGTATATTCTCTCTGTTTTCTGTTATCGATAATATCCTTAGTTTTTTGACTTTATTCTTTAATCGTGTAAAGTGAAAATCATCTACAAACATTACCTTTGTTTTATAGTGTAGTGCTGTTGAAAGATGTAGTGCATCAGATGCGTAAAGATTCAATGGAAAAATCAGATGATAAGCTTTTTTAATAAGGTTCCAAGTGACTTTTGTAAGTTTTAATTTGTTTTCTCGCGTCAATTTTTCAATATCAGCCAATATGAAGATATTTAGTGCGTCAGCTTCCCTTTTCGTTATTTCTCCTTGATTGTGTCTTTTCGAAACAGCTCTGCTTAGCTCTAGAATGCTCCATTCACTAGTGTAACACTCATAGTTATTTAAAAGCCAGATAACGTTGTCTCCTCCTGGTTCTCCATAATACATTGCCCATAATGCTGAAGCCTCCAAATAGATCACTATAGTTCCTCCTCTCTATGAATATCCTCTAATCCACGGATTTTCTTATTCTTCTTTTTGAAATAGTTGTAAACTTCTTCTCTACTGCTCCATAGGGATTTATTCTTAAGAATGTATTCTTTTATGGCTTCTTTTATTACTTCATTTAGTGACTTATATCCTTTTAACTTTCTTAGGTTGTTTAATTCTTTTATTACTTCTTCATCAATACGTATGCTGATTACACTCAATGTAATACACCTATAGTCATAATTTTCCAATCGATAATAAGCTTTTTGTTAACATTTCATTTCTAACTAGATTGCCACATTTAATCGCTATTCCAATTAAGTTTAGTAAAACTAAGATTCCAAAATACGAAAGAAACCAATAATAATGAAGTTTAAGAATCTGCAACTTAAACTATTATTTCATTTATGAATTATATGTTATTTTTCCTTGGTTTATTGTTATGGTTCTCGTGTTTTGCGGGTTTATGTCTAAGTGCGTTATTAATATTATTTGCTTGAATTCTTTGCTTAACGTTTTTGTTAAAAGATTTATTATGTTAGTTCTTCTGTTTTGATCTGAAGATGCTAAAGGCTCATCCAAAAACAGGAATTGCGGGTATGTTTGTTTTGTTTGTGGAAGTAAGGATAGTATGAAGGCTAGTCTCATTGCCAGTAAAAATTGATCTACGGTTCCCCCACTGTATATGTCCTTTGATATGAATTTTCCTGCGTTGGAATCTAGTACTTCGATGTTATAGTCTTTGTTTAGTCTTACTGCTTTGTAGATTCCTCCTGTTATTTGAGATATTATTTGGCTCATGTTTATTTCTATTGCTGGCAGAAATTTTTCCCGCACGTGTTTCGCTGTTTCCCTCAATTTTTCAATTGCCAATGTTTGCGCCTCTATAAGTGTTTCAAGTTCTTTTATTTTCTGTTTTGCTTGTTCATATTCTTGTTCTACGCTTTTATTTTCCTCTACTCTTCTGCTAAGTTCCTCTACATTTCTTCTAAGTTCTTCAATCGTACCTTTTAAAGTGCTTATTTTCTTGCTGAGTTCTGTGATTTCCTGCTCTATTTTCTGGTATAGTTCTTCACTATATTGAATCCCGTCCGGTAATTTTGGTAGTTTTGTTGAGTCGATTTTTCTTTGAATTTCCAATCGTTCCCTTTCTTTTTCCTCTATGCTTTTTATTGTTTCTTCCCTTCTTTCCCTTAAGTAGCCAACGTCTTTTTCTAATTCTTTAATTTGACTTTTTAAAGATCGGATTTTGCTTGCTAGTATTACTATTTTTGTTTCTGTTTCAGTTTTTTCTTTTTCCAGCCGCAACAGGTTTTCTTTGGTTTTTTCGAATAGATCTTTGAGATCGACCCATGTTTTTGGCTTATATTTTTCTTCAAGACTTAGTAGTGCTGTTTTTATTTCGTTTTCCAAGTTTTCCTCTTGGTTTTCCATTATTGTTATGCTTTGTTCTAGTTCGCGCACTTGTTTTTCATTTTGTTGAATTAAAGCTGGTAGTCCTTTTAATTCTATTACCTTGTCTTTTATTTTAATTAATTCTTGTTGAAGAGAACCTCTAATTTTTGTAATGTAGAAAATATATGCTGTGACAATTAAGGGACCTATCACAATTAGTGGAAGTGATATTAGAGCTAAGATGGAAGGTAAAAGTAGTAAAAGAAGCATTATAGGTGGTATTTTTGTTTTCTTGAGTTTCTGTTGAAGCTCCTCTTCTCTCTTTAGAATTTCTTTTGTTTCTTTTGATTCCTGTTTTTCCTTTAACCGTTTTAATTCTTCTTTTACCTTTTTTAATCCATTTAATAAGGTTTGCTTATTGTTTTCTAATTCTTGAAGTTCTTTAAACCTTTTCTCCGCTTCTTTTAACAACTCTTTCGTTTTTTCTAAGTTTTTATATTTTTCAAGTTTTTGCTTTTCTTTTACGAGCCTATCGTTTTCCTCTAATACCTCCTCTATTGTTTTATTCAGGGTTTCTCGTTTTTCTCCTATTTGTTTCTCTAAATTCTCTAAGTTTTGTTTCAATTGTTTTACTACGTTTTCTACTCCCTTTAGTTCGGCTTCTAATTGACGTTTTTGATTTAACGCCTCTCTATATTCTCTCAGTTTTAAATATATTGGACGTTTTCCTTCTAACTTTTTGTTTTTCTCGTTGAACTCCTGTTCATTGTCTTTCAGTTTTTGCTGTTTCTCTTTCAGTTCTTTTAGATCCTTTCTGTATGCTTCTAGTCTTTTTTCTATTTCGCTGAGCTTATCCTTTTTCGCTTCTAGTTCACGGCCTTTTTCTCTCCGTTCCTCTGCTATTTTTTCTATTGCTTTGTTGTAGCTTTCAAGCCCTAGGAGAGCGTTTATTATTTTTTCTCTGCTTTGTCCTTTTAGTTCTAGGAGTTTGTCTAGTTCTTTTTGTGCTACTATGTTTGTTACTAGGATCTCGTTGAATGATAGGCCTCCAAGCAGATTTTTTATGAACTTGTTTGTTTCTTGTACTGTTAATGCTTGTGGAACTAGCCCGTTAGATGTTATTTTGTATATTTTTGCGTGTGTTTCTGTTCTTTTCAGTATTCTTTGTACTAGGTATTGTTGGCCGTTCACTGTGAATGTTAGTTTTATTTTTGCTATGTTTGATTGATGATTTATAGCCAGTTCTTTTGTTCCTCGCATAAGTTTTCCGAATAAGGCGTATAGTATTGCTTCTAGTATTGTTGATTTTCCAGCTTCGTTTGGCCCCTTTATTATAAGCATTCCTTGCGGAAAATCCAATGTTATGTTTAGTTTTCTGAAGTTGTGAGCTTCTAGGCGGTTTAGGATCACCATGCCCCCGCCTCTTCAAGTTTTTCTACGCCTATTTTCTTTGCTAATTCAAGTATTCTTCGCCGCTGTTGGTTGTTTTCTTTTTGTATTAGTTGATTCATGTAGTCTGTGAAGGCTTTAAGCGGTGTTAATCTTCCTACTGTTTCAAATTTCTCCGCCTTGTATATGAGATCTCTATCGTCTATTATAACGAAAAAGAAGTGATCTAACAGTCTTCTTAGTATTTCGTTTCTTTGATATTTTGTTAAGGTGTGTAAAGGTACTTTTCCAGTTATTTGCAGCCTTAAAATGAGTTCTGGGTCTCTATGTTGTAAAGCGTATGATATTATTTCTGTTGTTGGGCTTAACGTGTTTGGTGTAAGATGGTAGGTTAAGGTTTTCATTGGTCTTGTAGGTACTTCGATAAACTCTTTGTTTACTATTTTTTCCTGATTTAACTCTATCCATAAGAAGCCCTTTTTCTCTGTTTTTTCTTCTATGAAGCTTTTTCGCTCGGTGCTTCCAGGATAAGCTACAAGGGTTCTGTTTCGCTGCTTTTCTTTATGTTCATGTATATGTCCCGCTGCTACATAGTTTATTTCACTTGGTATGTTTGAGAGTCTAACTAATGGCTCATTTACTATGTAAGATGCGAATTCCTGGATTGTGTAGTGTAGCATTAGTATGTTGATGTCTCCTTCTACTCCAGGTTTAGATTTCCTTAACGGATCCTCCCCCGGGGCTAGATTGAAGTTGTAGGTTAAACCTGATATGCAAACATCTAAGTCGTTTATTTTTACGTGTTCTATTGCAGGTTTAATTACTCCCGCTAGGTATGTTACGTATCCTGAGGCTGCAAGTTCATCTAGAGGTGAAGCTCCTTCCTCAACTGAACGTGGGGTATCATGATGTCCTCCTATCAAGAATATTTTTGTTCCTTTGTTGTGTAGGTGTCGAAAATGTTTTAGGATGTGTGTTCTCGGCGGGTTTCTAGGGTTCACTCTGTCGTATAGATCTCCTGATATTAGGAATAGGTCCGGTTTTCTTTTATCTGCGTAGTCTAAGACATATTTGAAGGCATTCCAAAAATCTCTTCTTCTCTCGTTTATTTTATGTCGATACATCGTTAAGGCTGGATCCAAGTGGTTGTCCGCTGTGTGCAATATTTTTATCGTTGACATTGTTACACCTCTGAGAACATTGTACCCTCTTGAACCACAGTTTTCTCTTGGGTTTCTTCTATTTCTTGTAGGATTTTTGCCTCTTCTCTCGCCTGTTTCAGTTTTGTTAAAATGTCTATGTCTGCTCCTCCCTCTTTTGTGCGTCTGCTTCTTACTTTAACCATTACTGGAACCTTTGTTACTTCGCCTACTATTACTGCTTCCCCTACGTTTAAACCTGGGAGATCTCTGAGCAGAGATTCGCTTAGTCTTTCACTTGACTCCATTATTGCTCTTTGATCCATGGGGTTTGAAACTCGAAGTATTATTTGACTGTTGCATTGGCTTAGGGCGTCTGGATCTATTTTTGAAGGTCTTTGACTTATTAGAGTCATGAATATTCCGAATTTTCTTCCTTCAGCTGCAATAACGTTTATTATTTCTCTAGACATTCTTCGCCCTTCTCTTTTTCTAGGTATGAATTTATGGGCTTCTTCTATTATTACGAAGATTGGGTACTGGAAGTTTCCACTTGACACTTCGTTGTAGCAGCTGTTTAAAATGCGATATGTAATGTAGTCCATGCTTGCATCATTTAAGCCGGAGAGATCTATGACTGACAGTTGAACCGGTTTTAACATTTCTTTTATTGACGTGGTTTCTTCTCCGAAAACCTTTAGTTTTTCAAGTTTTCTAACATGTTTTAAGGCGTTGAAAGCATGGGGCGCTTTCTTTTTATTTCCGCTTTTAGCTATTTCTTCAAGTTTGCTTACAAGATCCTTATACGTGTAGCCTCCTCCTTTTTCTTCTTTTAGTTCGCTGAGTGCTTCCGATATTATTGCTTTGATGTTTGTCCATTTTTCAGGTATCTCTAAGATTTCACAGATTTCCTCGTCCGTTAAATCGGAGAACCTAATCGTGTAGTCGTATACGTTGTCTAGTTCCTCTTTAGAATATCTTCCCGTGCTGCTGGGGTTTCTGAAAATTTTAATTCTATCAGCATATTCGTATCTTGTTCCATCAGGTTTTCTGCTTAGGAAAACGTAGTCTGCATGGGGGTCAATGATTATTATCGTGGCTCCTTTAGCTAAGAGTTCTTCTACTAGTACGCCTACTGTATATGATTTTCCTGCTCCTGTTTGCGCTAATATTGCTAGATGCCTTTTGAAGCCGTTAACTGATATGTGAACTGGTATTGTGCTTCTCGATATTAGGTAGCCTATGTGTAGTCCTTCTTCTTCGGGGTACGAGAAGAATTCTTGTACTAGTTCGTCTGGTGCTAGGTAAACTTCGTTTCCTGGGTATATTGCTCTTCTCGGTATCAAAATTTCTTTTTTCCCGTTGATTTCAGCCATGTATCCTAGGGTTCTTGCTTGGCAAATTACGTTAACATCTTCTATTCCTGCGTGGAACATTCTCTCTAGGGCTTCAAGATCTAAATCTATGTTGTAGGATGTGCTTCTCGATATTACTCCTGTTACTTGTGCTAGTACCTGTACTTCTTGTACGGTTCCTCCTACGTCTTCTTTTGAGTAAACTATGACGTATTCGAATTTTGGTGGGTGGTTTTCTTTATCTGCTACGAAAAGGAATTCTGTTGGGGATGCTTCTCCAACTATTCTTCCGAGAAGTTTGAGACTACGGGTATTTGACACGTCTTACATCCCTCGTATGTTCTATCAAGATTTTAAGCTCTTTCGTTAAGGCTGATTCATAAATGGTTATAAGATCTCTTTGTTTGAGCTTAACTTTCAGATCAACCTCTTCTAATAAAACGTTGTAGTGTTTTGGTCCAGCATAAAAACTGTTTAACATGTTTAGTATCCATTCAAGTTTATTCTCGGAGTAAGGGGTCTCGTAGCTTTTTACGTCATCCATGTGATAGTTAAATCCAAGTGTCCAGCCGGGAACATCTATTCGCAGTGGAATTTCGTTTTTTCCTGGGATGTAATAGAACATGTAGATTGCAGGATATTCGAATATTTTTAGTAAAATTTTTTTGGCTTTTTCTACTATTTCTTCTCCTTCTTCGACTAGAGCTTTTGAAAAATTGTTTTCAATGTAGGTTTCTAAGGTTCCGCTCTCGAAAGCATACAGTAGTGGGTCGAGAGCAGGTGTTGGTATTCCTAAAATAAGTGGAGTTGTGTATCCCGGTTCTTTTATGAGACTAGATATGATTTGGATGTCTGGTCTCGAGGTTAAAGCCTCTTTGAAAACTTCTTTGATTTCAGAGGGTATTGTGGTTTCTTTTGAAAGTTTTTCTATTTTCCTCAAAGCGTTTCTAGGTCTTTTCCAAACTTCACTCCAGCTAGACAATACTGCTGTTTCCGTTTCAGAGTTTAATGAGCTACGTGTAAGATAGTTTTTTAGTTTGTGTGTAAGTAGGATTCTTCCTAAAAGTCTTGATCTCGAATCTTTGCTTACACCTATTATTGGTATGTTTTTCTCCCTAGATTTTTTGAGAAGGTTGCTGTAAGTTTCTATGTAATCTAACATGAAAGATTGATAACCAGGTATTTCTGAGTCTTTTGGTACATGTGACATTCTACCGTAGAGGGAACCGTCTAAAAACAATACTCGGCTATTTAAATCTTCATTGTAATTGTTTAAACATTTTAGGGAAACTAAATGTTCTAGGTGCTCCCTCATTCGACTTCTAAAAATTACAAGATCATTTCTTTTCCTCGGATCATAAAAGATGTTTACTTTTAATTCCCTACATTCTTTACGAGTATTTGACAATGCTAATGCTCGGCAAATATGAATAATTACGCCATCCCTATATTCAATAATGCCGTCGCTACTGTCCACGGCGAAAACTTCTCCCTTAAAATTTTGAATATCGGGAAGGGAATTCCAGTATTTAGGGAAAAGACTTTCATATAGTTGAAGTTTGTCTTTTGAAATTGTTAAAAGTTTCTTTATTTTGTCTTTGCTTTGACGGATTTCATAGAGAAATAAATCTAGGAACCGTGGCATAATTTAACAATTCCTCTGCTTATTTTTAAAGATACTCAAAAATATATGTGGGTAATGTGACTAAACCCGCCAAATAGAATTGGTTGTATAGATGCAATAACTTAGTTTTGTAAGGCTGTAATAAAACATTTTATTGGTTAAGGTGCCGACATATTATCAGGTTTATAATTCTATTTTTGTTTTATGTTTTGAAGATAAAATATTGCTTAATGCAGCTGCAGCCGTGAAATTTACGGTAAATAGTTTCATGTGGGGTTTTGAAACTTTTGAAGTTGAACATAAAATAAGTTGCTTGCAGTGCTCCGAATGATGAATATCAGCTCTTTTGATGACCTAACTTCAGGATAATTTTTACGGAGATTACGGCTAAACCGCAGACTATTAGAACAACGGAAAGCAGCTTAAATAGCTGTATCCCGGTGATTAAGCCAGTTATTCCGAGTAGAATTCCTCCGCCTAATAGTAAACAGGCAAGAACAATAAATGGATATCTTGCGAAAACGTTCAAAAGAATTCCTATACTCAATTTTATAACCCTTCCAAGTCTATTCACAAAATATTTACTACTTTAAAATTCCTTGAAAAGGTTATTAATGTTCCTCTTTGTATCTTGGAAAACCGAAAATTTCAGAAATGTGTGAAATGCCAATAATTTAATGTAATATATTCATATTTTAGACAAAAAACCGCTTGTTTCAGTAATATAAACGGCTTAAGCTAATTATTGAAGTAGCCATCAGTAAAACTATTACTTAATAAATACTCCATTGACAATTTGGATTATAAAAAAATTTATATATTGTTTGGTCTGACTTTCGTTAAACTGTAAATGGTGATTTTATGGGAAGAACAGGGCCTAGAGGAGCCGCGTTTGTTGGCTTTCTATTCTTGCTAGTAGGTGCTTTTCTAATATTACTTGGTGCTACAAGACTCTTTGACCTAGGAGCAATAGAGAACTATGTTTCCGGCATTTCATCGCAAGATATCGAGATAATACAGCGTATAGGTGCTACAGGTAGCTACATGTTAATTCTATACGGTATAATTGCCTTTGCACTATCAATAGGTTTCTTCCAGCAACAGGAATGGGCAGCTGGCGGAGGTTTCGTCTTAATTTTAATTTCTTTAGTTTCAACGGGTTTCATTGCGTGGGAACAGTATAGTCTTTTGGGCCTAGCCGCAACATCTACTATTGTTTCAATAGTTGCATGTTTAGTGATGGCACTTATTCTGGTATATTTGATTGTAGCAAGAGGTTGGAAATAACAAAACTTAATTTGCTGAGATTTCTCTCAGCTCTTTTTATTTGGATGGCTTTAAAGTTAGTGATGATTCTATACTGCAATATTTGATGTT
>JAUQZC010000045.1 GCA_030587435.1 Candidatus Baldrarchaeota archaeon | reverse complement strand
AATAGAGCAGTTTGCCAAGGAAAATAACATTGAGGTTGAAGTAGATGCAAAGGGTCTCATGGATGCGTGGGTTACAACCGATGAAAAAGTTATAGAGAAATTCAGGCAAATTTTAAGAGAAGTAACTGGAAAAGAGCCAAAGATAATCGTTGAACTAGGGGGAACTGATGGAGTACATTTAATAGATAGAATGCCTGTAATTCAATTCGGAGCCCTAAGAGGAGACAATAACTTTCACGGACTAAACGAATTCGTTTACATAGACGACCTAACCTTAACCAAGGAATTCGTAAAGAAAACAATTCTAACAGCACTTTAACTATCTCAATCTAGAGTTGACACCATTATCTTTCCTCTTGTTTCATTAATTATCTTTATTAATATCACATAGGAATTAAATGGTAGGTGTTGCATGTGAGTGATGTAAACGTATTGTTGAACAGCATAGTCGTTCCTTATCATGACAAGGAAAAATTGTTCTTGGTTCTTGGTCTTTTGCTTTCTGGTAAAATTTCCTTTGGAAAGGCTGCTGAATTGTTAGGCATTAGAGTTGATGAACTTTGGGATCTTCTTGATAAACTTGGTGTAAAATATAGTTTTTACGATGAAGAAGAGGTTGAGAAGGAACTTGAGGCGTACAAAAAAGTTTTCGGCAGTTTTTGACACATCAGTTTTAATAATTTTAACAAAACTGGGATATTTAGATGATGCTTTTAATTTTTTTAATAAAATTGAAGTTCCTAGTGCTGTAGTGAAAGAACTAAGCGTAAAGGAAAATGAAGCATATTTTAGGATCAAGGAGCTCGTAGATAGAAAACTGATAACGTTAGAGGAAGTTGAAAAAGATTTTCCTGGGCTCGGCAAGGGAGAATCGTCGACAATCTTTATAGCGCTAATTAAGGGGAAGGTAGCCGTATTGGATGATAAGAAAGCTAGAAAATTAGCTAGAGATCTTGGTGTAACTGTAATGGGCACTTTAGCACTATTAAAAAGGTTACATCAAGAAGGTAAACTTAAAGAATCCGTAGAAGAACTCTACATCAAATTAACAGGTTTAAAGTTCAGAGTAGAGAGACATATATTTAGTAAAATATTTTCGGAAACTAAAGAAAAATAAAATACTAAAGAAAAATAAAATAATATATCCTAAGTGAAGTTAAAATGACTAAATTGAGTAGAATGAAGGTTTTTGTAGGTACCTCAGGCTTTTCCTATAGTTGGAATCCTGATGGATTGGAGTGGTATCTTAAGAGATCTGGTCTTAATAGTTTAGAGTTAAATGCTTCTTTTTACCGTTTTCCTTTTCCGAACCAAGTAAAATCGTGGGCTAAAAAAACTATGAGATTTAGTCCAAATTTGAGATGGGCTATTAAAGTTAACCGTTTTGTTACACATGTCTTTAAGCTCGGCGATAGGGCTTATCAAACGTGGATGAAATTCAAAAAACTGTTTGAGCCATTAGATGATAAAATAGATTTCTACCTTTTTCAGTTACCTCCTTCTCTAGAACCTTCGGAAAAATATGTTCAAAGAATAGAAAAATTTGTTTCAAAATGTGAATTGGGAGAAAGATTTGCCCTTGAATGGAGAAACATGAACTGGTTCACAGATAAATGGATCAGATGGGCAGAAAACCTTGGAATAACATTGGTCTCCATAGACTCACCAGATTTCCCAAGAGAAATATACACAACTAACAACATAGTTTACCTAAGATTACATGGAAGAACAGCATGGTACTCACACTATTACACCGAAGAAGAACTCAAAGAAATCGCCCAAAAAATAGTTAAGAAAAAACCGGAAAAAGCGTACATCTACCTTAACAACAACCATGGAATGCTACCAAACGCCCAAACAATACTAAAAATCTTAAAGAACTTAATCTCAAAATAGTTATACCTTGTTCTTCTTCCTTAAACACTCAAAATGCATACAGCATGGCACAAGATTTTACTTGGTTGCACCTACGATTTCTCGCATTGATCAGCAGTAGATTAGGAATTAGAAGCTCTAATATACTATTGATTTAAAATTTGGAAGTGTTCATGTGGAATCTAAATTAAACGAGGAAGAGATACGGAAGATATTTTTGCTAAATTTAAAAATAAAAGTTGTAACATCGTGACACGTGAAGAAACTGTAGTGTTGTAAGTCTTACTAACTTAAAATCGCTATTCTTCGATGTATGATCCGCATGATGGGCAGAATCTAGCTGTTTCTGGTACTGGTTCTCCACAGTATTGGCAGAATCTTTTTCCTCCCTTTACTTTTTCGAAACTTTCACCGACAATAACTTCTCCCGTTTCAGGGTCAAACCTAACATCTATTTTTCCTTCTGCCCTTAAATCTACTATCGCCGCCCTCAACTCGTCTGGTCTCATATCTAATTCTTTTGCAAGCTGATCAAGTTTAACTCTTTTATAACTTTTTAAAGAGTAAAGCACCGTTTTTAAAACAGATCCACGGCTCAATAAAATTGAGATAGCTGTTCCCAAAATCCAGAAACCAGCAAAAGCAATCCATATACTTCCTGGAAAGATTCCAAAGTAAGATAATATCCCCCATGCAATGAGAATTAAACCAACCGCCAGTGAGGAATAAGCCTTGTATTCCGATTTATATCTTCTTCTACCCATTCAAAACCACCTAGCCAAAATTTAAGCTACAATTTCAAATTATTAACTATTTTATTTTAGGTTTAATACAGCACTTTATCATTTAAAAAACTATTGAGATAGCTTACACTAGGAAAGCCCTACGTCTAAACCAGTAACTGTACATGTAAACATGAAGTTGGATTAGTAAGATCTCATGTTTCTAGTTTCTCAGATAGCTGTAATGGTTTAAAACTGTACCAAAGTATTTTAATTACTGGAAATCTACATATCCGTTCAGAAAGGCCTGAAAGTCTTTAGGTAAGTCAATAAGAGTTGTACAATGCCACCTTTATGTTTTATGCTCCGCAAGATTGACTTCCTAGTTGAAAGAGGTAAATGCAAGCGTTTCTTTTCCATCAACATGTAAAGGTAATTTGTTGCATAATTGTTTGATCAACATTTCGAAGCGTAACAATAAATCTTAATAAACATTCTCCATTAAGTATGGCTGTAAAATCTGCGATGTGGAGGACATGTCTAAGAAGACAGCTGAATCAAAGCACCTTGAAGAACTGTTAAACGTCTTCGAGGAATTAAAGAAGAAAGGAATAAAAGTTGTTGTTAAAATTTGCCCTGTTTGTAAAAGTCCTCAAATACAGTTTATGAAAGCAAAATTCGATATCTTAGGCGCAATGGGTATAACTAGGCCAAAGTTCCTTTGCAAAGAATGTGGTTACTGGGGTAGAGTTGCAATAGAATTAACAAATGAGGAACTTAGCGACGAAATACTAGATAGACTTCTATATAAAGACAAAAAACTCCAAAAACTATTAAAAGAGCTAAAGGAACAAATAAAATGAACAATCCTACTATTCTCGAATATCACTTTATTTTGATATGAACACTAACTATCATGTTATTCCAACAAACCGAATTATAATTGTTAAAATATCGCCGAAAAACAAGGAAAGCATGAAACCTAAAAACATTAACACTACAAAAGGAATAATGGGTGATGCCCAAACTTCTCCTAAATAAACAGCCTCGTCGGAACCCGAATCTGAAAAATAAAAAAGCTTTTTTTCTCCAATTCTTTTTTCAATTACTCTAAAAAATTTCCAGTCGGTTTTTCCGCAAACTTTGTAGCCAATAGCCATGGCAAGAAGTTTTCTCCAGAGTGGTTCATGTTCAAATCCTTCAAAAATTCTCTCACCCTTTACGATTTTAAAAACGTTTTTAACGAAAAAGTAAAGGCTAATCATTAAGAGAAGAAAAATGCTATTAACGATGGTGGAAAGAGGTAGGAAGGGGGAAAATAGGCTTTGACTGTTGAAAATGGAGGTTGGACATAGAAGAGAGACCGCAATAAACGTCTTAACATCTCCTCCTCCAAGAAAACCAGAATAAAAACACAATAACCCCACTACCATTGCGATGAAAATCGAAAACATCGAAATCGCAATGTCCTGTAAATTCTGTTCCAAATAGAAACTCAAAACATTAACACTGACAGCTACTGGATATATAATTAACCAACCTTTATTCGGAACAATCCTCTCTTTCAAATCATAATAAGAAGCATAAAAAAACACAAGAAAACTAAAGAAGAGTCTTGCAAACTCAACCAGCATAAACTCACCAAAATAATATAAACATCTCAAATAATAAACATCACTTTACACTGAGAACCACTATTACTTGAAAGTTAACATGCTAGTCAAAATTCAAAATATTCAAAACTAAAGGACAGTAAGATATATTTTATCATAAATCACGACTACCTAATAAGAGTGTAATTATGTCAAGGTGATATAAATAACAACAATAAACGTCGATGAAGAAACTAAAAAGAAACTAGCAAAAATAGCTGGTGAACTTCAGGCAAAGCTAAAAAGACGTGTAAGCTTGAATGAAGCATTAAACTTACTTATCCAGCAATATCGATCGAAAGGTAAAAGGAAAGTCTTTTTTGAGCTATTTACAAAGCCAATTGAAGACGTTTCATTTAAAGACGCATATGCAGAATTATTAGCAGAGAGGAGAAAAGATGAAAAACCTGCTTAACAGAATATTTGCACTTGACGGTGGAATTTTAATAGGACTAGCCCTAGGTGAAAAAAGTTCAATTCACTAAAGGATCACCTAATAAAAGAAGAAGTCATCGGGCTAACACATGAACTTGCTTTAACAGAACTTCTATACATAATTTGCCGGAAGACATCCCTCAACATAGCGTTAGAAAAACCTCGATACTTAAAACTATCAGGGTTCATAGAAATAATACCTACAAGTGAGCTAATAGAGGAAGCATCACAAATAAAGTGCAGAAGATCTATAGCTCTGCCAGACTGCTTCACGCTAGCACTTGCCAAAATATATAATGGAACAGCCATATTCACTAAACTTGAAAAAGAAATAAAAAGAGAAGCTTTCAAAGTAAATATAGTTTTCCTATTAGACAGAAAAATGGTGAAAAAGGGAGAGAAAAACATAATTGATATATAGGCTACGATACATACCTCGTTGAGGTTTATCTCCTAATTGCTACATCTCTTAGTATATTCGTGAAACAACGAAGTCTGCCAAGTCCAAGAAAAACCTTTCTGCGTCGGCTGAAAGAGGCGGATCAGCCTGCTTTAATAGTTCCTTGGCTTCATCTTTAAGTTTAAAAGCTTTTTTCTTAGCATAGTCTAAGGCTCCACTCTTAACAAACATGTCACGTACAAAATTAACCTCATCAGGGGTTGCATCACTTCTACCTAAAATATTAAGCATTCTTTCCCTTTCCTTTTCTTCAAGTGTTTCAAGAGCTTTTACCACCAAAATAGTTCTCTTACCCTCCTTAATGTCACTGTCAGCAGGTTTACCTGTAACTTCTTCCTTACCAAAACTACCTAAAATATCGTCTTGAATCTGAAAAGCTTGACCAACCTTAATAGCATAACCACTCAAAGTCCTCATCTGCTCCTCAGTTCCTCCACCTAAAACAGCCCCTATAAGCAAACTTTTCTCAAAAAGACAAGCAGTCTTCAACTTAATCATCAACATATACTCCTCTTCACTAACATCTCCCCTCTTAGCCAAAAAAGACTCGTAAAGAACACCGTCAACAACGTTTTGAAAAGCTTTTTGAAAAAGCCTAGCAGCCTCAACACATTGATCAGAAGGAAAACCAGAAGTCAAAATCGCCTCCAAACCAAGATTCCAAACCAAATCTCCACCCAAAATACCCATAGCAACACCGAAATCCTCAGCAACAACATCACCAAACTCCTCCCTAAACCTATCCCTATACAAAACATGAAAAGTAGGACCACCACGACGCAACTCATCATGATCAATAATATCATCGTGAACAAGAGTAGAATTATGCAGCAACTCAACACACAGAGAAGCCCTATAAACATTACCCTTATATTTGGCACCAACACCTTCATAAGCAAAAACCAAGCCCACGGGTCTCAGCCTCTTACCGCCACGCAAAACAAAATCCCTAATATCCTCATAAAATTGAACATTAACAGGAGATATTTTCTCAGCTTCCTTTATCTTCTCATCTAGAAAACTAATTAATGCGTTATTTACTTTCTTTAACTGTAAATTCCATAGATCTTTAAAACCCAAATCAAACTCCTCCAAACAAAGATAACATTAAATGTGTATCTTCAACCTTTAGCAATCAAGCTAAACACAAAGCCCTATAAAACTTACGACTTCGCCCACCATACTGTTTCGACAAAACCAGAACATAGAACTACCTAAATTTTTTACGTACATTTTGATATTATTTGGCAAAAACATTCTGCAGAATTTCTCTATTGTATCTTAAAGAACTGTTGATGTCCGCCAAATGAAAGGATATTTATATGTTTGGTTTCAATATTTTAATCGGGGATTTTAATGAAAGAGGGGTCTTTAACCGAAGGTCAAAAAATGGCAATTGAAATATTAAATAAAAGAGTTGAAAAACTCCATAAGGCTCTTGAACAAAAAGAAAATCTACTTGAAGAATACATGAGAAACTTAGAAGAAAAGGAAAACACAATTGCCAAATTAAAAAGCGAAGTAGAAGTATTGGAAGAAGAACTTAAGAGACTAAGATCAAAACTGAAAGAGAAAGAAAACGAAGTCGAAAAACTAAACAAAGAAATTGCAGAAAAGAAAGCGGAAATAAAAAGATTAGAAGAGAACATTAAAGATAAAGAAGAGAAGATCTCTTCTTTTAAAAGAAGCGAAGAAGAACTGAAAGTTAAACTTAACCAATGTAAATCACTAACTGAAAAACAGAGAAGAGAGATCACAGTATTTGAGAAAAAACTCACAGAAAAAGAAGAAAAAATAAACATGTTGGAAAGCGAACTTAACCAACTAGTAAAAGTAAGTGAGGAATGGAGAAAAATGTTTAAAAACGAGCCAAAACTCAAAATATACACCATAATAAGCGAAACAGGGCCAAGAAACATTAACGAACTCAGCAAAACATTGGGTATCCCTCCAGTACACGTTAAAAGAATCTTAAATGAACTCGAGGAAATAGGAATTATAAAAATAGATGGCAATGTTATTAAAAAGATAACATAGCCGGTTATCCAACCGTTTCTAACATGTTTTGATAAAAATAGAATCAGAGGCACCAATATTGTTCATTTTCCCACATGAACCTTTAGCTGTACAACTTTCTTAACCTATGGGAAAACCTTATTTATTTGTTTGCTACTAAATATTTCACAACCCTTCTAGGTGAAATTAAACGCTTCGGAAAGGTTTATAAGTAGCAATAGATGTTATAACAATAGAATAAGTTATTGCTTATCGCACTTAAGGTGCAAGAAATGTCCCAAGAAGAACTAAAACAAGCACTAAAAGAAATAATACACAAACACCGTGAAATAGAAGGCCTATCAATAGTATCATCAGAAGGCCTACCAGTAGTATCCCTACTACCACAAGAAATAGATGAAATCGTCATATCAGCCATAACAGCAACACTAATCAGCGTAGGAGAAAAAGCAAACCTACAACTCAACAAAGGCTTCCTACAAAGAGTAATACTCGAAGGAGACAACGGATACATAGTAATAACATCAATAGACGAAAACACCCTACTAACAGCCTTCACATCAAAAAGAGTAAAACTAGGCCTAATATTCCTAGCACTACAAGAAGCAATAGAAAAACTAAAACCAATAATGCAAAAACAAGCCATGGAAACAGCAGCAGAAATACAAGTCCTAAACAACACATAACACCAAAATATCACCCACGTATTACCTTCGTTCTCCAATACGAAAACCTCTATTGTAGTAACATAAAAAACTACTTTTAAAAAGCCTTCTCTAAGCATCTAAACCAAATTTTCGAAAACATTTCCCTCCAAATATTTGTAATAAAACACTACAACTCATTAAAAAAGCCATAAACAATACCAATAAAGCTAAAAAGGAATAGATTTTCTTATAACATTTTTTTCTCAATTTAACTCTCTCTAAGCCAATAACAGAGCAACCTAATATTTATATAGAGGCAACCTCAAAACTTAAAACAAAAACACAAGGAGAGGATTGAGGACATGCTCGAAACACCCAAACTACTACTAAAACTAAACGATAAAAGATACCTAATACTATACATGCTACTACTAACAACACTGCTGTGGTTATCTCTTCAAGCACCAGGAATAGCAGGGCCTCAGAACGCTAGCAACCCTGGAGGAAACTTTCCCGGATGAATTATAAGAGATAAGCTGATTTATATCTCTATGTTTTTTATTTTCTTTTTTAGATGGTTCCTTTCCACTTCCAAACCTGTTTTTTCTCGTCCCAGAGATGAATGAATCTATCAATAGTAAAACTTCCATGTCCCATGTATTCGTAATAAACGTCTCTTAGCCCTATTTCCCTACCAAGTTCGCTGAAGTGTTGAACAAAATCCCAAGAAACCGTACCAGGTAACCATATAAATAACAGCAAATAGGTTTCGGAAGAGGGGAAGTTTTTTTCCATCCTATAACCAATAACATATGGTAGTTCAGCAGATGTATAAATTAAATATTCTATGTCCTTGAGAGATCTTTCCCAAAGCAGGGCTACTGAACTAAAAAGACCAATATTCGCAATAAAAGGAACTGGACAAATAATCTTCTTTTCAACAAATTCTTTTATTTTTTTGGAAACAGTTGGTAAAGAATAACCAGAAATATTACTCAGAATTGTTTTCTTTAGTCTGAAATCCTTGAAAAGCCCAGAAATTATATAAAGATCTTTCTTGGAAAATTTAAAGTCAGGTAAGTTTGTATAAGTAAGTCTATGGACGGGGTTCATTTTTTTAAGATAATCCAAGTAATCTTCGGATGTTTTTGAAAGAGAAAACATAGTCCAAGTACTTGGAGAAAAGTTCCATCCAGATTTGGGATCATAAGCAGTGAGATTGTATGATAAAAACATCTCTTTAACTTCATATACATCTATGTTCCCGATGTTCAAGAAAGACCCTATATACTCGAGGAAATATTGAACAAAACGAGTATGTGAGGGTATCGTTAAAGATACAAATAATGTGTTAGGGTCGGATGCAAACCACCAAACAGAGCGACACCAAGCGATTCTAAGAAATTCTTCCCTTATCCTCTTTTTTAACTCATTGCTATAAACCCCAGACATACGTATAAAAATATGCTTCAATTTTAATGCATTAAAATTTACCATGGAATTAATTCTTAAAAATAATTTCTTCCTTAACCTATCAAATACATATTTAACGCCGGCTAAACTAAGTTTAGCGTTTCTGCTCCATTCTCTAAATGATCCTCCGGGATTTCTTGTAATTTCCACAAGTAATCTATATTCGTTTTCATTGAGATTGTACGGTTGAACCCATACCGAGTACAATGAAGTGGTTATGAGTCCTGGATGTGTTATCTTATATTGATCTATTCTTTTCAAAATCTTTTTAATAGACCAAATAATTTCCTCACAGCTAGTTTGAAAGTACAAAAATACCCCTACAGGATCAAAACCTGGATATAAGTTCAACTTTGTTTGGTAATCGATTTTAAGCAGTTCCTGAAGCGTTTTGTTTCTTTTTTCTTCTGGCAGGTCGTAAAGGTAAAATAACCAGATAAGTGAGTTTCTAATCTGAACTAATGTGTTATTGTTCCTTGCATACTTAATTGGCTCAGGAAGCAGTTCAAAGTACTTTTGTGGTACTCTTAGTTTAATTTCTTCAACCATGTTTAGTGCACCTACTATAAGTTGAACGTACTTTCATATATAGTATTTTCGGCTCTTGTCAGAATTTTTTTTCACTATTAATCTACCGGAAAAAATGACTTCATATATATTAACGCAATGTAATTCACTTATATGTTATTTTCTGTTTTTTGAGTTATTTTTGCTATTTGTTTTTCTTGGTTTTATATATTGTGGTGATACATAGTACTACTTGAATAGTTAAGGAGGTATGTGATGTTGTATGAGAAGCTTGTTGAGAAGGATCTGGGTTTAACTCCTATGTCCATGTTGGTGTTCAAGGATGAAAAGGTTGTTGAAGAAGTTAATGGTTACGCCGGTAAGCCTGGTGCTTTGGAGAGGATTGGCAAATATTTGAGTTTTGTTACTGAGATGATTAGGGACGAGGTTAATTGTAACGGCGTTTTTTACGGGTTCTTTGATGGCGACGATATTAAAATTCTTTTCGTTAAAGAGAATGAGGATGCGCAGCTAGTTGCTTATCCGTTTAAGGTTAATGTTTCTAAGGTTTTAGAAGCTGTTAAGGAGGTGAGGTAAGTGGTTAAGTCTTGGAAGAAAATTAAAGTTGAAGGCATTGAAATTGATGAAATTGTTTATAAACTTGCATATTGGATGGCAACCAATAATCCTGCGGATGCATTAGATTTCCTTGTTGAAGAGCTGGGTGACGAGGAAAAAGCTTCAAAAATCTATAGAAGGATTTTTAAAGAGCTTTTTTCTCACAGAAGAGAATTAAGTTCAAATCCAACTCCTCTTAACCTTTCGCCTATCAGAGCAAACTTTTAAACATTCATAGGTGTGTCTCAAAGAAACTTGCAATTTTATCGCAGAGTTTTCCGGTGAATCCGTAAAATTCGTGGTCTGCGCCTTCAATAACATCTAGCACTTTGTTGGTGGAGGGGATTTTACTGTAAATTTCCTTTATGCAACTTAGGTCTTCCTTGTTTTCTTCTGATCCACATATTACCATGGTTGGTAGACATATTTTGCTACACTTTTCATCTACTTCAAGAGTTATTTCTTTTGTTGCCTTTTTCGGCGAGATAACCGCTAGAGCGTTTACTGGAGTTTCTGTTGATGCAGCCAGAGCAATCGTTGCTCCGAAACTGTAGCCGCAGAGGCCTATTTTCTCAAATCCTAACGTTTTAACTCTGTTTATAGCGTTTACTACGTCTTTAATGTCTTCTGAACCGGTTCCAGGTTTGCCTTTTGATGGTTTAACACCTCGTAAATTAAATAGGAATGTGGATATTCCTTTTTGAATTAGGCTTTCAGCTACGCTGGCAGTTACTAGGTTTTTCATGTTTCCTCCTTCTTTTGGATGAGGATGTACCATAATTACGATTCTTTTTAATGGGTCTTCAACGTGTGTTGGCATCCAGACTTCGCCGTAAAGTTTAGTTTTCTCTGAATGAAACCAAAGGGTCACTTTTCTAAACTTTCTTTCCTCTAATGTAAGGAGATCCTCTAGTTCAGACATAGTTATCACTTCCATTATGGGGTTTTAGAATGTTAATTTTTTTGTTTTGTTTCTTCGTAATCCATGTTTCAATCTCTCCATGTTGGCCAGTTGTTAAATTGTTTTATCGTAATTAATTGGTGGAGAAATAATTGTTAATGCTGTTTCTAGTCTAAGATGTGGTCTTAATAAATTTATCTTCACCAGCGATTTACAACTAATCTGTTAGCGTGATGTTAGGGAAATATTGAGCGGTATTTAGTGTGAGGAGATGATTCGCGGGTCAAATTAGGAGATCTGAAGGGATTATATTTAAGGTTGTCTAAAAAGTTGTTTGTGGCATTAAATGTTTCATATTATTAAATTCGTCAGATAACGTAATATTGGGTTTTTGGAACTTAAAGAGGAAGGAAATATTTAAAGTTGGAAAATGAAACAGTATTAAAGATAAAATTAATAAATTTGAGTTAGTTATAATATTTGTAGCAACAAAATGTGGGGAAACCTATGAATATCATTGACGCGATTCTGAGCATAGCAAGCGTACATCCCTATTTGTTATCCTTTATACTGGGCTTACTTGGCAGCATCGGAGTAGTAGTGTCCTTTACGCCAAGTCTACTTCTCTTTGCGGCACTCGTTTCAGGCGGAATAAACCCGGTGCTTGCCTCAATTTCAGCGGGACTTGGGGCAGCATTAGGAGAGTTTTCAGCCTACGTACTTGGATACTTGGGGAAAATAGTTGTAGATTTATCTGGAAAAACAGTTAGCATGCCTGAAAACCTTAAAAACTTTCTAACATGGCTTGACGACGTTTTAGACGAATATGTAGACGTAACAGTTTTTGTCTTTACCTTAACGCCTCTACCTGATGATGTACTCTTTGCTTATCTTGGAACCAAAAAATATCCAGTTTTAAAGATATTTATTCCAGCTTTTCTCGGTAAAACTTCGCTGCATCTCTTCGTTGCATATTCTACAGGAATATTACTATTTAGAACTGTGTTGGCACCGGTTCTTACCGGATTTGAAGGGTTTATAGGCTATATTATAATTGGGATAGCTGGGATAATCTTTTACTACGCGATTTCAAAGGTAGATCTTTCAGATGCTTCGTTAAAGTGGGTTAAAAGACTGAAAAAGTATAAAGGATACATAAAGGCGGTAATAGTTCTCATAATTGCATTGGTACTTAAATTACTTTCAAGAGAGAGCGAAGAATAAATCAGATATTTCTTTTTTCTCCTTTTTCTTCTTTTCCTCTTCTTCTTTTCCTTCAAGTTTCCAATTAACTATCACACCTAAAATTATAAGAATAATGAAAATCAGAATATACAGCTCAAAATTGACTGGCAATTTCTCTGAAAGTCTTCGAAAGTAGTCCGTAACTTCCGTAAGGTATGGAAAAATGTTTTCTCTTAGATAGTTAAGAAGTTTTTCGGCAAATGGAATAAAGTAGTACAAAAATTTTTCTAAATATTTTTTAAAAAGATCTACTTCTCCTTGCACTGTTCCACACCTCGAAAACTCTAATAACATTTGCAAATATGCCTATTAAAGCTGCAAGAAGATAAATGTAGATAAAACCCTCCATACTTATGATAACCGTAACATTTTCAGTAACGTTCGCAACTACTTCGAGAGTAAAGAGCTTAAAGAAGAATATTAGATAAACAATTGATAGCAGGAGATCTCCAAGAGCCTGTCTTGTGGTTTTTTCAGATGAAACGCTTTTAAAGAACTGTATTCCAGCTATAATTACACCCATACGCATAATCCAATTAATGTAACTTTCCAATGCAAGTTGAGGAAATTGAACTAAATATTTAGTGTATATTATGTAGGGTAAAGCAACGTAGAAAAACAAACTTGAGATTGCAACAAATACACCTTTTCTTATAAGTTTTCTATCAGTCAATTAGCCAACCTCCAATAAAACCTCATATGTAAACCCTAGTTCGGATAAAAAAACAACTTTAACGGTGGAACCATTTGGAACTACAAACGGTAGAGTATGATCAGATATGTGTCTATCTTGAGGAACAGAAACTGAAAGCGTATCTACGTAGGTTTCTTTGGAATTTTGCAAATAAAAATATGAGATGTTTAGTATATAAGAATAGTATGCTGGACTGTAGAATTCATAGTTTATTGTCACGCTTTTATGCGTAGAATTATAGTCATTTACTGTTAAATAAACTTTTAATTGATCTAGTGGTGCTTCCCATTCAATAGGTTGTTTAACGGTGATGCCAAAGGGTATGAGACCCAAAGCATATTCGCCTTTAATTTCTAAATTCATGAGAATCAAAGTATCGTTCAATATTAATTGTTTATATGAAAAAAGCTGCGATAAGGGTACCTGAAGGTCAAAAGACTTGTATTGTGGTGAAGGGTCAGCAGGTATTTTTCCAAGCGGTTGTGAAACCTGGGCAAAAGTTTCATTCTCATATTGGTTTTGAAACGTTAAAGTAATATTTAAATCGTCGAATTCGTAAAACCCAGCGTTTTGAACAACTATTGTTCCTTTCACGTAAATGTTAAAATCTTCATTTATTCCATATTCAGCTGGTTCAACTGTAATATTCACGTAAATTAAGGAGAAAACGGCGGTGAATATCATAATTCCTAGAAATACTTTGAGAAATATTGAGAAAATGTTTATTATGCTGCTAATTTTCACCAAGAAACTACACCTTCCAGACGTATAGTAGTATTAGTAGTATTGATATCATAATCATATTTTTATTCTACTTAAAGTTTTTAACTTGCGAAGTTCATAAAATAAATATCCAGTATATGTTAAAAGCTTTAAGAGGAGTGTCAATGAATAAGGAAGGCACTGTTCTCAAAAAAATTGTGATGTTTGCTTCTATTTTAGGTAAAATAACAATTTTACTACTAATTGCGCATATAATCGTCGCATACGCCTTGGGTGCGATGTATGCATTTGATATATTTTACAGAGAGATATCTACGAAGTATCCCCTTTTTATTCTTATAATCAAATTTGAAGCCGGAGTAAAGGCAGATATACTGCCGGTTCTTTTTTTCATAAATAACGAATTTAAAATTTTCATAGCTTTTTCTTTAATAACAATTTTTCTTGCGACAGTAAAATTTTTCTTAGTGGAGGAAAGTCTAGTCGAATTGGTTAAAAAGAAAGATATTTTAACAAGAAAATATGGTTTTTCACAGATTTTTCTAATAATATTTGCCCTAGAAACCATATATACCATGATATTAACGATACTTGGCATAACACCTTACGTTCCTCCATTGCCGCATCCCGTAATAGTTATAATTGTTGCACCCGTTGAAGAGGAGATAGCTGCAAGACTAGTATGGATAGGCATACCACTCATAATAATAGATTTAGCGAAGGATTTAACTAGATTTGGCATAACGGGTTTAGTAAGGGGTATAAAGAATATTTCTAAGAAAATCGTCATGGGATGGGGAGAAATAAATAAAATTTCAACAGCTTTAATATTGATATCTGCAGCTATATTTGCCCAAGTACATGTTAAATATGGCTGGGATATATGGAAGTTTCCAGCCGCCTTTATAGCTGGAATAGGACTAGGCATAGTCTTTGTTAAGTATGGACTCTTATCTTCAATATTGTTTCACTTCGCTTGGAATTCTTTGACATACATACCCTTAGCTAATATAGTATTAGGTCTCCCATATTTTGTAGTTGGCTTAGTTTTCCTCGTAGCTCTGGTCTTTAAAATACACGCAAGCGGAAAATCAAAAGAAAACAATAAAAAGTTTGTTTCTTCTCCTGATTGGTTCCAATTAAACCGTTAAATTCAGCAATTTCTTGGCAATTATAGTGTTTCCAGCTGCAATAAATGATACTCTAGAATTAGGATCAAGCTTTGAGTCAAGAGGTTTTCCATTTTCATCAATAACTGTACCACCTGCTTCCTCAACAATTAAGGTTGCTGCTGCAACATCTGTAACTCTAAGCTTGCCTCTCATATCTACAAAAGCATCATAAACACCTTTAGCCACGAGACACATTTCGTAAGCATTTGACCCTAAATGTCTAACTCTTCGCACACCTGCAATAGCATTACCAATCTTCTGAATGTAAGAAGAGTCCACGCCACTCAAATCAAACCCTACAAGTGAGTCGTCAAGACTGGTTCTAGTTGAACTACTAATTTTCTCACCATTGAAGTACGCGCCTCTACCCTTAACTGCGGTAAAAATATTCCCAATAATAACTTCCTGAACGACCCCTACGAGAATGTCTCTTAGCGAGTTTTCAGAAGCAAAGGCTAAAGAGATACTGAACACTGGGACTCCTCTTGCAGCGTTTTCACTGCCATCAATAGGATCAGCAACCACGTAACCCTCGGGGTTACTTCCAAAACTCTTCACGCCTAACTCTTCGCTAACTAAAACAAAAGAAACATCCTTATCCATTAGAAAGTTGACAAGTGTATCCTCAGCAACCTTATCTATGTATTTTGTAACATCTCCCGAAGCACCTACACCAACCTTTTTCCCTCCCTCACTTGTACCAAAAAGTGGAAGAACAGCTTCTCTAACTTTTTTAGAAGCCTCAACAAATAAATTAAGCCAAAAAGTTAACCTATCTCCCTCAATCATCACAAACCACCCATTTCATCATTTATTGCTTAAAGCGGGTTGCTTACTCCTATTTGAATGTTATAGTCTCTTAAATAGTTTAAGAAAAACTAAAACTTCATGTACTTAGTTATCTTCTCTTGCTTCATTAAATCCATAAATATCTTACTGTTTTCAAGCCATACATCCAAAGGGATCTTAAATCGACCAGAAACATATTCAAAAACTTCTTTAAGAGAACTAAACTTCTTCGGAGGATTACTTAAAGCATTCCTCACAGTTTCTCTAACAAACCATACACCAACAGGCAAAATATATCCTGGATGAGCTTCACGAAGCACAACAACAGTTGCCTGTCTGCCTTCTCGGACAAGCTTCTCAGTTACGGAAAGCCTTGCAGCATAGTAGCATCCTCCCATTCTCGCGTAAGTAGTTCTACCCTTGTATCCTTCCCAATCCCCAATCATAAAAATGTTCTCAGTAGTCGGGTTCCAAAGAGTCCCTGGATACCAAGCCTCAATACTCTCATAACTCCACGCTGAGGGAAGCATAATAACCAAAAAACGATTATCCAAATATTCCGCTTCATAAACACGATATTCATTTATTGTTGGAAATCTACGAATTTTCCTAATAAGTTCATTGGAAATCATGCTATCAACGGCGGTTATACTCCAACGAGTAGGAACCAGTGTTCTCTGGTATCTTAAACCAAAAATACCAACGCTTAAAGCCTTCTGGATCCTAGAAACAGGAACATCTCTAACATACAATTCTTTGACAGCTTCAGAGGCCTTAGCATCTGTATCGTAATAAAATTTCTCAATTAAATGGTCGGTTCTATAACTACCAATATCTAAATTTACCATGGGAGCGGAGGGACCTAGAGGTTGAACCTCATCATCTAAAACAAAACTCTTCTTCGGAGCATCCTTTAACTCTAGTTCTGTTTCAACGGGAGTTTTAGATAAAGCAATTTCCCTAGTTAACTCTAGGAACTTACCACCTTTTTCTGGGCGCTTAACATTCACCTTAAAATTGCCTCTAATAAGCTTCATACGGAAATCAACAATGCTATCGATAGGTAAGCCAAACCACTTCTCGGGGAAATCGTAAAGAGAGGTATCTCCTGTTTCAGGTGGAACGAGAGGACCAACATAAACATTAGGGTAACCAAACCTACCAACAAAAACACCTGGAGGAGAAGAGC
>JAUQZC010000151.1 GCA_030587435.1 Candidatus Baldrarchaeota archaeon | reverse complement strand
GTCGCTTTTTCCAAGAGATTTAAAATATTTTTTCATTTTCTGTATGTCTTCTTTTGAAGGTTTTTGTTTCTTTTCTATGATCTTTCTGAACCATGCTGGTGTTTTTTGCTTTTTCTTAATTATTTTTATTCTCAAAGCTTTTTTGAGTGCTTCATGTTTTAGTTTTTCAAAACAGTTAACAACAAAATTTGTATTGTCAAACTTTATATCAAGGTCCCATTTGCTACTTACTACAAGTTCTCTGGCCAAATTTATTTTAGATAGGGGTTCATTTTCTCCTACTATCTTTTCTAGTTTTTTGATGCATTCCTCATAGTTTTTATCTGTTAATGGTATTGATGGTGTAAAGTATTTGTAATGAAGTGAAAAGGGTGCTCTCACGGATTGATTTAGGTCTATGAAGTTCCAGGTGTCAATTTGCACGGTGCTAATTCTTTCTTCGATATGTTTCTTGATCATAATACCAAAAGAATATTGAAGTAATGTTCTTTCCAGCGGAGACACTATGCTTTGATGAGTCTTAACTGTTGATAACGGTAAAAGCATGTGAAATCCTTTATGGGAACTTGCTTTTATTATTGTTTTTATTTTAAGGTCATCTTCGATTTCTCGAATTTTAAGATAAGCATCAGCAAGTTTTGTTTTAGTAGTTTTTAGATCCACATCAACGTAAAGGTACGAATGTTTCAATAGCACGTTGTTTTTACAGTTTTTGTCTAAACATTCATTGCAGTTGAATCTTTCATATATTTGATAACCGTTCAAATTAATTAGGCGGCTGCATTTTTCCCTTGAAATTTCTGCTGCAACCTTAGGATCAAGATAACAATTGCAAGATATGTTAAGATCAAACGCTTTATACTTCTTCATTATTTGAAATATTTCGTAAATGTCTTCCGTGTTTAACATTTCTATGTCGAAAACTCTTTTTCTAGTGAATTGTTTCTCAACTTTTATATTTCTTTTTACTAGACGATGAAAACTAATCAACCTACAAAGTTTTTGATCGAGGAAAATAAAAGGCTCTATTAAATTCGAGATATGGACATAATAATTATCTATGATTTGATCAATTATATCATCGTAAACTCCGTGGTTCATCTTGCACAAAATAGACACCGTCACTTTACGGAGATAAATCAAAACTAATCACTTATGTATATTTAGGTTTTGAGGTGTAGATATTGCATGTAGATATTATAGGTGTTGGAAACGCAAATATGGATATTATTGTTAAGGTTTCTAGGCTTCCGACTGTTGATGAAAAAATTTTGGCTGAAGATGTAAAGTTTCTTCCTGGAGGTGGGGCGTCGAATTTCGCTGTTGCTTGTTCTAAGCTGGGAACATCTGCTGGTTTCATTGGATGTGTTGGTGATGATCATTTTGGTAGATTAATCTTGGAGAATTTTAGAAGGGAAGGGGTAGATGTTAGCCACGTTAAAATTGTTAGAAGGAATACGGGTTTTGTTATTGCTATCTCTGACACGCGGGGAAGATACTTCATGGTTGCTAATCGTGGTGCTAACTTAGAGTTAAAGCCAGGAAACCTAGATGAAAAATACATTAGCTGTGCAAAACTTGTTCATGGTTCTAGTTTAAGAAGTGAAATTGCTGAAGCGTTGGGTAGGAAGGCTAAAAAGTTTAGTGTTTTTTCTTCTATTGATGTTGGTGCAGAGTTAGCTCATCTTAAGAAAAGTGAAGTTCTTGAGATTTTGAGAAATTACGATTTTGTGTTTCTCAATAGGACTTCCTATAGGTTAATTTTTAATGTTAATCCCGTTAGAGAAAATCTTTTGAAGTATTTCCCTAAAGGATCAAAGATACTACTTGTTACTCTTGGCGAAAATGGTGTTCTTGTCTGCGATGGTAAAAGAGTTATCCGCATACCTGCAGTGAAGGTTAAAGTTGTAGACACTGTTGGTGCTGGTGATGCGTTTGCTGCTGCTTTTTTGGTGTACTTTCTGGAAACTGAAGATTTAGAGGCTGCTGCTAGATATGCTGTTGCAGCAGCTGCGTTTAAAATTCAGAAAGTTGGAGGACAGAAGGGCTTACCTACAAGAGAAGAGTTAGAAAACTTCGTTAAAAAACTGTCACATTAATGACTAAGTATATCTAACTTAGGTTATATAATCAGTTGAATTTGGAATTGTGCGTTTTGGTTGTGTTTATAACCTTTTTTGAAAACTCTTACTTGAAGGGAAGGGTAATTTGACTTTAAGGGGTCATGTAAGGTGGGCGTTAGAAATATTTGGATACTTAATGACAACGGTATACCTTTATACGCTAGAATGACCAAGAAGGTTAAAGAAGACCCTGTTCTTGTTTCCGGATTTATTTGTGCTATTTCTGCATTTGCCAAAAGTATTATTGGAGATGAAATTATATCTATAAAGCTAAAAAAGCACGCTTTTTATGTTAAAAGATGCGGTGAAATAATAGTTGCAGTTCTATCTGATGTTAATCAAGAAGAGAGAATCGAGAGGCTACTCTCAAAAATAGTAGAGGAACTTTCAGACATATTTAGGTATGAAAAAACCTCTTTTATGGTTAGTAGTAATGGTTCAAGAAAAATAAAGAAGAAAATACGAGAAATCTTAAATAACATTTAAAATATCGTTAGAAAGCTGTACCATCTTAGAGGTTGAGGTTAGACTTTTTATTTTTCTTTTGTTAAGGCATCAGCCCTCTTTCTCTTTTAGGGTCTAATAATGTATAAGTTATGTAAAGGGAAAACGGTAACTTAACTATTAAGTTATAAAAAGGTTTGTTAACCTAAAAGCTTAATTTAGAGTTCAAAGTATCCCTCTGTATACTTCCGTGGCAGGGCAGGCAAGACATAGACCTTGTAGATACCTTTTACAGTTACTGCAGTCCATTCCGCACGGTGCTATGGTTCCTCTTTTCTTTGCTATTATTTTTATGGGTATAAACTTTGGAATTGATATGGAGTTTATTAAGTGAATCTCGCTTTTCATGATTCCCTTTTCCCTTCTGAAAGAACATACTGTTAAAATACTTTCAATAGTGCTGTCATTCTCTCCAACCATGATAGCAATAAGGTTAAATCTTCCCATAGCAGTTGATAGTAGAACCATTCTAGGACAGCTTGAATACTTCTTAAATATGTTGTCTATATCACCTGAGGTACGAACCTCTGCTAATATCATTACTGCCTTTAGCTTTAACTGAGAGAAATTAATAGCAGGAACTATCTTTATTATATTTTTCGTGCACAGTTTATCTAAACGTTTCTTGATTGCAACATGCGATAAACCTAATTTTTTCCCCATCTCTGATAAACTTCTTCTACCGTCGGTTGTAAGCATTTCAATGAGTTTTTTATCAATTTCATCTAACATACAGCATCCCAACAGTAAAGTTTTAGGAAACAATTAAAGCATCACATCTATTAATCTGCTGTTATACGTGCTCGAGAATTTCTAGACTACCTCTTAAAGATACCCATCATGCTGCTACATTCCAAGATTTGGCAAATATTTACCTTAGAAAATTTGTTTCTAAATCATGTGACGTGTACTGCTCATTTTTACGCTTTCACATATAGAAGAGTGTTAGCAGGTATTGAGGTGCTACGTATTACTGTCAGAGATATAAAAAGGTTTAAGGTATTATTTTCGGCCATCCAAGGACCATCGTTAAATATATGTTTAAGTATTTTAGTGAAACGTAGAGGAAATACGCGCCGAAGATTATTTTTAAACCATAGGGGCTAACTCGTTTAATTAACCTTGCACCTATCTGGGCGCCTACAGTTGTTCCGATCCCTAAGGTAATACCTGCAAGTATTATTACATCTCCACCCATTACTTTGAAAATGCTTCCTATTATTGTCATTGGAATCATTGTAGCAAGTGAAGTTCCCATCGTAACGTGGACAGGAGCTCCAAAAAGGTAGATCATTCCCGGTACTAGTGCGTAGCCACCTCCAAGCCCGACAAGTCCTGTAGTTATTCCTATGATGAAACCAAAGATTACTTTAAACACCACGTTTCCTGGAATTTCCCCTCCGAGCCATTCCTTTTTAGCCTTGGCGGGACCTTTTCGTAAAACTCCTTCATATATCATACGAAGCGAAGGCAAGATAAATACGAGCCCGAGAATTAAGTCTAAAATAGCTATTTTGGACTTAATTAAATTGAAGATTATTGAACCTACAACTACTCCTATGCTTCCGCCAGTGCCCATATAGATTGTTGTTTTAACATCTAAGTTTCTAATTTTTAAATGGCCATATGCTCCTGAGGCCGTCGTAAACATTACAGCAAAAAGTGTTGTTCCTATGGCAAGGGCAGTTGGATATCCAAGGTAGAAGTTTAAAATTGGGAGCATTATGCTACATCCACCAGTTCCAATAAGTCCACCAAATGTACCTGCAAGTATTCCCACAATTATAAGAATAAGGATGTCTAGCGGATTTAAAGAACCTATTGGCATCTATTCACCTCCCATTTTCATCGATCAGTTGTTGGTGGCTAAGGGTGTTTTTTCTCAATATGAAAATTTTAACCTTTTAATAAGTTTTTGGTTACAATTTGTAACTAAGAATTGAAACAACTGAAAGTTCATTGGTTCAGTAAACTAGGGCAAAGCCCCTGTAAAAGCAAGTTTTAGAGTTTATTGAGCATCTTCTTATTAAATTTTACTTTATCACTTTGTTAACCTAATTAAATCTTCTCTTTCTAAATAGAAAATCTTAGATTCTTTACTTTGCCAAAGTTTATGTTAACATTTAAAACTTTTAGTAGCTGGTTAAAATTGAGTTAAGCTTCTGGGGGTGTATCCTCATTGTTTAGCGTTCTTTGTGTATATGGGAGTTCTCGTAAAAATGGTAACACGGAGATTTTAGCTAGGTATGTAGCAGATAAATTTAAGCATAAGGGAGTCAATGTTGAGGTTCTCTGTTTATGTGACCTAGATATAAAGCCTTGTATTTCTTGTAGAAGTTGCGTTAATAACAGAGGCTTTTGCTCAATAGATGACGATATGACGAGGATTATTATTCCTAGGCTTTTGTCAGTTGATGGGCTAGTTGTTGCTTCTCCGGTTTATTTTAACAATGTTTCGGCATGCGTTAAGATTTTTATAGATCGAACTTGGTGTCTGAGAGGCAAGCTTAGGGATATAGTTGGGGGCAGTATAGTTGTTGGCAGAGGTTACGGCGCGGAATTGGCATTAGCTGCTATCCACGCCTTTATGCTTAAACACGAGATGATTCTTGGAATGAGAGGAGTTACTGGATTTGCTTATGAGAAAGGCGATATTAAAAGTGATGTAGAGGCTTTTAAATGGTGCACTAGGCTTGTAGATAGAATGTATGAACTTATGAGTAAAGTAAGACAGAAGACTTCCCGCAAAAATGAGGTTTAAAGATATTTCAGTACAATGTTCCGTTTTGGTGTTTATTTGTTAAGTTTTGAGCTTAGCATTAAGCCTAACGCTTGAATAGTTATTACAGTAGCGGCGTGAGCAGTTATTTCAGAAATATCATATGGAGGAGCCAGTTCAACTACATCAAAAGAGAAGTTGTATCGACCAATTATTTCAAGGATGTTTAGTAGATCTCGTGTTGATATTCCACCGGGTTCAGGGTTGGTTACCCCGGGAGCAAAAGCCGGGTCTAGTACGTCCATATCAATGCTAACATGTAAAGCTTCCACGTTTTCTGATATTTCTTTAACTATTGTATCAATTTGTCTTAATGTCTCTTTTTTGAGTAGGTTTTTTGTGGAGATAATTTTTATTCCGTATTTTTCTGCGTCTCTTTTTTCGTAGGGTGCGGACCCGTAAGCTCTAAAGCCTAGGTTTATAACGTTTTTAGCTGAGATATTTGTGGTTTCTAAGATTCTTTTTAAGACTGTGGCGTGAGATATTTTTATTCCTTCGGGGTACTCTTCCCAAAAATCTAAATGTGCGTCTATCCAAATTAAGCCTACTTTTTTAAAGTTCTTACTTAAAGCTTTAGCTATTGGCAATGTTACTGAGTGATCTCCACCGAAAACAGCGAATCTAACTCTTTCCCTACAAATAAAGTTTGCAAAATCTTCGATTTTAGATAAGTTTTCTAAAGGATCATTTGAACCTAGTTTAACATCACCTAGATCTGCAATATTAAAATTTGAAAAGTCAAAATCTAAGTCTGGCACATATGGATCATAGCATTCTGAAGCTTTTCTAATAGCTTTAGGCGCGTATTTCGGGCCTTTACGATATGTACTTAGATCATCGAAGGGGATTCCAAAAATTACAGCGTCAAGCTCCTTTATTTCATCGATTGCAACTTTAGGAAACCCCAAAAATGTATACAATAGAAGTTCCTCCTTACTTAACGGTTGTCTGTTGAAACAGTTGGCCACGATATTTACGTTTAAATATAAAAGTGATAAATGGTTTTGAGAAAAGGTTCAAATCCTAGTCTGGTCAGTAGTTGCTGGCTAGAAGGGAAATTGAAAGAAAGTTTCTCCTACGCTTGGTGAGAAAGCTGTATAACCGTATCGGTCTCTTATTTCTTCTGCAAATTTTATTGTGGATTCTTCTTCTCCGTGAACAGTGAAGAAAACAGTGTCGCTGTCAAACTTTTCAATTAGCTCGAAAAGTTGTGTTCTACCGCTGTGACTTGATAGTTCAAAATATCCTACTCTTGCTCTCATCTTTTTCTCCTTTCTTCCAATTCTAACTTTACCTGTTTCAAGTATTCTACGACCCGGTGTGCCAGGTACTTGATAAGAAACGTAGAAAAGTCCGCAGTTTTCATCTTTATAAATATATTTTAGATACCATTGTGCACTTCCACCAACTAGCATACCTGCAGGTGTTACGATTACTCCAGGTTCGGATACAGCTTTAAATCTATCATGGTTATCTTCGATCCATCTAGCTCTTTTTAACGCTCTCACGAAAAGGTCATAATCCTTTATGAATGTTGGATATTCTAAGAGTATTTTGCTTGCACGTCTAGCCATGCCGTCTAGAAATATTCTTCCTTTGAAATCGTAATGTTCAAGTATGCAGAGGACTTCTTGGCTTCTTCCGACAGAAAACGCTGGAACTAAGGCTACTCCTTGGTCCTCAATAGTCTCCTTTAAAGCTTTAATAAAGGCTTTTTCCTGATCTTCTCTTGGCGGGTGTTCTTTTAAAGCGTAGGTACTTTCGATAAACACTATGTCAACATCTTCTAGATCCATGTTTGCTGGCTCTAAGAGTCTTGTACTTATAGTATTAATATCTCCACTATACCATATTTTAACGCCATTAATTTCCAGAAGAACTGATGAGCTACCTGGTATGTGGCCAGCATTGAAAAGTGTTATCTTTATGTTTTTTCCAAGCTTGTACTCTTCTTTGTAGTTAAGTAGTATGCTGTTTTTCTTCATTCTTTTAACTTCTCTTCTTCCGAATGGAAGGGGGTCTCTAGCAACATTCATCATGTCGTATATTAGTAGTTCTGCTAGATCTAAAGTTGCTGGAGTCGTTATTAAGGGCGGGTTGGCAACTGTGTAGAGTAAAGGTATTGCTCCGCTATGATCTATGTGCGCATGTGTTAATATGATTGCATCTATTTCTTTTGATGGTACAGGCAATGGAAAGTCTAGATGGGCGCCTGGTGTGGCACCATAGTCTAAAAGTATGTTTTTTCCATTTGCCTGAAGTAAAATAGCAGAACACCCTATTCTTCTTGCGCCGCCTAAAAATTTGACTTTGACATTATTTTTTTCAGCCATTGCATCGTCACTCTAGTATTATGCGATTTCCTACATCAGATAGGTGAACCTTATTTTAAATTTATGGTTATGAAATCTGAGTCGACGCATCCTCCTCGATAAATTCTATGAATGTTTAATATTACTAGAACATGTTTTTAAGATCTCTCCAACTTAGTATTTTATCGTTTGGTACAAATTTTTTGGCATCACTATCCTCTGTTGCCAGTAACATATCTCGTACAATCGCTGTCGCAAATATGATTGCATCAAAG
>JAUQZC010000140.1 GCA_030587435.1 Candidatus Baldrarchaeota archaeon | reverse complement strand
GTTAAGGAATTTTTCCAGTTGTGCTATTTCCTTTCTTCTTTTTTCCACTTCGCCTTCTAGATATTTTTTAAGGTCAGCTAATGTTTTAACTTCTTCTTCCGCTTCTTTATTTTTCAATATTTTTCCCTCAATACTTTAGGAAATGTTGATATATTATATCTACGTGTCTATGTAAAATGAGGGTTGAATCGCATATAATGTATTTGATTAACTCTTATGATAGTTTGTGTGAGGCGATTATGTGAGGAAAAGATTTGTTGTTTTTAGATGCCCTATTTGTGGCAAATTTACATATGCTCCTCTTGGTCAGAAGACCCGATTATGCAGTTTTTGTGGAAAAATTATTCGAATAGATGCTAGGCAGGCTATTGTTGTTGATGATGCTAGGCAGGCATCTTTTCTTGTAAAAAGGTACAATTTGAAAGGTGGGGAGAAGAGTTACCTTGAAGCATTAAAGACCCAAAAGAAAGAATTATCGAAGTTGATCGAAGAAGTAGAAGAAGTACCCGAATCATCATATGAGGGGAAAGAAATTGTAAGTTCGTCTAAAACTAGAAGGATGTTCATTATGTTAAAAGAAAACTGTACGAATCCGATAAATCTTGATGAATTAAGGGAATTATGTAAAAAATATAATTTGGAGTGGGATTGGGTTAGGGAGCAACTAGAAGTACTTTCAAAGGAAGGAACCGTAATCTTTCCAAAGCCATGGCTTCTACAGGATATAAGTGATGAAACCGTGGAGGGATATGTTCCAAAGAAAAGACCTCTGCAAAAGAAGAATTCTTTGTATCAAGTAAAAAACTTACGTAAAGCATTAGCTAGCGTTTTAAAAGGTAAAAATGAACCTGTAAGTTATGGTGAATTGGTCGAGATTTTAAAGGCCAAAGGATTTACTTTAGATGAGATAGAAGAGACTGTGAGAAAACTTTCCATGGAAGGACTACTTATAGAGCCAAAACCAGGATATTTCCTTTGGATAGGAGACTATTAGACCCCCTTATACTTAGACTTTACAGCTACAATGTAAAAGAATAAAACCTCACATGAAAGAGAAACGTTTACAAATTTTATATCTAGTAAAAGTAACGACTCAAATTTAATAAGTTTGTGATAGTAATGCCCGTTGTTGAATTATTAGCACGAACGATAGAAAAGATACGTGACTTAGACCCTGAACTTACATTAGTGGATATTATAATACTTTTGTGGATTTATGCCAGCCCATATGAGGCAAAAAAACGTTATCTTACAAGCATTAAACGAATTTTGCGTCACGTTTCTCTGTTCCAGCTACCGGATGGAAAACCAGTATTAAGTGATAGTGAGATGACCAATTTAGTCATAACTTCGCTCGAGAAGTTGAAGAAACTAGGATACGTGAAATTATTTTCTATCGGCCCGATCTACGTAAGAGTTCATTTAACTCAAAAGGGTGTAGAATTTGTGAAAGAAAACTTGTCAGATGCAGCATTAGAATTTTTAGAGGAGTATGGTCACTTAAAGTGATACTATATTTTTACATATGATTTACCAAATGTTTAAAAAAATACACGTGAAATATTATTTAAATCATGCAGGGTGGATGCTGTTGAGCTCAGGTTTACTAGAATGGCTTAAGGGAAGAAGAGAAGAAAAAATTATAACAATGCTAAGAGATCACGCCAGAAAAGTTTATGATTGTGTATTAGAATTGGAAAAAGTAATCAGACTTTTCAGTGATGGTAAAATAAGTGAAGCAAAGCTTGGAATTAAAAGAATATCGGAAATTGAAAGCGAAGCTGACAGTATTAGGAAAAGAATTATGACGTTACTGACTGAAGGAACTCTGAGCTCAGCTTACAGAGAAGATCTTGCCCATCTTACTAAAAGGCTAGATAGTGTAGCTAATTTTGCAAATGCTGCTGCAAGGCGACTAAGTCTCTTAGATGAAAATATTGTCATAAATGATACTGAATTTAAGAAAAAAATCCTAAAAATGATGGAAGACGTGGTTAAATGTGTAGGAAAAATGTATGAAATGATTATTAGGCTTGGCAAAGACCCTGTTGGGAGAATTATCGAATATGCTGATGCTGTCGACCGTCTAGAGCATGTTGTGGACGAAAGCCATATGGACGTTAGAAGATACCTTGTAAAAATGTCTTGGGAGCAGTTAAAAACTCCCTTTAACGCAATAACCTTACATACATTTATAGAATGCGTAGAAAACATTGCTGATTTTAGTGAAGATACTGCCGAATTTGTTAGGATCGTAGCAATTAAGGTAAGATAACTCAATAACGCCTTAAATTAACATATAACTTTTCACAGTCAGCCTATTATCCATGTTGGCTTTTTTCTCCAAATATTTCATAGTGTACTACTTTTTCCAACGGCATTCTTGGTCTTGGAGCTGGACTTTCAGCAGGTCTGCCGATGGGAATAATAGCAACTGGCCGAATATCTCGTGGAAGTTTCAATATTTTTTTAGCCTCATCCTCTCTGAATGCTCCGACCCAACATGCACCGTAGCCAAGCGCATAAGCTGCAAGCAACATGTTTTGGATAGCTGCTGCTGTATCTTGAATGCAGTAAAGAGTTCTTCCTCGTTCACCATAACCCCTACCTGACCGCTCTAAGTTCGCACAAACTACTATGACCACAGGTGCTTCAACAATAAATGTTTGGTTTAGTGCTGCTCGAGCTAGTTGGCGTTTCCTTTCTTTGTCGCGAACCACAATAAATTCCCAACTTTGAAGATTCCCTGCACTGGGAGCGTGAATGGCAGCATCTAATATTTTTTTGAGATCTTCTTCGTTTACTGGGTCTGGTTTAAATGCCCTAATGCTTCTTCTACCTTTAATACATTCAAATACATCCATTTTTATCCTCACCCTACGCCCTCAGCATCTTATAATATACTAATGCTTTCTCTCTAATAGTTTTTAGTGAATTTTTAAGATTAATAATGTCTCCTTCTCTTATTTCCCTAACTACTTTTGCTGGCATGCCAGCAACAACAGTGCCCTCATCAATTTTAGTTTTGGGTGGAACCACCGAACCAGCAGCAACTATGCTATTATCACCTATTTTTGCATTATCCAATATAATTGCTCCTATACCGACCAGAACATTATCTCCAATATTACACGAATGTAAAATAGCTCCATGGCTAATTAACGTCTCTTTTCCTATGTTAGATCCTTCAACGAAACAATTTTCAAGGATAGCTGAGTTTTCATTCACATAGACCTCTTTACTGTCCCCTTTCAAAATAGACCCGAACCAAACACTTACACCGCTCATTAATTTAACTTCTCCGAGGAGAGTTGCATTGGGCGCCACAAAAAGAGCCCTTTTTATGTCAGGTGACTTATTCTTGTAAGGTACGATCAATATTGACACACCTCGTTGCTTATTACTTTAGGAATTTCCTCATATGTGGAGGAAGAGCTTCTTCAGCTAAGGCTTTTTTTAAAATATTGATTACCAAAGGCTCCCATCTTACGACATCAAATAAGGTTACGATACCTACTAGTTTTCCCTTTTCAACTATTGGAAGTTTTTTAATCCTCTTCAGTATCAAAAGCTTAGCGGCATCTTCTAACGTCATACTTGGCGATCCTGTTATGAGAGGAGAGGACATTATTTCTTCTATTCTAGTTTTTTGTGGATCTCTTCCTTCGACCACAATTTTCTTTAAAACATCCCTTTCGGTGACAATTCCTATTGGAACCCCGCCTTTAGTTACAACTAGGCACCCTATCCCCTTTTCATTCATTATCTCAACCGCTTCTCGAACGGTTTTTCCAATTTCTATGGTTATAACATCTCTAGTCATAATGTCACTAACTTTTAGAGACATTGTTACCCCTCAGGCTACTTGCTTAATTTA
>JAUQZC010000082.1 GCA_030587435.1 Candidatus Baldrarchaeota archaeon | reverse complement strand
GCCCTTTCAGATGTTAGGCATGGCGTTAATGGGATTTGCAGGAGGTGTCTATCGCAAATTACTCGGTAACAATTTCAGCATCTCTAAATCCTTGAATTTTGAAAGTGCATGTTTGGCTGCTTTCCTCACGTTAATTTATGACGTAATCACAAACGTGGGGTATGCCGTGCTCTTCAACCTTGAAATCGTTATTGTGTTAATTGCTGGAGTTTGGTTTTCAATAATTCATGTTGTCTCAAACACCGTACTTTTTGGGGCGGCTTTCCATCGTTTAGTTAAAATTGTTGGGAGTTTGACTGGTGAGAATCTATGAAAGAAACAAAAAGAGGTTTAATAGTGGTGGTCCTGGCGTGGATAACTTCGCTTTTCCTAGTAAGTCTCGTTGCAGCCTACTATTATGTAGAATTTCAAAAGGAGAAAAGCGCTAACGCGGTATATGTTAGCATGTACAATAATTTGCTGAAAAATTATACTAGTCTTCTTCAGAGTTATACGAAATTGCTAAAAGACTCTAATTCGTCAGCTCAACAATATGAAAGTTGTATAATGCGGGTTAACATTTGCATAGACTATGGAAATGGCACTATTCAATGGTATAACCAAACAATAGTTCCCTTAGGTTGCAATTTGCTTCAAGCAACAAGAATGGTGGCCCAAGTTAATTCGACTTATTGGCCAGCTTATCGAGCCTCTTTCGTAGACGCCATAAACGGAGTATGGAACAAAGGTGCATATTATTGGATGTGGTATTACTGGGATGACGAATCAAAGGCTTGGAAATATGGAAACTGCGGCGCAGACCTGTACATTTTGTCAGATGGTGAGACAGTAAGATGGCGATATGAAATACCCAACTACGGTTGAAATTACATTGAAGAAATTCAGTTTAATCATTGGTGGAGGCAAGTTCGGAACTAAAGCCGCAGAATATCTGCTAAGGAATTCTAAGCCATTCATCGTCTTAGATAAAGACGAAAAATGTCTTGTGACAAAAACATTTAATCTTACCAAGTTAAATCTAAACGATATTAATCATATAGATTCTTCAAAAAACTATTTTGCCAAAGGAGATATAGTGGACGCTTTAACATTAATTGAAAAAATAAAACCCGAATATGTTTTTCCAACAGCCCCAATTCATATTGCTGCGATGTTGGTAAAGGAAAAATACGGCTTAAAAGTATGGGATGAGGGAATAAATCACTTTTTAGCTGGAATTCCTCCTAAGATCATAGTTTCTGTAGGCGAAGGGACAGTAGTAGTTTCATATAACAGAGACAAGCCCTGCAAACAGAACTGTAACGCTCCACCTATCTGTCCGGTTACAAAGCTTAAGAAGCCCTGCCCAATGTATGATTTACTACAATTTGCAGCCCCAGAGGCAATAATACTGCGTAGCTATCAGCTTGAGCCCGGCTTAGGCGCACTTAAAGGAAACGAGATAATTAAAGTACTAGAAAAATGTAAAGGAAAGTCTTCAATCATTATTGGGACAGCGTGTAAATGCCATGGAGTCATAACAGCTCTAAGAGCCCAGAAAGATAAATCTCACTAAAATTTAATTCATACGAAACTTGCATTCTGCCAGCTTCTTTATATAATTGGATTTTTCGAATTTATTGATTGGTACTTGCTCTAAATAGAGTCAAAACTAGTAATAATCCACTATTATATCTGAATTGAGAGGCGGTGAAGTGTTAACAGAGAAGCAGAAAATTTATCTAGTTCTTAGTACTAACTTTAAAACCGCGTAGAGAGCTAACTCTTTTGGGTACCTCCTATAGGGCGGTAAGGGAGAAAAGAGGGAGGAGGATAAATGATAAGATTATCCTCGAATTTTAAAGTTTCGATAGTGCTTCTTTTGATCTTTATCGTTCTGTACCCTTCGATAGCCAGAGCAGAACCAGAAATCCCACGAACTTCATTAACATCTATTGTTACAAGAACTGAAAGTGAGTATCAACTGGAAATACCAATCTTAGAAATAACGGTGCCAGTTAAAAAACTTGAGATCATAACTACCTATCCTAATGGAACAAAAGAGATTTTCATTTCCTTGGCGATTTACGAAATCAATGGTCAAAAAACACCGTTTGGAGAGCCATGGGTTCGAGTAAATTCAACCAAAGTCATCAAACCCAAAACAGTTAGTCAAAAATCTTTAACATTGATAGCTTTAGGTCCTTTCAGCAGGGAAGAACTATTGCCTGGAGGTGTCTTGCACCCACCACCCATACCAGAAGGTGAGCCGCCACCGCTCAAGAAAGATAGGTGGGAACAATATGGGAAAGCAATCCTTCTCAAAGCTGGACAACACGTACCCACAGATGGTAGCGATCCGTTTGTCATTAAATATAAACAGCCAGACAATAAGTTTAACTATCACCCTAAGGAACTTGACACACCATGGGCATATCTTGATTACACTACCAACATTATTTACGCTCATATTCCGTTAACTAAAATATATCGTTACATTGATGGCATCGAAGATGAAGTTGAGTTCTACACTTACGTGTTAGGACTTTTTGGAGTGGGAATTGGAGCCGCAGGAGGGTTGATAATAAGAGCAGCAAAGCTTCTGGCAGCTAAGGCTTTGATAACTGCTGGTGTTGCTACTTCCTGGACAGCAGTAGGGGTAGCGTTAGTTCTCATTGGTGCTCTAATAGAGGCGTTCGTTATAACTCACGCATATCAAGGTTACGTAGAAAAAGATTTCGTTGAAGACAAAATACAAACGTATGATAGGGATGGCTTTGCATTCCTAAAAATTCAGCAAGGCGTAGATTACGGATGGTTCTATCCTTACGAATCTCGTTCACCAAACATTAGACCTGGAAGCGTTAGTTGGTTCCATCAAGTCAGGAATTATGATATTGCATGGGGTTCAGAATTTGAAGAGGATGAGTGGGAGCACTATGCCGTAGAGGCATGGTATAGTTTCTACTGCCAGCACGGTGCAGCGCCAGAACCACCGATTGGGATTCCTTGCATACCATACTGGGGAAGTTGGTGGTGATGCGAAAGATTCTAGTGACCCTATCAATAATCCTTCTTTTTTTGTCGATGAACTCAATCCCGATAGCCTCATCAGCAAATTATGAACAATATCTATGGATAGCGTTTTTCATCAGTAAAATAGAGGGAAAGTACGATCTAACCATAAACCTTTCTTTGAAATTCTTTAACGTGAATTTTCCTGTAAACATGACGTCAGAAGCTTTTCAGGATATCCAGGAAATAACAATAAGGATAATGCCTTATCCATCGCTACACGAAGCCATTTTCTTAACTCTTCAGTACAAAAAATCCATCAGTTTGAGCATTGCGGAGAGAGCAAAAGATGAGATAATGAACTGCTTTAATCTGGAACTCAGGGAAGTTGACTCTTCCATCGAAAATGGTACGGCAACATACGTGTTTAAATGTACGGAAACTCCAGAAGTTCTCAAAGAATTCTGTAAGTTTGCACCAAAGGAAGATCTTGGGATATTTGTAGACAGTGTTTTGGAAGCGTATACTGGCAGAGACATCTATACAGGCACCGATGCTTACTATTGGTATAGCAATGGCACATGGGGGTTGAAGGTAAGAGCCTGTATCGGAGGCGATTTCTTTAAACCTCAGGTAGGCCAAAAAATTTCGGTCCAACTCTACAAGGACGTCCTAGCATTTGAAGGTGAGCCGATAAAGTTATCCAAGAATACATGGGTAATAATGGATGTGCAGGAAAACAGCACTTACTATGGGCTAGGATTGATAGATGCAGATCCTCCGCCAGATTACAGTAGTACTCCTGGAGATGGTAGAAGAGTTTACTATTGGGAGCTAACGGCTGGTAATGTCTTACCTGACATAAAAGCTACGTTCGTCATCGGCCCACCTCAACAGTTGCCAGATAATAAAACCAATAAACCACCCTTTGAACCACCCTATCTACTAGTCTGGCTTATCATAGCAGCAATTTTAGTAACAGCTTTCGTAATCTCGGCTTTATTTGAGCGAAAGCAAAAAAAGAAAGAGCTTTCTGAGCTCTAACCCCACCTCCCCCTTCTCTTTTCTTATATAACATTAGTGGTGCCGCGGGCCGGACTTAACTATTATGTTCATACTAGATGATCTTGAAAGAGAGATCGACGATTTAATAGCTGGAAGCAATAAGTGGATAGCGCCTTCCTCCAGATTCTGAAGGAAACCGGAGCCAGATCAGGGGAAGTCTTCGCTTTAAAGTGGACCGACATAGACTTCGAAGACAGAACTGTAAGAATAGCCGCTGAAAAAGGCAGTAATCCACGCATCTTTAAAGTGTCGCCTAAACTTCTAAGTATGCTTAACCAACTCCCGAAAGAGAGTGAAAGAATCTTCAGCCACTACAAAAGCCTTAACAATTTGAGAAGAACCTTCGACAGGTATAGACTTAAGTTATCACATAAGTTTGGCAACCCGAGACTGCTACAGATATTTTTCGAAAATTTGAAAAAAGCAAATTTGAAAACAAACTGGGAAAATTAAAATCGGAACTCGAAGCTAGGCAATTCAAACTAGCTAATGAGCTATTTAATCTGATGGAAATAATATATTCCCTGAGAGGCGCGAGAGGCCCCACATGATGTGCCGCCACCAGAGCCATTGCGTGCCCAAATAAGCGCCAGTCAATGTCTTTTGGTTTATATAGACTATTTAGAAGCTCTGATTTTCTTAAAAAACGACATGCTTGAGGACTACAAAACCTTTGTAGCCTTTTTCAGCAGTCTTACTGAAACTAAAATCTCTCTGACATTCGGGGAAGAAAGACGTAAAATAACAGTTGAACATGTTCTAAAAAATGTTTTATATCGTGAAGGATTCTTCAGCAAGGGCAGAAAACTTTCTGAGGTTCAAAGCAAACTGAAAGAAATGGGCTATAATTTTACAGATGCCGCAGTTTCTTCGGCATTACGCAAACTATCAAAAGGAAAGAATGCTATTTTAACAAGAAAAGGAAAACGTAAGAAGTTCACTTATCATGAGAGATACCCGCCTAAGGAAATATTTACAACGGTCATTTAGCTTTCACATACACATCGCAGTCAGCATAGTTGTCTCACGAACATAGATATATTAAGTAGTTAGTGTTAAAAGAAATAAGAAAATGGTGAAAAAGCAGAAAAAACATCTTAAAAAGGTTATTGAATTTATAAAGACGGAAAATGCGTCCTATAGAGAAATACAAAAGAAGCTAAAAGAAAAATTTGGGATAGACGTTCCAAAATCCACTATAAGCTATTACAAACGTAGAAAAACTCGAACAAAGTACCTAAACTTTGATTCTATAACTTGTGAAGAATGGGATTGGCTTCGAGGCCTTTTCTCTGCTGACGGAACCAAATACATCAGTCGAGACAAATATGGAAAACACTACATTGTCAAGATAAGTCTA
>JAUQZC010000078.1 GCA_030587435.1 Candidatus Baldrarchaeota archaeon | reverse complement strand
GCGGATTCGAAATATTGCAATATGATACTGGTTTGCCGGACCTTTTCGTTTTAACAACTAGCTATCTTTATGTTTATAAGTCAGACTCATTTGCTCCGCGCCTTAGCGATCTAAGAATCTATCCTCTTAGACCGACCGTTGAAGACGGTTATGTAGCAGTTTCGGTAAAGGTTGTAGATGAAACAGATTTTAGCAATCCAATTTTAACATATAATGTTACCAGTCTTAGCGGCGATTCTCTAGGACAGGGAACTGTGATTATGGTGCAAGAGTCTCACATGAGTGATACGTATGTGGCTTACATTTCAAATTTAAAGGGTGGAATATATAGTTTCAAAATTAACGTAACCGATAGCTATGATAATGTGGCAATCTACGATAATAATGGTTCTATGTTTAAGTTTCAGGTTTATAGTCAACTACTGTTTCGAAGAAAAATCCAGAAAGCCGCTTTGGCCATTCCCTCCATAGATAGTGACCATCCAATTGATGTGGGTAAAATAGATGGAGATCAATACGATGATGTGGTTGTTGGTGTTTCAACTCACGCTGAAATCATATGGGGCAATAATAGTGCCAACATACTTGATACATGGGTCGATGTAAACGCGAAAAAATGTAACGTAAGTTCCGTGGAAACGTATGTTGCAAATATGCTAGTTGGAGCAAGCGACGACATTTTAATTTATTATTACAATAATACAAGTTCACAATCGCAAATTAGAATTTATGATGGGCAATCACTAAAATTAGCGAGAAAATATGTCTTCGGCGATGAAATTTCTAATTTCGCGTTTGGTGACATCAACGGTGACGGATACGACGACCTAATATTTAGTTTACGTCTAAATGATGCGCACGATAAAATCATTGCATATGATGCAGTAACAAATCTGACCTTAATGGAAAAAGAAGTTTCAAAGATTGTTTATCTGGGGGCGTTTAATCTTACAGGAGACGCGTTTATGGACGTTGTTGCAGTGTCCTATGATTCTTCAACCTTTACCATTAATTTAACTGTTTACACCGGTGGACAAGAACCTACTGCCATATATTCCTTTAGCCGAACGTTAGAAGGAAAATTGCACAGGGTTTTTGTTTTTGTTGACCATTTTACCGCAGTTGACTCCCTTCAGATAGCATTTATCGTAAGTGAAAATTCAGATAGAATTTTTCTTTTAGATGCAAGTAGCGGCAACCTTTTAAAAGAAGACACTATACCTTATGTAACGGGGCTAATTCCGGTTGATTACCAGTTCGATGGCATCAAAGAACTCGCCTTTCTCCTATACGATAATTCGCTCATCATAATCAGTCTAGCTACTGGTGAGCAGCTTTTTGATAAAAAACCCTTCCTTCCAAGTGAACCCATTGCAGTGTTTCTGGATAAATTCGACGAAGATGAATATGAAGATTTACTATATGTTCTTTCCGATGAAATTGTTATATACTCTCTTGCTAGGGATAGCATGGAGGTCCTAGAATATCCATTTAAGATGATTTCCTCGGTTAGTATTGGAGACTTCTTTGAACTTCCAAGTAAAGATGTTTGTTTCATTACATATGATCTATTCATTGAAAAATACATAAATATAAACATGTTCTATCGACCAAACATCACGATATCACTTAGTAACACCACTGTGGTTCAAGACGGATCCATCAGGGCTACCGTGAAAATTAGAAATATTTTTGGAGACCCAGTTTCTAAAAGTAGTGTAATAGGCGTCCTTGAGCAAAATGGAACAGCTTTAAGGGTTAGTAGTTTTACTTCGTTTGAAAACGGAACATACGGCCTTATCTTTACTGCTACACATCTGCGTGCTGGATACTATAATTTCACGATAGTTATAGAGGATCCATATTACGGTACACATGAATTCAGCGAGTTAATAACAGTTTTAGGTAAGATAATTGTAGATGCCTCCTTCCCTGATTCCGTTGAGCAAGGTTATAGGATAGGAGTGAGAATAATAGTCTATGACGAATATTATTATCCGGTGACAAATGCAAATGTAACAATTACTTTTGCAGATAAAACATTTATCGGAAAAAGAGTAGGGGAGAACTACTATACTGTGGAAGTGGGAATAGGATATGTTCCTCACGGAGAATATCCGTTAATAATAAAGGTTGAAGGACCTTACTATGTTACTAAAGTTGTGGAAGAAACAATATATGTTCTCCCTAGAATGCCAAGGCTTCAGCTGTCAGCGAAAACGGTAATAACTATGTTCGGCTTCTCAATAGGTATTTCGCTTATCGGTTTAACGGTGTACTACGGTGTTTCATCAAAAATGACTAAGAGCATTTCAACAGATGAACAACAGAGATTGATTATGAGCTTTAAACCTTTAAACGTCGTCTATCTCCTTGTTGTTGTGCTTTTCTTCGGCACGTTTGCATGGGCATTTTCTCTTTATAGAAGGGAATTATATGGATCCGCTGCAGGAATGCTAGGTTTAGCGTTAATGGAACTATTACTGATGTCTGCTATTTGGCTTTATAGAGATGCTGCCCACATATTGGTTACGGAGAAAATGTCTATTAAACGAATTATTGCAAGCGTGCTTCATATCGCTTTGGCGCCAGTGATAATCTTTTGGATTTTTGAATTGGGTAGTGAAGTTGAGTGGTTCGCTTATTATATACTCAGTGAAACTATGACTATCGGTGGAGTAAAGATTCCATCGTTATATGTTAGCTTGTTGGGCACATATGTTACATCAGTGATCGTTTTAGCTGTAAACATTTATCTTAACTCAAGGAGTTGGAAGAAGAGATTCGGTGAAATGAGGGCTAGCGGTACGCCGGAGAAAGTGATAAGTGAAGAGAAGCTTATACAACTTGGTAAAATGTCCAGTTCGATTAGAATTAAGTTCCTTGGATTCCTCGTAATTCTAGGTGCAAGCTTAGTTACAACCACACCAGTTCCAATATTTCTCCAACTAGGTGTTTTCATAGCTATACCGCTGGTATTCGTAGTGATAATACCTTACATTGTTTCTAAAGTCCTAAGTATCTTAGGGTTCAGGAAAAGAATTACAGAGAGAATAAAGTAAGTTAGCAAAACTATCCACTTTTATTTTTAAGAGTTTTTACTGCCAGTTCAGGGTCATTTGTTACGATGGCGTCGACCCCCATTTTTGCAAATTTAACCATGTCTTTTGGTTCGTCTATGGTCCAAACTGCCACTTTCAGGTTGCTTTGATGCATTCTTTTTACAATTTCAGAGGTTACAAGTGTGTATCGTGGAACTGCGAAATTTACCCCTAGTTTAAGTGATGTTTCCAACATATCTCCTTTGAATTTTTTGCCAAAAATAGCTCCTACCGTGATATCTGGATTTAATTTCTTAACTCTCCTTATAATTTCAAAATTAAACGATGTTATTATCGACGTGCTAACCATTTTCTTTTCTTCTAGCATTCTTATAACTTTGTCTTCAAAACCTTCCTCTTTAATTTCTACGATGATTTTCCCCTTCATTTTCTTAACTACTTCTAAAACTTCCTCTAAGGTTGGTATTTTTTCTCCCTTTCCGACATCCAACATTTTAAGTTGTTTAAGTGTCATTTCACGTACATAGCCATGTCCATTTGAAGTTCTATCAACAGTCTCATAGTGAATGATCACTGGCACGTTGTCTTTCGATAACCTTACATCAACTTCAACAAAGTCCGCTCCAACCCTAAGGGCTCGGACAATACTCCTAATTGTATTTTCAGGTTCATGTGCAGGGTCTCCTCTATGACCTACGATAATTACCATGATAAACACCTGACCTGCATTTGCGGTTTCGGTTATTCTAAAAGTTTTCTAATGGGATCTTTTGGATCAAACTTTGTTGTTTCATAGACCATTAAGGTCTCTGTTTTCTTCACCGCTGGTAAATTTTGAATTCTTCTTAACACATCTCTTAGCTCGTCAACGTCTCTTACCAAGACTTCTACTATTATGTCGAATCTTCCTAGGAGATAGTGAATTTGGGAAATTTCTCTGAACGTTTTAATTATTTTGTCTGTTTCTCTTCTAAATTTTGCCTGTGGCTCCGCAGTAATGAGGATATAAGCTCTTAATTTGAGTCCTAGCAAGCTGGGGTCCAGATCTACTGTGAATTTTATACCTTTTCTCCTAAGTTCTTTGAGTCTAGAATGTACGCTTTGCCTTGTCATTCCACATTTTTTAGCTAATTCGGTAACTGGCTGCCTACTATCGTTCAATAACTCTTTTAATAACTTTTTATCTTTGGCATCAAACATGTTAAAGAATGACATCTTAATCATATATTAAATTTACCATATTGTTACTAATTTTTATGATTCTGAGACATAATGTCTATTATTTGAGACAAAATCTTATATTTTTGTTTTGCCATGAATGAAGAGGGTTCCATGACAAGGGTCACGTTTAACAACCATGTTATAAAACGAAAGCCAGGAATAATTGTTTTACTTGCCTCAAGCCAAAGAAATTGTCTTCTTTAAGATTTTTCCTTTTAAAGAGTTTAAATCTAGAAACAAGGAGGAAAGAGGAAATTGCGTATAATGATCAACGCAAATCAGATAATACGAAAAGATGGCTATCTAGGTTCGAATTTTCATGAGGAGTTCTTTAATTCAAAGATTTCTAGCAATTTTCAAACACTTTTAGGATGGGTGTCTTAAATGAAGGATTTAAGAAATAAATTTGTAAAAAATAGCTTTGAAAAACTTATGAGAATAAAGAATCATTACCTTCACTCTTTTGTGGAAAAATATGTAAAGCTTTGTAACCCCGCTAAGATTTTTGTGAATTCAGGTAGCCCCGAAGATCTAAAATACATTAGAGAAGCCGCGATTAAATATAGGGAAGAAATGAAGCTCAAAATAAGAGGACACACGGTTCATTTTGATGGCTACTACGACCAAGCAAGAGATAAGGAGAACACCAAAATCCTCTTACCAGAAGAAAACAACTGTAGTAGACATATCAACTGGATAGAGAGAGAAAAGGGACTTAAAGAAATCCACAAAATTTTAAAAGATATTATGAAAGGAAAAGAACTTTTCATATGTTTTTACACATTAGGACCCGAAAACTCGGAGTTTACAATTCCATGCGTGCAGTTAACTGATTCAGCCTATGTTGCTCACTCAGAAAACATTCTTTTTAGGCAAGGTTACAAAGAATTTTTGAGAAGAGGGCCTGACCCTTCCTTTTTTAAGTTTGTTCACAGCGCTGGAGAGCTTGATGAAAGGAAAAATTCCAAAAACATAGATAAAAGGAGAGTTTATATCGATCTTGAAAACGAAACAGTTTACAGTGTAAATACACAGTACGGAGGAAACACTATAGGTCCAAAAAAGCTTGCACTAAGGCTTGCAGTAAATAGAGCTTCAAAGGAGGGTTGGCTTGCAGAACACATGTTCATAGTTGGAATACGTGGCCCCAATGGAAGAGTTACCTACTTTGCCGGTGCTTTTCCTTCTCTCTGTGGGAAAACGTCCACAGTTATGATTCCTGGTGAAAGGTTAATAGGTGATGATATAGCATATTTAAGGAAAAGAAATGGGAAAGTCTATGCTGTAAACGCTGAAAAAGGTATTTTCGGAATCATAGCGGGTATAAATCCCAAAGACGACCCTTTACTTTTCAAAGCACTACACTCTTCCGGCGAAATCATATTTTCCAATGTTCTCGTTACTGAAGATGGAGAAGTTTACTGGGATGGAAAGAACAGTCCAATGCCGGAAAAAGGCATAAACCATTCAGGAAAATGGTACAAAGGTAAGAGAGATACTGAAGGTAATCTGATTCCTCCTTCTCATCCTAATGCAAGATTTACGTTGAGCCTTGAATTGCTTGAAAATTTAGATCTCAGGTTAAACGATCCTATGGGGGTTGAAATAAAGGGGATTATTTATGGAGGTAGAGATTCGGATACTTGGGTTCCTGTGGAGCAGTCTTTTGGCTGGGTTCATGGAGTGGTTACGAAGGGTGCTTCTCTTGAATCGGAAACAACTGCTGCAACCCTCGGAAAAGTGGGAGAGAGGAAATTTAATCCAATGGCGAACCTCGATTTTCTTCCTATAAGTATAGGTAAATATGTAAGGATGCACTTGGAATTTGGTAAAGGTCTTGGAAATCCGCCCAAGATTTTCTCAGTAAACTATTTTCTTAAAGATAAAAATGGTAAATTTCTCACTGAGAAAAGTGATAAAAGAGTTTGGCTTAAGTGGATGGAATTAAGAGTTCATAACGAAGTAGATGCAATTAAAACTCCCACCGGATATATTCCGACATATGAAGATTTGAAAAGGCTTTTTAAAGGAGTTTTATCCAAAGATTATGGAGAGGAAGATTACATAAAGCAATTCACATTGAGAATACCCGAAAACCTTGCAAAAATAGATAGAATACTTAAAATATATAGAGAAATACCAGATACCCCTGGTGTGGTGTTTCGTGTCCTTAAAGAACAGAAGAAAAGACTTTTAAAAACAAAGGAAAAATTAGGAGAATATGTCTCACCCTACGACTTCTACATCTAACTTACATAGCATCCATTGCAAAACCGTTACAAATACAAACAGTCTAAACTGTGTAAAATCTCTGTAGAAGCTAAGCATCTAAATATGTAATGGTAATTCAACTGGAAAATACTTGTATATACGTAAAATGAAACTTTAAAAACCTTAAGTCTTTACAGTAACAAATAAAATTAGATAAAGGGGCTTAACCTTGGGGAAAAGAAACCCCCTTAAAGAATTGTATAAACTTACGATGAAACTTCAAGTTCCAAGAGAAATCTTATACCAAAAGACAAAGGAATTTTTTATAGGCAAAGGATATTTAATTGAAAAAGAGAGAACCCCAACATTTCTACTTTTTCTGGGAGAAGAAGGAAAATGGAGAATACAGTTAAGAGAAGGAAGAAGAGCCACAAAAATAGAATTAACATTTGAAACCTTCTTCTCCCGTTTAAAAAAGAAACAAGAGGAAAAAATACAAAAAGATCTAGCAAATTTTATCGCCACTATCCAAAATCTATAGTAACAAACTATCAACAATTAATTTATCCAAGCAGTTACCTTGAAATTGCTTACTTCATACACTATAAACCTAAGTTGAGAGAATAGATAAACAAGGAGAACATTATGAGAAATACAAAAACATGTAATGCAACAGGCAGGCCAATAAATACCAGTATGGGGTATTTGAAAACCAAATATATGTAACGAGCATTATATTTTCATTACGTGTTGGAATCATAGCATCATATGATGCTGTTAAACCAGTACCCGGAGGAAGAAGAAGTGAAATAACCAGCTTGATCCTATAGGTTACTGGTAATGGCAGTAGAACTGTTGGAAACATTAAAGGAGACACTCATAATTTATCAGGAATAGCTACAGGCTGAATATATAACCATAGGTATTAGTGCCGCAGAGAAATGACCCGGCAACAATTATTAAAAAAGTAGTAAAGCAGATTTTCGACGTTGGGTTTTAAGAGTTCTACAATATTTACCTGCCTAAGATTGGCTACTAATCTCTTCATATAATTTTTATCACCGTATCGACTTAAACATTGATAGTTAAAATTGATATAGGGGAAACCACCTTAAATAATATTGAGTTCTTTAAAGCGGGATGTATCTTATGGAAGTTGAAACTTTCATAAACATTATTAAAAAAGCTCTTGAAAGAGAAAGAAAATATCCCGCAGGTAGAAGGAATGCAGCAGTCCTAGTTCCTTTGAGTATAGGTAGAGAACTTTACATTACATTTATTGAGAGATCTAAAAACCTGCAATTCCACAGAGGAGAAATAGCGTTTCCAGGAGGTATAAGAGAAAATGATGAAACGCCTCTAGAAACAGTGTTTAGGGAAGTGTGGGAAGAACTACATATACGGAAAGAGGATATAAATATTCTCGGATTTCTTCCTCCAACCGAAACATTAACCACTAACATTCACATTGTACCCGTTGTAGGGTTAATACCATTCAACTATCCATTTAAACCAAACAGCAGTGAAATAGAGAAAATACTGCAAATTCCAGTAAAAGAACTTTATAAAAATGTACATGAAAACTTCTACGGAAAATACTATTTATATAAAGGCTATAAGATTTGGGGAGCAACTGCAAGGATTCTAACAAGCTTTTTAAAAAAATTAAAGGCATGCTTCACTGATTTCTTCAGATAGCTTACCTTCAACTCGCTTCAAGCATCCAGAGATATCTGATGTTATAAGGTATTTTTTCATTCTCTAAAAAATTAGTTATATTTTTCAATCCCTTTAATGGTATTATGACGCTTCCACGGCCAACTTTAAATCCTCCAGCGGACTCTACTATTCCCTTGTAAAGATATTTCCCGCATTTTCTACCATAAAATTTTTGAAGAAATTTTACTTTCCTTTTTGCATCTAATTTACTTAGATCGTAGGCAATAAGAGCATATGGTTCAAACTTCGCGTATTTCATTAGATTAAAATTGTTTTTCCTGTAGAGAATTTTTCCCTCTCTGAGAATAAGTGAGAAGAGAGAGGATTTAACAAGTTCTTTGACTGTGAGTGGAATCATTTGCACAAATAAGTTAAATTTTGATGTAATTTTCATAAGTTTCCTCCAATTTGACAAAAGTTTTTTCTTATTTTTAAATAAAACGAGTAAATCGATGTCGCTTCCCTCATCATAATCGCCTCTAGCATAACTTCCAAAAAGTATAACAGCTATAACTCCCTCTGTTTCCCCAATCTTTTTCGCCAAGAAAGTAATTTCATTAAAGCTATATGGCTTCAATGCAAGTCCTCCTTAAAACTTCAAGAATCTCGTCTAAAACTCTTATTGCTTCCCTTGCTCTCTCACCATTTACTCCACCATACCCAAGAACCCCGTAAATAGACCATAAAATATCCCATTTTTCAACAAGTTCCGGGAACTTCGTTCTAAGCCACTCTCGCCTCATCCGATGTGCTGTTCTAGGATTGTCATGGAAGTGAAAGCCCTCTTTTGAAGCACATGCTTCAATGGCTTGTTCTAATGATTTAATAGCTAGTAAACCTACGTTAGAATATCTACCTGCTCTAAATTCACTGTTAGCACCATCTCTATTCTCTAAGGCAATTTTCCAGTGATGGTAAAGGCCACCCAATTTAATAACCTCAAATCGATTGTTAATTATTAACAAATTTAAATCTATTGTAGTCGTATTACGGTTCAAGCTAAATCAAATCAGCTAGCAAAGCGAATGTTAGGAATGAAACTGGCTGCAAAATCCCATGAAACATTGTTATAATCAATATAAATAATACATAAAAATTAACCAAATGTTTTACATTGCAATTAACATTCTAGTTTAAAACTTCTCTAATCGCAATTAGATCATCGTGATTAGGATACATTGTAAATCGAATAAAAGTGGATAAGGAATATTAGCCAGGAAATATATAAATTTAAGATATGTCATAAAAACTTGGTTGACGAATGGTTGGGGATTCTTATGTTACCCTTAGAGTATCTGGTTAAGGTTGTAATTATCACATCTTCTGGTGCATTGTCTCCAGGTCCTCTCACAGCGTCGACAATTGCTGCTGGTTCCAATGAGGGGTGGAAAAGCGGGTTTAAGATAAGCGTAGGGCATATGGCTGTGGAATTTCCCCTCGTGTTCCTAATAGCTTTTGGTATCGCAACCTTGCTTACAACACCCATAGTTGAAAAAGTGATAAGCTTTGCTGGGGGTACACTTCTAATTATATTGGGTGTTTTTATGCTAAAAGATGTATTTAAGAAAGAGCTCGGCGATATGAACGCTTCCAGTGACACTGTACGATCACCTGTTATGATTGGCATTTTACTTTCTTTTTTAAACCCGTATTTTTTGGTTTGGTGGATACTCGTGGGAGGAGCTTTAGTTATTGAAGCCGTCATACTTGCCGGCTTAATAGGTGTAGGGTTAATGTTTATTGCACATATCTGGATGGATTACGCATGGCTAATGTTAATTTCCGAACTTTCTAGGCGAGGAAAACAAATTCTCAAAACAAAAGGATACAAAGTACTGTTAGCTGGAATTTCACTTGCCCTAATATTCTTCGGCTTCGATTTCATCTCCCTATCAATATTTGGTTCAAGACTTCTCCTATAGAAAATTATAACTCAACTAAGTACAATAAAAGACACATGAGATGGAGATAACTTCTAGGATAGTAGTTGTGGGTTTTAAGATGTAGTGGAATCTGTTGTTGTAGCCGATGGTTCATGTTTTGTCGATTTTGTGGAAAGATTATTTCGTTGTAATATTTATAGCAACATTTATATTATAACAATATCATAAATATTTCCAGCAAGAATTAGTTATAAGCCCGGCAAAAATCGAAGTTTTGAATTGGGCGGAAAAGCTTACGCAATATATGTTGGAACAAGTATGTCTCGTAACTCCGTGCCTAGAATGCGAGGTTACATTTTTCCAAGTGGAGAATACGTATTTATACCTCAAGTAAGTAGCAATCAATTTGCTCCAGGGCCAACTTATAGGGATCTAGGCTTAGATGACTATGTACATCCAAGCTACTACGGTTTAAAGGTACATTATGACCCTGAATTTGAAACCTTCACATACGGTGAATACGTGGGGAAAGCAGATCCATGTATCAAGAATTTGCTGCGATTGGAACCTGGTGACTATCTGTTTTTTGTTACATCTCTTCAGTTTAGCCCTGGCCCTTGTAGGCGGAAATGGTGGGTTAAGCTTGAATGGGCATACTATATCATTGGCTACTTTGAAATAGAGGAAATATTTAATCACAAGGAACTTAGTATAGCTGCTGTAAGACATAAGTTGCGTAATAATGCTCATATTATTGCCGGAGATACAAGATCTGACCTTGTAATATGGAAAGGCAGTAAACGCTCTGCAAAATTTGAATATGCTGTTCCAATAAGCGATAAAAACGTTCCAACCTCTTATAGCTTGTGACATCTTCAAAGTTAATTTAGGGAAAAGAATAAGGCCTAGATGGTGGCAAACCTATTTAATAAACGAAAATAGTCTTGAAAAACTATGGAGACTTATCAAACTTAGTTAAGTCAAACTTATTTTGACAGAAAGTTATCTTCTAATTTGTTTTCAATTTTCTGAAAATTTTAAGTACAACTGTTCTAGAGGGAGTAGAGGTGTGGAAATTGGGAACTAACGTAAAGATTGGTGTTTTGTTGATAGTGGCGGGAATAATTAACATTTTGGCGAGAGTTAGTCTTATTTTTGACCTTATTGTAACAGCAATTCTACTGGCGGGAGGTTATGGACTAGTTACGGAAAGGCCTTGGGGATTGAAATTTGGTGTCGTTGCATCGGTGGTAGGTGTAGTTTTCGCTTGTGTTGAGGGGATTCTTTTCTACGTGTTTCGATTTATGTTTTTAGAGTCGATCGGTAAGATGGGAGTCGAAATGACTGAAATACAATTCTTGTTAATGACTCTGCCTTTTCCAGTGATAATGGCAATACTTTCAGTAGTTGCCCTTTTGCTTGTGTTGTTGAAATTCGGAAGGAATAGAGGTTTAACATAAATCTACATTTATGGAAAAGCTAAGGGATGCTGTAATTATCGATTCTTAAAATGTAAAAGATTGCTAAAACATATTAAACATTTATGTTATTGTTAATGTGTATATTCCAAGAATGATAATTGCTATGCCTAGTATACGTAGTTTATCAAGTTTTTCTTTAAGTACTGCAACTCCGAAAATCGTTGAAAATAATGGGGAACTAGAGGTTATTATTGTAGATTTTGCTGCGCCTATCAAATTTATTGAGAAAAGAAATAATATTGCCCCGAAGCCTATTCCGAAAATACCGCCAGTCAGCAGAACGATTAAGCCTGACCTTCCTAGGTTTCTAACCTTTCTTCTTTTACCCTTTTTAGATAGTATTAGAAGCCAGACGATTAGGTTAAGGACTATTAGTCTCACTAAGTTAAGAAAGAAGGGCTCTATGTTTAGGAGAAGAATTTTGAGAATTGGTATGCTTATCCCCCAACACATCGCAGCTAATATAGCTGCAATTAATCCCTTAACCATGTGTTTGCTTTCACTTTTCTCAGCTTTGAAAAATAGCAGAGAAATTCCTACTATGATGAGTATTGCGCTTATAAAAGTCCATATGTTAACTGCCTCTTGTAAAAAGAAATACGCAAAAATCGCGACAAAAAGGGAGTATGTGTAGGTTACTGGATATCCTATTGCTACCCCTGCGTCGCGTAAAGCTATAAAAAATAGGCAGTCGCCTAGCAATATTCCTACCGAAACATTAGCAACTATAAGAAATAGAAGCCAGACGGTTAACTTATTAATTTCATTCATGTCCCCGAGAAATATTGTTGCAAGAAAAATGAATAGCAACGCTGAAAATGCTCTAACACCGTTTGCAACAATAACATCTGAATCTTCTTCTTTTAACCCAACTTTGTAGAGTACTGCCGCCAGAGACCACGAAACCGCTGCTGAAATGCTTAATACTATTCCAACCTGTTCTATTAGCAAGGTTTACACCTAAA
>JAUQZC010000065.1 GCA_030587435.1 Candidatus Baldrarchaeota archaeon | reverse complement strand
GTATTTGAATGTAAAGATAATGGGAAAAGGATACAGGTGTGGTTAAAGAAAGAGGTGGTTGAAGAGGCTTTAAAATGCGAAGACTTGAAAATGTTCGCGGAGAAACTGGAGAAATCCCCGATAGAACAGTTAATGGAGAAAATGGAGATAGAATAGCTGTTTTACTTAGAAACGTTACTACAGCGTATCCTCGAAGCAAAGACCCCGCATTAAAAAACATATCCATAAGTATAGAGTATGGATCATTAACATTGGTGACGGGGCCTAATGGAGCCGGTAAAACAACGCTATTAGAGTTGATACTGGGCTTTCTACGTCCACTTAAAGGCATAATAAGAGTTTTAGGCTTTGAAATGCCTAAGTATGCAAGAAAAGTTAGACTCATGTCAAGCTATTTGATGCAAGACTTCATGAAACCTCCAAACGAAACCTACACGGTTAGACAAGTGGTTTCAATGGGGTTTGCACCGTTCAAAGGACCAATAAGACCTTTATCTAAGCGTGAGAAAGAACGGGTGGAGTGGGCTATTAAAATTGTTGGACTTGAAGGGCTTGAAGAAAAACCTATAGGTATTCTTAGCGGTGGGCAGCAGCAAAGAGCTTTTCTCGCCAGGGTGATTGTAAGGCAGCCAAAGTTAATATTGTTGGATGAACCTTTCTCAAGCTTAGATCGCGAAGGAAGACTAGAAACATCCAAGCTAATCAACGATATTAGAAAACGCCTCAATTCAACGGTTATCGTTGTTAGTCACGATACATCTCCGATAATAAACTATGTAGATAAAATTATTGAAATGGAAAACGGACATGTGGTAAGATGCAAATGATCTTTATGACACTTCTTTTCATCGAGGCTTTGGTAGCAGCGCTTTTAGCTGGTAGCCTGTGCGGGGTTCTTGGAACATATCTTCGTAAACTTGGACTGCTAACATTATGTTTTACTGTTGCTCATGCAGCTCTCGCCGGAGCATCCTTTTCAATACTCTTCTCTACTCCTCCCGAATTAACTGCCTTCTCGTTTAGCGTGGTTGCAGCCTTTGTTGTAGAGTTTTTATACTATAGGGTGGGCATTGAAAGGGAAATTATTTCTATGTGCACTTTTTCCCTTTCCTCCGCTCTTGCAATGATAGCTATTTACATGTCTCCATCTGTAACTTTAACATCTGAAACGGCCTCACTAATTCTTTGGGGAAGCATCCTGGCAGTAACACCTGCAAAAATAATGCTTCTAACTCTTCTCTCAATATCCTTAATCGTATATATCTTATCTTTTAAACTTGAAATAGATGCTTTACTTTTTGACATTAAGCTTGCTGAAGCAGAAGGAGTTAATATACAGTTTCACTCAACAATATTATTGTTATTAACAGCACTAGCTATATCAATAATTCTAAAACTTACAGGAGGATTCTTAGTTTTCGCACTCCTCTTTAACCCAATAGCAGCCGTTGAAAGACTTTCATACAAAAGACAACCATTATTGGGAGGTATAGTTGGAGGCATATCAGGTCTTATAGGCGTCGTAATAAGTTACATTTTTGATACTCCGATTGGAGCAACAATAGCAATAACTGCAAGTTTTACACTAATAATAGGAGTAAGTATATCAAGCATACTAGAATATTTCAGAAGGAAGAAATTGAAACATCTAGAATAAGTTCCACCTAATATGAAGAATGCGTAATTTTACTCTTCCTACTCTTTAATAACGTTTTGTACGGTTAATATTGTAAGATAGTTTTTAGTTTGAGGCCTTAATGTTTATATTACATTTTAATATATTGTAAACGTGGTGGCTATGTTGTCTGAGGAAATGATTACCGTCTCTGTGAGGATTCCTAAGTCTCAAGTTAGAGAAATCGAGGAACTTGCAGCCAAAAGAGGGGTTGATAAGTCTTCCATTATAAGAGAGCTACTTAGTTCAGCTATTCGGGAAGAAAAGCTTAAAGAGGTGCTTGAACAGCTAAGGATGAGAAAAATAACTGTTTGGAAGGCTGCAAAGATAGTCGGTGTAACGTATAGGGAAATGCTGAACTTTCTAAAAATATATAATGTTTCTTTTCCGCTGTCTGGAGAGGAGTTAAGACGTGAAATTGAAGAAATCATCGGTAGTAAGTAATGCTGGACCACTAATTCACCTATCAAAAATAGGTTTTTTACATCTTTTAAAGAAACTGTATGCCGAAGTAATTATTCCAGCAAAGGTAAAATTCGAAGTTGTTGATCAAGGAAAGAAAAAGGGTTTTCCTGACGCATTATTAATAGAGAAAGCAATCGAAGAAGGATGGATCACAGTTAAAGAAGTAAAAACAAACAAGAGTTTACTTAGTTCAGCTAAAACTTTAGGTTTGGAAGAAGCAGAAATAGAAGTTATACAATATGCTTACCAGACAAAGGCAACTGCCTTGATAGATGACGAAGCAGCAAGAGAATTTGCTAGAATACTAGGGGTAACTGTTCGTGGAAGTCTAGGTGTACTTCTTGAAGGATTAAAGAGAGGGATTCTTACGAGAAAAGAAGCATTAAAGAAACTTGATGAACTATCAGAAGTTATGTACATTAGCATGGAAGTATATAAATTAGTCAGAAGAAAGTTAGAAGAAAATAAAAATCAGTTCAGTTAGATTCTTTTCTTAATTGAAGGTTACAACCTATTTCACCACCAAGACCGTACATAGAAATGTACATTAAATATGGTTTTACGGCAACATTCCAACTGTGTCTCCTATTTTTAATAGTATCACTGTTTTTCCTCTTTTGAACAAAAACTGCTGGGACTTTCTCAAGCGGGTCATCATTACCTTGCTAAGTATTTACTTGCGCGTAGAAAATATATGGAGTCACCAATTCATTTTTATCCTTAAAACCACTTAATGTTAATTAAAACATATGTTTCGAGGTGAAGTTCTTGGGTACTATTGAAGGGGAGGGAAAGGAAAGAATACTTAAAGAATTGGAGTCTATCGTTGGCTCAGAATATGTTTCTAGCAGCAGAGAAATCACGTTTCTCTATCATTGGGATTTTGTAACAGCTGAAGAACCGGGACGTTGCGACTTTGTTGTAATGCCGTCTTCCACTGAGGAAGTTCAAGAAATCGTACGATTAGCTAATAGAGAGAAAATTCCAGTAATTCCATGGGTTTCAGGAATGAATTTCGGCGGTATTTGTATCCCTAGAAAAGGGGGAATAGTTGTTGATCTTAGGAGGATGAACAAAGTTCTGGAGGTAAATGAAGATGACATGTACGCAGTGGTGGAGGGAGGAATAACATGGGGAGACCTGAAAGGGTACCTTGAGAAACATCACCCCAATTTAAGAGCTGGAATAACCTGGTCTCCAGCGGGAACAGGAGTTATACCTTCATACATATGCTATGGCATGTTGGATTTAGGTTTTATCGGAGGAACAGGCGCCGAGTTCATAAATGGGCTTGAAGTTGTTCTCCCAACAGGGGAAATCGTAAGGGTAGGATCATGCATGTGCACCAACTACTGGCTTGGAAGAGCACCCCTCCCGGACCTCGTAGGCTTGTTCATAGGATGGGACGGAACAACTGGCGTAGTAACAAAGGCAGGTATAAAGCTGTGGCCAAATCTCCCGAGAAAAGATTTCATTATAATTGCTGACACGGTCGATACTGGTGTAAAAATCTTTAGGAAACTTGCAAAAGCTGGATTGGGCATTGTAGATATGTGCTTCCTAAATTATGTATGGTTATGTTCGCTTCAAGGCTACCGAGAAGACGAAAACATGCCTTTTGAGCCTGAGAAAACTGGAGGAAACGATTTTTACGGTCTCGTAACAATTACCGCATATACTGAGAAGGAAATGGAAGCAAAGTCCGAGTCGATCATGAAAATAGTTGATGAAGAAGGAGGACTAGTAGCTGACATCGAAACCGTGATTGACATGTTTTCTGAGAATGAGAAAGAAAATCTACTAACGCTTACAAATCTTCCAATACATTTCTACGGTGTATGGAACTTTTCACGCGGTGGAGGAGGAGAATGGGTAGGCAGCTACATATCCTCTCGTCACGTCGCCCAATACTATGAGATTGCAAGATCTATCGCAAAGAAATACGGAAAACATGCATGCATGTATGGAAGAGTTATGTTCGGAGGCCACCACTGGATTGCAAGGGTCAATATAAACTTCAACAAAAACGATCCCGAAGACGTAGAACATGCTCGGAAATGCCTCATGGAAATAGATGAAAATGTTAGAAAACTGGGAAGCGTAATCAGATACAAGGCGCCACCATGGGCGAAAAAACGAAACTTAGAAAAAGCTAATCCTACAGCTTTAGAACTAATAAGGAAGATAAAGAGTTTGCTTGATCCAAATGGAATCATGAATCCGGGACATGAAATGTGAGGGAGGGGTCATATGTCAAGTAAAATGTATGAGCTTTTCAAAAAAACATTAGAAAAATATTTGCCGGGAAAAGGCGTCACAAAAAGAATTACCCCCGATCAATTAGAGCTTAAGAGATTTGAAGACTTAGAACACTATAAAGATGTGCTCTACTTTTGTGGGAAATGCGGTCAATGTAGATATGTTTTTCAAGAAGCTTATTGGAGTAGAGTTTGTCCAAGTGGGGAGCTAAAAAAGTTTGAAGCCTATTATCTCGGCGGAAAAAACCTTCTGCTATGGGGAGTTTTAAGCGGTAAACTTAAGTGGACAGAAAATCTCGCAAAAATACTTTACCACTGCACCCTCTGCGGAAACTGTACTCAACAATGTCAAATCCCAGAAATACATCACTACGCATTGGAATGGCTTTTCGCAGCGAGAATCGAATCGGTAAAAAGAGGAATAGCTCCAATGCCGGAACACAGAAAATTTGGAGAATGGACTAAAAAAGAACATAACCCTTACATGGAACTTCACACCGATAGGCAAAAGTGGATAAGCAGCGACATCCGCAGGGAACTTCCAGAAAAAGCTGATATCGTATACTTTGTTGGCTGTACCTCATCGTATAGAGAGATACAAGTGGCAAAAGCGATGCTTGACATCCTAACATCTCTAAAATTAAACTTTACGATATTAAAGGATGAATGGTGCTGTGGTTCACCTCTTTTCTGGACGGGGCAAATAGATATAGCAAAAGAATGCGCAAAACATAACATCGAGGAAATTGAAAAAAGTGGCGCAACTATTGTAGTTACTTCATGCGCCGGATGTTACAGAATGATTAAAGAAATATACAGAAATAAATTTGGACTTGAATACAGTTTTGAAGTTTTACATGCACCAGAATTCCTACTTTCCCTCGTTAAAGATGGAACTCTCCCTCTAGAAAACGAAATCTCAGAAAAAGTAACCTACCATGATCCATGTCACATAGGTAGACACATGGGACTTTATGAACCACCAAGAGAACTACTAAAAAATATTCCGGGAATAGAACTCATAGAAATGACAAGAAATAGAAGAAACGCATGGTGCTGCGGAGCCGGTGCTGGCGTAAAGTCGGCTTTCAAAGACTTAGCCCTTTTCGCAGCACATGAAAGACTAAAAGAAGCACAGAGTACAGAAGCTGAAATTCTAGCGACTTCCTGTCCGTTTTGTGAAAGAAATCTAAGGGATGCAGCAAAAGCTTATAACGTTAACATAAAAGTTGTAGACATTATAGAATTAATAAAATATTCTATGTAAATGAAAGATTAAAAGGATGTAAAACCGTAAACTCTCTCATTTCACCTTTATTGAAAGACTAAAACCTTCGTCAATGTGGTAGTAACTTAAAACGGTTTAAAATGGTGAAGATGGCAAACCTGCATGCTAAATTATTCTTTTGAATCCTAAGTGTGATGGAAAAGGATATATCATGTATGTTGTATATCTTGTATATGTGATACACTATGTCTACGGTGAGAGTTTCTCCAGAAACTCGTTTAAAGTTACATAAGCTTGCTGGTTTATTACAAACATGGAAAGGCAAGTCCGTTTCCCTGGATGAAGCTATTAGATATCTTTTAAGCCAAAGTGAGAAAGATATGAAAATTTTTCCGTATGCTGATTATCGACTTAATTTTGAGTGTGATGAAAAAGTTTTTCTATGTTTTTTAAAGGAGGTTTTCCGTTTATTTAACGTTAAAGAGGTTTTTCTAAGCTTCACCACCCTATTTTCCCCAATTAGTGAAAATGAGAGAAAAAATGTTGATGTTAGGCTAATGGAAATTTTAAGGAAAGTAAATGTGCCCTTTGAAGTTGATGATGATGGACTAGACGTTCAAAGTGAAATTAAAGTTGATAAATTAATTGAACTTCTTAAAAAAATCAAAGAATCTTTTGATTGGAGTAACGAGACCCCACCAATAAGCGTGGAATCTAAAAACATCAAGCTGACAATAAATGACTGGGGATGCCTTCATATTGATCCTGTCAAAGAACTAAGTGATGAAGAACAAAAAGAACTAGTTAAAATTTTTTTAGAAATTCACGGATTCGGAAAGAATACAATTAGATATGTTCTAGACGAGTTACCTAGAGACTTTGCAATCGTAGTAAGACCCATTAAAGACCTTGGCCTACTGTTAGAGGTCAATGGTAATGTCATTTCATTGGAGGAGGTTAAGTGAATCGAGATAAAAGAAAAATTATGTTAAAACATTTAGAAGGAAGATTTGAACAACTATTCGAACATAGTTTAAGAGAAGTGGTTATGCCTTTTGATCACATATTTAAGCGCCACTTAATTCCACTATGTAAAATTTTGAAGTGGTTTGAGAAAAATGGAACTACCAAAGATCATAGCGAAATAGTGAAGGTAATGACAAAAATATGTACGAGAAAGTTAACCAAGTAACTGAAAAAGTTAGATATCTTGTACTAAAGTAACAAGATGCATCCAAACATATCAAATTTTAAGTTTATTGTTTTCACACGTCTGGTGCATGTAGCTTAGGTGGGATGATAATGATTAGAATACGTAGTATGTTTGACGTTAAATCTGTTGTTTATGGTGGAGCATTTTTCGGTGGCGGTGGAGGAGGACATATTAATGAAGGTTTAGAGTATGCAGAACTCGCTCTTAAACTTGGTGGCGAAGTAAATATTCTAGAACCTAATGAAATAAAAGATGAACAAGTACTCGTAACTGTTTCTGTTGTCGGCTCTCAGGCTGCTCAAGAAAGATATTTGAAACCCACACACCTAGTTAGGGCTATCGAGATACTCAAGGAAAACGGTGTAAAAGTTGATGAGCTCATAACTTGCGAAATAGGTGGAATAAATAGTGTTAATGGGTGGATTCAATCAGTAACCCTAAAAATACCAGTTGTTGACATCCCATGCGATGACAGAGTCCATCTAACAGATATTATGGGTTCCATGGAGCTTCACAAAGCGAAAAACTATATTTCTAAGCAGGCCGTAGCAGGCGGAAACCTCGAAACCAACAAGTACCTAGAACTATTTGTTACAGGCAGTTTACAGTATCCAGTAAATTCATTAGAAAAGCGGCTGAGGAAGCTGGCGGCGAAGTTGCAGTAGCCAGAAACCCAGTAGAAGCAAAATATACAAAAATTCACGGAACCCCCAACGCTATAAAACACTCCATGAAAATCGGTAGAACAATTCTCGACTATGCTAGCAAGGACTGTATGGAAGCATGTTACAAAGCGTTTGAAGCTGCAAAAAGAGAAGTTATAGGCGAATGCAAAATAGTTGACGCAAACCTCGAGACACGTGGTGGATTCGATATAGGAACCATAAAACTTACCTGCAGCAACGATAAGTATGAAATAGTATTCTTTAACGAGTACATGACCTTAGAGAAAAACAGCCAAAGAATAGCCACGTTCCCAGATCTAATAGTATTGATGGATCCCGAAACAGGATTACCGATACTATCGTCTGAAGCTTTGGAGCCTAAGGGTAAAACGTAATTCTAGGTCACATTAATAAGGATTACCTTATTCTCGGAGATGGTGTTAAAGATCCCGAGGTGTATAGGGACTTAGAGAAAATTATAAACAAGCGCTTGGCGAGTTATCTTTAATCACCTTTCAAAAGAATATTTTATACTTTGAAATCTGAAATGATAGGCTTTGTAAATCAAGATTTTGATAAAAGGATCAGGTTTAACTTTAATTTTGCGGAAGTGTTTTAAGCAATCTTAAAGATGTTGATTTAGTGTGATTAATATGTCGTCTACTATAGCTATTAAAGAGGAAACGAAAAGAGAATTATTAAAGTTTGTGTCAGAACTTCAGATTAAGCTGGGTCGTAGAGTTGATTTTGATGAAGCAATACGATTTTTATTAATGTACAGGAGAAAAAAGAACCCTAAACTTTTATTAGAGGCATGCACTCCAAGAGAAGATGTTGAAGAAGCATTAAAAGAGCTTTATGAGGAGAGAAGAAAGGATAAAAGAAAGTATAATAGGTACCTTAGTGCTTGATGCCAGTGTCTTAATAGACTTATTAATGTTATCTAATCGCGGTTCACAGCAAAATTATTCAGGAAAAATAAATTTAACAAGATCTTACGCGAGAGCAAAAATATCTGTTTTCATTTTCTAAGGAATTTGATCAGCGTATTTTGAGTAAATCCAAGTATTTTTCGAAGCATAGATTTATTTGGTATCGTGTTGTTTTATGCTGTGAGGTGAGAGGTGATGGTTTATTGGTATGATTTGACTTGGGATGAAGTTGAAGAAAAGCTTCCAAACATTGGGGCTGTTATTCTTCCAGTTGGTAGCTGTGAGCAGCATTCTCTTCATCTTCCTTTAGGTACAGATACTTATAGCGCACTTCACCTATCAGAGAAGGCTGCTGAAGCTCTAAAAGGCAAAGTATATGTTTTGCCTCCAATATGGTACGGTATCTCTCCCCATCACATGAATTTCCCTGGAACAATAACTTTAAGCGAAAATACTTTAATTAGCCTCGTTTTAGACATAGCTTACAGTTTAAAACAGCACGGAGTCGAAAAACTGGTCATTATAAACGGTCATGGCGGAAACATACCTGCTTTAACAATAGCTCTTAGAGACATAAGAGACGGATTGGATATGAAAGTCGCGTTGATTAACCCATGGCTATTTATCAGCGATGTTACCGAAAAAGTGTTGGAATCTAAGATTTGGGGACATGCAGGTGAATTTGAAACAAGCACAGCACTCATAGGAACACCTGACAAAGTTAGGGTTTCTAAAATAAAGAAACCAGTGATGAAAGAACCTAAAACACCATATACTGCAATCTGGGAAAAGGATAAAGTAATTACACCTTGGAACACCGACGAGTTTACAGATACGGGAGCAATAGGAGACCCAACAAAAGCGTCAAAAGAAAAGGGTGAAAAACTATTTAACGCGATGTTGGAAAGAACGATAAAATTCATTAAAAGCTTCATAGAGGAGGAAGAATAATCTCTTAGTAACTGCAAGACTGAAAAGTAGACTTAGTAAAAGCTATACACACGGTGATCTTCGCCCATTTTATGCTAAAACATATTTCTTGCAGTTTTTTGAAATTTCTTCCACTAATTTTTTAAAGTGGCTTTTTGTTCCGTTTTCTGCTACAAAACTAATATTTTTACAAAACGGTTTTAATATGCGTTTAAGTACATGTGTAGGTGACGGTTCATAAGGCCTTAAAGCATGATCTACAAGGCTTCTAAAATAAGCAACGGTTCTTTTAACATATTTTTCAACATTTTCACTCATCCACCTTAACCTCCATTGGGCCACCCTCGTATAGAATCAATATATGAAAATTACCCTTAATTTTGTCTTCATTTTTCCTGTAATCTTTAGCTCTTCCATGTATTTTGAGTATTTGAGCAACGATTTCCTTCTTTTTTTCTAACGGCATAGTATCCGCATTTAAAAATAAACATCCACCTCCACTTGAAACAAGATAAATATCTCCATCATCAAACTCAATAAAAAGTTCCTGCAGTTCATCTAATTTCTCTATAATTGAAAGCTTCTTAAAAAACTCTTTGGCGTCTTTAACATGTAATTCAATTTCTACTTCTTCGTTAATTTTTATGTCAGGGTAAATGGCTTTCAAAAGATCTGCTTTCTCATTACTGCAAACAAAATGCACCTTAATTTTTTCTCTGCAAATAGTGTCAATAATGGAAAGGATGACATCAAGAAGTTTTTCAGGACGTACTTCAATACCCATTCTACTATTCATATAAAGCCAAGGTTCTCCACCTGTAATCCACATAATAAATGCTCTTGTAGCAGCGTTACTTAAAGCTCCTTTTTTAAAAGGTATTCTCTCAACGACTGCGCGTCTAAAATATTTTTCAACATTATCAGGAATATCTACCCGGATTTTCCCCAATAATATCACCGAGTCACTATGTCAAAATGATTTCATGTTACAGTGATAGTTTACAACCATACATTATTTAAAAATTCGCGTATTTTATGATTTCAAATGTAGCAGGCAGAGCAGTAATTGGATAGGGAGTTCTAATATGCTAGTAGAAAGAGTGATTTTAGAGGTTGATAAACTAAAAATTGTAGGCGTGCTTCATAGAATTCAGGAACAGAACGCACCGATCATTGTGACGTGCCATGGAATGCTAAGTACCAAGGATAGTGAGAAGTATCTTGAAATCGCAGATATATTGACTAAAAATGGAATCAATGTTCTTAGGTTTGATTTCAGAGGATGTGGAGAAAGCGAAGGAAATTTTGCAAATTCAACTGTTACTGCGAGATTAAGAGACCTTGAAGCAGTATTACAATATGTTCATAGCATGTTTGAGGACGTGGGGCTCCTAGGAAGTAGTTTAGGAGGAACCATCTCTATACTTGCAGCTTCAAAATTCAAATTTATTAAAGCATTGGTAACCTGGGCTGCACCAATTTTCTTAAAAGAAATATTGAACCCATTAAGGGGAGTCATTCCCGAAGGGTTCATCAAAGATCTGGAAAACGTGGATATTACTGGAGCAGCGAAAGAGGTTTCTCACATATTGGTAATTCACGGTGACCGGGATGAAATTGTACCCGTCCGAGACGCCCATGTACTGTTTAATCTTGCTAAGGAACCAAAAGAGTTGAAAATAATAAGAGGAGGAAATCATAGATTTACAGATCCAGAACTGAGAAAAAAAGCATTGAACGAAAGTCTTAGATGGTTTAAACAACACCTATATTAATCAATAAACATTTACCACTTTATTTCATTTAAGTGCAGCAAACATTACCTTTTCCAATATTCTCTAAGTAGTGTATGTAATTTTTCGACGATTTTTTGTGGATTTAATAGTCCTATGGCTTCTGCTAATGAAACATCAAGTTTCACCCTATATTCTTCATCTAGTTGATGGGGTAATGGAGGTAACTTTTTTGTGACGATTGCCTCCATGGATCTACAAATGTTTTTTATTTTTTCTTCGCTTAGCGTTTTTACGTTTAGAACAGGTAGTTTTAAGTAGTCATCTTCAAGAAACCTTGTCCAATGTTCTGAAATTTTTCTTCCAGCAACTAAAAGGAGAGATATGAAAAAAGTGCTATTGAACCAGGCTGTAAGAACCTTACACATTTCATCATTATTAATTTTTATTACGTAAAAGTTCTTAGAAGCTATCATTGGGATGTCAGAGTAGTTAGCAAAGACACCACGACGTTTAAACATAAAGTCTACCTTATCTGGTAAAAACACTTTTCCATAAGGTTTCTTTGTCTTAGTTTGCCTAAAGACGTGACTATACCAGTATTTTCCAAACTTTCTCAACGCAGAGTCCGCTACACCAGAAGTTTTCCCCCAGTTAAGGTATTCAACGACATCCAGAGGAAGCTCGTTTAACTCGACTGGAGGAACATTAATAAAATAATGTTTAGGCTCCACAAAAATTCTATAAGAGTAAAGAGCAGGTCTTCTTAAAGTTGCCTCTAAATATTCTTTTTCAATGGAAAGTTTCTTGCCTGATTTTTCATTCACAATAACAACTTTTTCGTAAGTTTTATTAACAATTTTCCAAAATTTATTAGGAATAAAGAAAAAGTCTGGGCCATATATTTCTACGCCTCTCACAAGAAGTTTTCTTTCAAAAACATTATTCCATGAACTAACAGTCCTCCTTTTTATACCGTATGAAAAGATTTTGGAAAGTAAGTTTCTTAATTCCTTTTCTCCAAAGAAAACAAGCCAATTCATATCCCATATTTCCAAAACGTCATATAGGTTGACGTAATTCACCGTACAAAAACTTGGCACGTTTACGTTTAATTTTCTTCCAAAAAACAGTTTAGAAATATTTTCGACATTTTTTGTTTCGTTTAAGGAAATGAACGCCGTTTCATGAAATCTTTCTCTCCCTTTAATACATGCAATTATTAGTTCTTTGAATCCGCTGTCTGTGGAGAACGCTGTTTCAGAACTGGACTCCAATATTCCAAGTATTTTGTATTTTTCTCTAAGCAATTTCTTTACGCTTTCACCTGAGGCCGTATAGAAGGTGGATGCGGGAAGCACAGAGACAAGCAGCCCATTATCCTTTAAGAAGTAATCCATGAGAAAAAGAGCTATTAACTGCAAGTTTAACTGTCCTCGAACAACATATTTTTTATATCCTAATTCCTCTACAAGCTCTCTAAGAAATTCTCTATATTTTTTATCTAAAGTCTCCCATCTAGTAAACGGAGGATTAGTAAGAATAACATCAACTTTCTCTGCTCTCTGCAATCCATCATCAAAGAAGTTCAACGTTTTTTGCATGTATGTTAATTTAAAAAAGTCTCCGACAATTATCCTAATTTTCTCAGTGGCTCCTTTCATAAAATACAGTAAGGATGCGTAAGCTACTAACGCTGCAAGAGGGTGAGGCTCAACTCCTAAAACCACAGAAAAACGTTTATCTCCCATCTTTTCAAGCGTTCTTGACAAGGTCAGCCCTGATCCAAGGAAAAAATCCGCAAGAACAACATCATTTTTCGAATAAATATCTAAAAACAGCGCAGTAGTTTCAACCATAATTCTTAATCCCGCATCCTTTGTGTAGTATGCTGCTAACCTTTTTCTTTCAAATGGTGTAAGAATTTTCTGTACTTTCCTCTGTAAATCATATACAAAATCTCGATTAATAAAGGAATATCTATCTGCGCTTTCCCATAGAAATCCCCTTTCTTTTTCGCTTAAATTAAAAAAATCGAATCCAATGAGACCCTTAAATTCATCAATATTGTCTTCTCTAAGACTTTTCTTAATAATGGCTAACGATGAAACAAGAATATCAAACGCCCTTTTTACATGATCCACATGCCTTATCTGGAGTTTCTCCAAAATAGTGTCAATTTTCATTTAACTATCAAATCCTCCTGCAATTCTGCAAGATTCACTACATAACAATACTTATTATGTTCCCGTAACATATAATGTGTGCCATTATGTATAGTACATTTAGTCTGTCTTTGTGTACAAGCAGTTTATCTCCTCTAATCTTGATATGAAATACTGGAATATTAAATGTTCAAATAAGCGATGTCAGAGGGGTAGAATTTGCCTTTTACTCCTTTCCATTGGGGTCCTGCACTACTATTTGGGTTACTTTTCTTCTCTATTTTCGATCTTTTCTCACTTTTAATTTCAAGTGTTATTGTCGATATCGAACCTTTCTACAACCTATACATGTATAGACCCGGTGCAAGATTGCACGGTTTCCTTCATACCTATCTTGGGGCAACCTTGCTTAGCATACCCCTATCCCTAATCTTATACCTAATTAGAGACTACACTGAAAAACTATTGGAAGTCTTTAAACTAAAGCAGAGAAGTTCATTTAGGAAAATTTTATTTACAAACATTTTCGGAACATATTTCCATATATTCCTAGATTCTTTCCTTTACACAGATATTAGACCATTCTTCCCCCTACAAGCCAATCCCCTACTATACGTGGTTTCTTCCTCCACAGTATATATGTTTTGCACAGTTTGCTTTCCACTCGCACTAATCGTATACTTTTATAGAGTCTGGAAGACCTAAAACACTTATTTGGTGAATAAATTAAATAAGTTAATTCATATACTAAGGGATCCTGTAAAATTTTTGAAAGTATTAAAAACGAAAATTGGAAGCCTTCTCTAATATTTTTTCCGAGGTTACCTTAATCATATCAATCTTAACGCCATTGTAAATTTTCTGGGAATTAAGAGCGCAGATCACTCGTCCTCTTATCAAGCTCACATTTTAGCTTATAAAATTATTGAAGAATATTTAATACCAAAATATGGAGCCCTAGCGTATCTAATCGAACCACTCTTGATTATAGGATTTGCATACCTGTTACTATTCTCTATGACAATATTTTTCCACATCTTCCACAAGTTAATGGGCGGCAAGGGAACTATCCTAAGTACGTGGAAACTCTCTGTTACGGTATTGGTCCATGTATACTTGGAGGCTTTCTACCGTACATTTCTTTATTTGCTGCCTTCTACTCCCTGCTTCTGCAACTCTACGTAGGCACCAAAATCCTACATGGAATTGAAGAATCGAAAATGATAGTACTTCTTGCCGTGATACTCGCATTGACGTTTATTGAAATGTTTCTAACAGGTACAACTGTTAATTTCTTGAAATAATTTTCAAACAGTCATTTTTTGAAGAAGCTTTCCAATGTTTTGTGCGGTTTTCTTGGCGGTCCGTGGCTAAGTAACCATTCTTTTACTTTTTCCGGTGTTCTCAACTTCTTTAAAATCCTAATAGCTTCATCATATAATTTATCCAACTTTTCTACGATTTCCTGTGGATAGTTTTGGAATGGTATTATTGCGTGGCGAGCGTAGTTTAAAGATTTAACGGCACGATCAATTGTAATTTTCCCTTGTGTAAAGTGGCTTAAAACATCTTCAACTTTGTAAAAAGCTTCCTCAGGGGACTTACTAAATTGTCTTCCGCCGCTTATTGGAGGAGGATTAGGGTTAAACCTTAAATTTTCAACTGTGAATTCCAATTTTCCCGATTTACTCCTTGATTTTGAATCTATTTTCCTAAACCTCCTGCATATCACATTTAATCTAGCTTTAAATGTACCTCAATGTATTTTAATACTTGCCCGAAATCAGAAAAGCCGGTAAAATAAACTTTGAACTATTCTGCTTTAAGTGACGATCCACACTTTGTACAGAACTTTGCCTCAAACGGTATTTGTGCTCCGCAGTAAGGACAGAATTTATAAGTAAGAGTCGTGGTCTTCCTCATTTTTTCCATCTGAGTTTCGGTGTAGGGTGTTAACGGTGTAGGGGCTACGGATACTGAGACTGGTACTATTTGAACCTTTGCTACCGGCAGTTTTTTCTCTAAAAGGAGGTAGTCATGAACCTTTTTCACATATTTGTAGTGGAAGAACTTAACATAAATAACAGTTGTGAGATAAACTGGAACAGAAGCAAGTGCTAATGCCACCAAAAAGGATAGTAAAGCTGCAACTGCTCCAAATGTAGTTAATACAGCAGTTATGAAGCCTATTAACGCACTTAGCCCAGCAATGCTTCGAAGATAAAGCAAAATATGTTCTCCAACACGCATTACTCTATTAGCCTCCTTATCGTATTCAATCCACCCGCTATCAAGAAGAATCCAAAGAAACGTAATTGGACAAATGTAAAGTGGAGAAGCAAATGCCAACAAAGAGAAACTTTTCAATGGTTTTGAGAAATCTGCACCAATGAACTTAATGACATATTGCAGGACTCCAAACATAAGAAGTATAGGTAAAAATGACCTATTAACTCCTTCGTCGAGCAATGCTTGTTTCCATTCGATCTTCTCTGGAATTTTTTCCTCAGTCAAAAAAGTCCCGCTTTTAATTTCAACCGTTTCACTTGGCTTGGGAACAATTATTTGAAGTAAATTAAACCAAATTTTCAATATCCACCAGGACGACGCAATATAACCCGTTAACCACCAAGTTATAACACCTAAGATAACAAAAATAGGCAAAATAGCTCTTAACACAGGATAGACGAGGTAAATAACAGTCATAGAGATGATTAGAAAAACCCAAAGAATTTTTATCATTTTCACAATATCCAAGACGTTCAACTCCAATTAGTGTTAAATATAACTTCTTTCAATCCATTTGCTATTTGATAACTGAAGTTGTATTTAAAGTTCACTATTTGTTGTAGGTAAAGATACAACAAACTGGAACAAACCTTTAACACAGCCCGTTATTAAAGATGTTGAACTAAAAACAAACTGAATCAAATGTAAGTGAGATGATCGAATTTTAGGCACAGAAACGTAAATATTAAGAAAAACAAGTATGAAAACAATCACAGGCAATAATAAAATGAAGAACACGATGTTAATAATACCGTTATAACTGCCCCCAAGAAGCACAACTACTAAGGTGGCCAGTACGTAAATATCCATATTAATGGGCCAATCCATCGCTTACCCCCTCAAAAAAAGAAAAACATTTCTATTATTTCCGCATCTTCATCGCTAATTCCCACCATTAACAGAATAGCTAAAGTCAAGAAACACGCTACTTTAATATGTGTCATAATGAGTATTTGGCGCTGCTTTCTCACCTCAAATCTGATTCTAACGATAGTTTTAATAGCAAGTTTATCTACTATATTTTCAGTTTTTAAAGGTAGGTTTTAGAATGGTCGCTATTATGAGTATTTCTCCCCCTGACGAATTATTGGCAATGTTAAGAAGCGGCGGTCAAATTTTTATAATAAAGGGAGAAGCGGGAACTGGAAAAACAACACTTGCCATGGAAATTATACGATCAATCGAAGAAGATGGAGGATGCGGCTTCTATTTATCAACACGTGTCCCTATAGACAAAATCTTTATGCAATTCCCATGGTTAAAGGAGCTAAAAATCGAAGACAAAATTCTAGATGCTAGGAAAACAATATTACCTAAAATTGACAAGTATTTCATCGAATTTTTAACTTCCCAGGACTTCCTAAAAGTTATCTACTCAAAGGTCTCCCAAGAAAAGAAAAAACCCACAGTAATCATAATAGATAGCATTGACGCGCTTAAAGCCGACCTCGACATTCCACCTGAAGACTTTTCAATTGAAAAAATGATGGTTGAAATATCGGAAAGAACAGGCGCCAACATGATTTTTATCTCAGAAGGGGTAAAGGAAACAAAGTTAGACTACATTGCGGACAGCATAATTATTCTTCGAAAAAAATACATCAATGGCAGAGTTATTCGAAATCTAGAACTAGAAAAAACACGAACAACCGAAATAAAGAGACCCGTTATAATATTTTCAATAAAAGATTCAAGATTCATACATTTCACTTCAAAAGTTCTTGAATACCCAACCAAACCATTAGATGTAAGTATACCAGAGGAAAACACGGTTCACGTATCAACTCTTATCGAAGAGTTTGATAAAATACTCAGTGGAGGCTTTGAAAAGGGAAGCATAAACATAATAGAAGCTGGCAGAGGAGTAGGAAGAGATTACCGTTGGGTCTCTGCGCCTCCAGCGCTGAATCTCGTCTTTAAGAAGAAACCAGCTTTCTTTATACCGTCTGAAGGATACTCTCCAGCTTCGGTCAGAAAATGGTTTGAACCAATGATTGGCAAAGAACTTTACAGAAGATATATCCACGTGTTTCAGTTTTCAACCACAGGAACCAGTTCAGAGAAAAATATACATGTAATTGATTGGGCGGACTCAGTCACAGACTACAAAACAATTAGAGAAACTATATCTAGTGTTCTAGATGAACTTGGAACCGAAGAATTTTTCTTTTATGTAGGAGCAGATACTTTAGAACATTTATATGGAGCGGAAAATCTTAAAAGAATAATTGGCCGATTGGCAAAAGACGCAAAAGATTCCTCCGGAGTCTTTTTAGTGGTTGTAAAGACAGGTCAAAAAATACTGGAAGGACTTGACCACCTAGCGTCAACTTACTTTAAAATGGAAAGCCTAGCTGGAATCACACTGTTTTATGGACTACTACCAGCAACAAACACTTACTCTTTGGTAATAGAAGAAACCGATGAAAAAATAATACCAAAACTAATCCCAATAGAATAACTATAACTTCAATCACGAAATACATAGTATATCAGAGTGGAAAACAAAAACGGAAGAAAAGACACAAGCAATAGTAGCAAAAAGAATACAATGTTACCATTAAAATTGTAGCTACCTCCAGGAATCATAACCAGTAAAGTTGCTGGTACAGCAAATATCCAAATTAATGGGCCAACCCATTTTTTACCTGTTAAAGACGGAAATAGCATTTCCATCATCTTCGCATTTTCATCACTAATTCTTACTATTAACGGTACAGCTAAAATGATTGCTAAAGGCAAAAAATATATCGAGCTAATTCTTAGCGTAGTTGTAATCGCTTTAATGTCACCAAAAGGCTTGAATGAACCTAAAACCATGTATCCCAACGCGTTAAGAAAACTCCAAAACGAAAACCAAACAAGAAACGGATAAACAACCACTAAAAACTTTCTATCGATACCTCTAATTTTCGGCATAACTATAAATGTAGCAATAAAACAGAAGAAAATAACCACCGTAATACCAGCGGTTGCAAAAAGAAGTTTCGCATAGAACCCTTTTACATTAGCTATCACATAAGATGACTCATACGGCCAAAGAAGAGAAATGTAAACTTCCTCCACATATCCATTAGTTAAAAAAGCTACGAAAAAATGCCCTCCTTCATGTAATACCTCTACTACGATCTTTGCGATGAAACTTGCAAAAATCAACCATGTAACTTTGATTACTCTTTCTGAAAACTGCAAAATCTCAGCACCCTACTTTAATGATTTAACTTTAAAAGCTAGAACCGCAATGACTACGTAGGTAGCCATGAAAAACACGACAAATATAGCTATATTTATCGGAGCAATCAAACCAATAAGTAGTCTTTCAGTTTCAGATACTTCTGGAAGCCAAAATCTTTTCAAAGTCCAGAAATATGCTGCCAAAATCCAAGCAATAAGCGCTATAACAGTAGAAAACAAAACAATTATTACCTGTTTCTTCAACATTTCAATCTCCTAACCCCTTTATTAAACATAATAAATATTATCTTTAAACTAATTTTAAGTTGTTGCTCTTGTCATTTAAAATCTGAGGAAAACACATCTAAACAAGATATCTTCTTATTAAATTACCCCACCTGTCCAGATACTTTCCTTACAATAAAATAAATAATGGAAGATAAAATAAAGTGTTATTTTCTTTGTTTTAGAACTAAGTACGAAGCAATTACTGCCACAACTATTACGATCAACGCTACCGCAATGTACGAGGTAGGATAACCAGCAACACCTTCGGAAGTCCCAGTAGTGGCGGCTTCCTCAGCAGTGGTAACTAAAGTCCATAGAGATGTATGTGTTGTTACAGCAACCGCATAATGCACGCCGTCCTCTACAACGATACTAGTAGGCACCGTGTTCCAAGTTCCAGTTTGTTCATCGTAATATGCTATCTTTACATCTTCTGACGATATGTTTTCTGGAATCCTTATTTTAATTGTTAGATTTCCACTAAGTTCCTCCGAGTTAATTTCTAAAACCACATCTACTGCAAGTGTTAAGTTTTCCGGTAGCTTCCTTAAAACTTCTTGTACATCACTCGCGTTAAACGCTCTTGATACTAAAGTTGCGTTTCCTTTTGCTTCCACCTTAATAAGCACGTGGCCTTCCTTTTCAATTTCCAATTTTCCGTTTTCTAAATTCACTAGTACGCACTCATTAACAGAAATTCTTGCAGTTTTTCCGATAGCATCTATAACCTTTTCAACAGCTGGACCATGTAATCTATTTCTCATCTCAGCTAACTGTTCTTCACTGTATTCTCCTTCCTCACCTTCAACTATAGACCTAACTATGATCCTCAGTGAAAAGCCCTGTTCATCCAAGTATGAAGTGAAATCATCAAAGCTTCCTGCTGACATCGTGGCTCCAATGAAAGAACAGAAATCTATTGTTGCACCAGGAGTCACAAACATAGCTTCATGTATTCCAAAGTACGTCTTCAAAGGTTCGTTTTCCGTATCAATGTATTCCAGCACTTTTGGTAGAAGTCCTCCTCTATCGCCCCAAACATCGCTTAACAATTCTGTCACAACGCTAATATTTACATTAACCACGTCAGAAGTGGTTACATTATACCATGTGACCGGTGAATCACCGTATTGCTGAAGAACAATTCCTAAACGTTGCTCAACAAGCTCCTTTATAGTGCCATTCGTGTTGTCTGTAACATGAATATACACAGTGCCATTAAAGTATCTGAATACTTGAATAACTCCATTCTTCGTAGCTTCTCCGCACACCTCTTTTGACTCCCTCATAAGCTCCATCATTTTACTACGATCTTTCACTAGATCCTTCATGTCGTCTGGCGTCATATTCTCTACGGCCGTCACATTACTAAAATCGCTGAGTTCTTCCCATTCGCCTTCATGATGTCTTTCCATGAAAGTTGTCATATTCATCAATGCGTAATGGATCGTGTAACTGGTGAAATTATCGGTTCTCCTGTAGAAAAGACCTGCAAATACTGCTTGAGAATCTAATGTTCCTGGAAGAGTAAAAGTACTCATGTTCACCAATGTACCATCAACGATTAATGTGTCATTTGTAACAGCCACTGCACGTAAAGTAGCTATTTTTCTTGTCGTCTCCATTCCTGCTTGATACCCTGTCTGGGTTCCAGTAGCTTTATACTCTACAAGGGCAACGGTTGATGGTGTTAATAACATAAAGATCATCGCACACACCAATGCCATAAAAAGCAATTTTTTCATGTCAGTCACCTCACTGTTGTTTTTCTCTCATATTTTTCTATGTATTACTGAATACAGCTTGAAATATAAGCATTTAGTTAAAATATTCCCTAATCGTCACTCTACAAGCCTCGAAACCCATACTCGAGAAAATTCGAGGTCATATACCTCACCCTACAAAAGAACACAACAACATAACGTGTTATTATACAAAGCATGAAGGTATCTTTGAATAATTAGAGAAAAGTATCTTTCCATAAAGCCAACTTTCTCCACCCATCAACCCATAAAACAGTTAATTCTCAGGAAAACTACTTACTAGAATTCGATTTAGCCGTGAAGACCGTAGACGACTCGTTTTGACCATACATTTTTAAACGGTATCATTAATTTCCTTAAATACCAGTATTCCAGGTGTTTAGTGTGAGTAGCCATTGGACATGTAGATTTTTTATCGAAGCAGGTGAATTGTTTCTAAGAATAATGAATGAAGGATGGAAGACGGCCGAAACAGAAGCTAACGCAATAGCAAAACTTCTAAGAAAACATGGACTGGAAAAAGGTAAAGTGCTAGAATTAATGTGTGGTAACGGTAGGATTTCAATAAATTTAGCAAAACTCGGCTATAAAGCAGTTGGGATTGATATATCTCCCATGTATATAAAGGATGCTAGAAGAAGGGCTAAGGAACATAATGTAGCGGAAGATGTAAAGTTTTTGGTCGGGGATGTAAGACAACTGGACAAAGTAATTAAAAATGAAGGGAAATTTGATGCTATTATAAATAATTGGACGTCCATAGGCTACTACGATGAAAACGTGGATCAATTAATATTTAGTAAAGCTAGGAAACTAGCAAAAAAAGGAGTATTTTAATTATAGCGAACTGTGCATCCAGAGATTTTCAAATAAAAATATTTCAACCAAAAATTTGGGAAAAATTTGACAACCTCATAGTTCTTCACGAAAATGAGTTTAACTATCAAACATCGAAACAAAAAAGCACTTGGCACTTCTTTGAGCAAGAAAATAACAATCTGAAATTTCTTAAAAAACTTGGACTTGAACTTAGACTGTACAGCATACATGAACTTATTGCAATTCTGAGAAAAGCAGGCTGGGAAACCATAGAAACATACAAAAACATAATAATATTAGAGCCATTCGACCCTCTAGTGCCAATCAACATTGTAGCAAAAGCAATATGACAACAAGAAAAGTAACAACATTTCGGTGTTTCATTAACCGTAAGTTCAATTGAGAAGATATCTTAGATATTGGTTCGCTACTGGTTGAATATTATCCTTAATAGTTCTAAATCTTCTTTTAATTTTCGTGAAAATTCTTTACGATACTCCAATACAAGTGAAGAATTGGGATTTATCAAATCGACATTAAGTATTTTATGAAAATCAAGTATACCCTTTTCGCTGAATATTGGTATATGGTTCAGAGATTTTTCTGTAGCTTCACCAGTTTTCTCTCTGTTTGAAACGTGGTACACAAGTATGAAATCCTTAAACTCTCTTATTTGTCTAACTATTTGATCTTGATCATCTGGAATGTGAGAAAAATCGTAACACATCCCATAGAAGTCTCTTCTCGCGCAG
>JAUQZC010000052.1 GCA_030587435.1 Candidatus Baldrarchaeota archaeon | reverse complement strand
TTCTTAATTAATGATGGAAACCTTCTTTCACTCTAAACTTAGCGCAGTTGCTATTTTAAAAGTAAGGCACAAAAAGAATTCATAATTTGTAGTCACATTTTGTGATTATTTTTCGTGCCTCAAATTTTTAAGTAGCCCGATTATTTTTTCTAAAGAGAGGTGATAGAATGAAAATCCCATCACACAGTAAAGAAACAATTGGTATCGTTAAAGAAAACCTAGAGATTGGAAGAAACAGCATTATTAGAGGAGAAGGAACCCCACCGAAAATTGTTGTTGAAGGCTTGATAGTTTGCCGTGGCAGAGTTTTATTTGAAGGTGATGTGGAAGCAAGAGGAATTGAAGGTGAGGAAGACACTATAGAGATTAGAGGAAATCTTGTCGTGGAAAATAGTGTAACCATTGAAGATGGAAGCCTCTACGTACATGGAAACTTAAAAGCAACTCGCATAGATATAGATAACTCTCTTAGAGTTAGAGGCAACACGGAAGCCGAGGAAATAAAGGTTGGAGGAAGCCTAGAAACAATAGGAGAAATAACTGCGGATAAAATAGTGGTTGGAGGTACATTTGAAGCCAAAAGCGACGTGAAAGCCGAGGAAATAAAAGTTGGAGGAACACTTGAAATTAAAGGAAAGGTTTCAGTTACAGATATCAATGTTGGAAGAAGCGCAGAGTTAAGCAATGGAAATGTTAGCGGTTCAATAAAGGTTGGAGGAAGCTTAGAAACTGAAGGTTTCCTTAAATTTGAGGAAATAAAGGTTGGAGGAAGTGCAAGAGTGAAAACAGGAGAGGGACGTATAATAAAGGTTGGAGGAACACTTGAAATAGATGAAGATATAAAATTTGAGAAAATAAAGGTTGGGGGAACCCTTAAAATAAGAGGTAAGGCTGAAGGGAGAAGCATTATAGTGGGTGGAACATTAAACTCTAAGCAATCTATTAAGTTAGAAGAAGACTTTTCCGTTGGAGGGACAGCTAAAGTTGAAGGCGTTTTAGATGCTTCAAATATAAAAGTTGGAGGGATTTTGGAAGCTCGAGAAGTTAAAGGCAAAAAGGTTTCAATAGGAGGAAAAGTTGAAACTGTTGAAGGAATAAGGGCAGAACAGTTTGAAATAGGTAGAAGAGGCGAAGTTCTGGGACCTATACATGCTAAGGTAGTCATAGTAAACAGGAAGGCAACTGTTGAAGATGTATACGCTGAAGAAATACATATGAAACGAGGATCCTCAGCCAGAAACCTGTATGGCAAGAGAATATACATTGATGATGAATGTAGAATCTACGGGGAAATAAAGTATACGGAAGAACTTGTAATAGGTGAAGATGTAACCTTAGCTAAATCTCCTGAAAAAGTTGACAGTCTTGAAAACATCTAATTAAGTAAAACACGAAATTAGAATACATGTAAACTATTTCTTTGCGCCTTCTAAAGCACTGCGATATTTTTCCAACATGTCTTTAAATGCAGATCTTAAATGCGATGGAACCAGTGGATCATTATGAACAATGTTTTTAAGGTTTTTGAAGCTACGCTCTATATGGTCTAGTCTACCTAGTTTTTGAGCAATTAATAATTCAAGTTTTAAGGCCTTTAAATGGGCTTCATACACTTTTTCGAGGTTTTTCATTATCAAATCTTTACCGGTAATAGCTATGCCCATTTTCTTAAGTTCATTAATTTCAATTAACTCATGGATAAGCCAGAGATCATCACTTAAGATGGCTTTGGATGAAAGATCGGGGTACGGTGTATCTGCTGTTAAATAGGTCGTTAACTCTTTTTCTGAAACATTGCAATCGTATCCAAACCGCTTTAATATTTTAATACATATGTGAAGTCTTTCTGTAACAGGTAAATTCTCAAAGGACATGGTTACTACTTTCTAAGACTTATTTCCTCGAAAACAAAGAAATGTTATTTTATAATGATAACTGAATGGTGAGGATTCTATGAAATTTGCCTTTACACTATTGTTGTTAGCTTATGAAATTATAAAGGCATATTTTTAAATTTTAAATTTTGTATGTGAACATTGACATGTTAAAATATGCTAATCTTCCCTTCTTGAATGCGTGTTATTGGAGGAGTTTTGGATGTTTGCTGAGAGAGTTTTAAAATACAAGAAACATTCGTTAATTGATCTTGCAAAGCTTGCAGAAGGCTTTGAAGATGTCATATATCTTAATGTCGGTGAACCTGATTTTAAAACACCCAAACACATTTTAGATGCTGCAAAAGAAGCCATGGAAAAAGGCTATACAAAGTATACTCCAGATGAAGGTATATCCGAGCTTAGGGAAGCTATAGCTGAAAGGGAAAGCCGAAAAATAAAAACCGAACTAACGAAGGAAAATGTTTTAGTGACCGCTGGTAGCACAGGAGCAGTTTTTGCAGCCATAATGAGCTTGGTAAATCCAGGTGAAGAAGTGCTTATTCAAGATCCTTGGTATCCGGGTCACATAAGGTCTATAACACTTGCAGGCGGAAACGTTATAGGAGTTTCACAAGTGGAAGAGAAAAATTACAGCATTGATCTAGATGAACTTAACGAGAAAGTTACTAAGAAAACTAAGCTTCTGATTCTCATATCGCCTAATAACCCAACTGGGGCTGTGTTGAACTATAAAACTTTGAAAGGCATAGCTGAAATAGCGATGGACAGCAATTTTTACGTTTTATCCGACGAGGTTTACGACAGGTTTGTCTATGATGGTGAATTTAGAAGCATTGCTGAGATACCTGGAATGGAGGAAAGGACAATTATCGTAAACAGTTTTTCAAAGACTTATTGTATGACAGGTTTAAGAATAGGTTACGCTGTATCCTCTAAACAAATCATAAAAGAAATGGCAAAGGTTGCCTGTGCAGCAAGCCTCTCTGTCACGTCAATAATTCAATATGCAGCTTTAGCAGCTTTAAAGGGACCTCAAAGCTATGTGGAAGAAATAGTTAAAGAATACAATGAAAGAAGAAAATTGATCATGAGAAAACTCAAAGAAATCCCAAAAATAAGTTTTGTGGAGCCTAAAGGGGCATTTTATGTCTTTCCAAACATGGAGAAACTTGGAATATCATCTAAAGAACTTGTGGAATATTTAATTAGGGAAGCCAGAGTTTTGGTTTCACCTGGATACCCGTTCTTTGGACCAGGAGGAAAACATCACATAAGAATATCGTATACGGTGCCGCGAGACAAGCTAGAAACAGCTATGGAAAGAATAAAACAAGCAATAGAAAAATTATCATAGAATAAAAGTAGGGGTTAAGTGAAGCTTTTAAGTTTTTCATAGAAGTTAAAGTAATTTCTTCCCACTTCCCAAAACCGTCTCTTAGCATTCCACATTTTATGCATTTTTATCGGAAGCCAAGAACCAACATTCGTAAACCTTCGAATAATCAACATATCATCAACATGGTCCCTAAAATCATCGAAAAGATGAGCAAACCTTTCACCATAACCGTGAGGAAGAAGCAATAAAAGTAATAGCCCTCTATCGTGAACGGATACAAAGTATCTCGGAAACTCCGTCAACGACTTTAGTAAAATTTCTCCAGTCTTGTCGTCACATTCAACATTAACTGTAAGAAACTCAGATAATCCAAGACCCATCAAATCGACATACGGTTTCCAAACGTTAAGAGATTTTAATTTATTAACTCTTTCTCCGATCTGAGAGATCGATAAAGTGTAACCTTGCTCTTGAAGCAAGCTTCTAATTTTTTGATAAGAAATTTTATAGTCTACTCTTTTAAAGAGAAAAATGAGGAAATCCATGTTATCAAAGGGTATCGTTTCGTAGGAAAACCAGAGGATGTCTGGTTGTGGTAATATGTCCTCATATTTTTCAACAAAGTTTAGAAGACCGTAAAGCCACATATCTTCTTGGAAAAACCAGCGCTGATTATCAAAACGCTCAAAATTCCATCCATGACCCATACCCTTTTCCTCGTAAATCCTTAACTCGTCAAACAATACACCTTCAAGCTCGGCGATAGATTCTTTGAACTCGCTTAGTGTTCTTCTTTGATTAGGTACAACAAAACCTATCCAACCCCACCTTTCCCCTTCGGAAGAAAAAGTATCGAAATTAAAACTCGTAAGGGAGGGATTTTCAAGAACCTTAAACACCGTTCTTTTATTACACCATTGCTTAAACTTAACAAAAATTACATATTTTTTAAGTTTAAACTTTGTATAATCAGACATAGAGACAAATCTTAAGCCAAATTTCTCTTTAAACTTTTTTAAATTATATAGTACTGTAGCAGGTGTAATGCCCAGCAACTTTGCGATTTCTGTATAAGTTTTATCGGGATATGCAACAAAGGCTTCTAGAACCCTTCTTTCACGTTTTTTAAGCCTTCTTTCTCTAACAAAATCTAAGGAAAGAAGACGCCATATTTGCTCTGAATTTGTTATCCTATACTTTTTAATCATTCTAAGTCTATGAATGATAGCATCATATATCGCCCTGCTTTTAGGAAGTAAATATGGGTCAAAAGTTCTCATATCATCTCTCTCAACCACAATACTCGGGTTAGAGCCCTTAATCAAACCATCACATCGCGCTAAATATATTTTTATCTTCTTAAAAAGCGCTTTTAACTCGGGATCATTTACCTCAGGGAAAAGATCATCGTATCTATTTGTTGTTACCATTATTACCACTTTCAAATTTTAAACTACGACACATATTTTTTAAAATTTTCCGTATCACGGAAAATAAAAGCCTATAAAAATTTAACTATGAATGAAATAAACTCGATTTAAAGCATTTTTCAGTGCTGTTCATCAGATTTTCATACAAAAATTGATAATTACTATTTTTATCGGTGTGTATTTCCTTTATTTTCTGCTTTTTATATACCTCGCCGCGGTTGATTGTTTTAACAAAATAGAAGGAGGTTAAAAGGAATGGTTAAGCTTGGTAGATTGAAGATATGGCTGCTTGCAAATCTATGGTTAATATTCTTAGTAATAAGTATTGCGTCAGCAGCCTTAGGAACTCCCACAGAAAATCCGTGGCCAACACATGGGGGATAAAGGAGGGGTTCCATTGGCCAACAAATTTTTTATTACTCCTGAGACTGAGGATCCGTTGCTTAGGGAGATTGCAGCGCTTGTGGAGATTTTAACGGAGAGGTTAAAAGCGGTTCTGAACGTTGATAGTGTTTATGTTGTTGCTAGGGCTAAAAATGGAAGAATGGTGTTAAGGAAAAATGGTATTGGTGTTGAGGTTTTTAGGGGGTGACCAAGATGTTGAAGGTAGTGGTAGAGGATTTAGATCAGTTTAAAGAGATTATCAGAAACTATGTTAACGGCAGAAAATGTGTCTTCTCAATCAAAGAAAACAACGGCAAGGTGAAGTATGCTTTTCCCTGCATTATTAATAATGTTCCTGTCTTAATTGAATATGAAACAAATGGATATGTTAGGTTAGAGGATGTGCTTGAAGTTAAAGGTCTGCCTATGAAACTTTTTAGTGTAGATATTGTTAAGGTGAAACGTATAGAAAGAACACAGGATTTCCTTCCTCAACCCGAGTAGACTTATTTAGACATATAATTGGTATGAGAGGGGCACCGAGGGGGGAACCTTTCTATTTTTAAGCTTTCTGTTTTTGCTTTTAAAACTATTTAGGGTTCTGTATGTTCAAATCCGGCTGACACGATCGCTTTTACATTACCGTTGATTTTTAATGTTAGTGTTACGGTTATTGTGGGAAATGTTAAATACTTTAATGGTATATTGAAATTCTTTAGTAGTTCTAGTTTAAAGCGCGATTCGATACATTCGTTAACGTCTATTTTCAAATGTGTTGGCATTTCAGTTGTCAGTTTAACTCCTCTTAAGGGTAAAGGTTTTATACAAATGGATGTTTCTTTTCCTCCTTTATTCACAATTTTTAACCTGAATTTTCCAGGAGTATCGGGGCTTATTATATTGTTTTCTTCTTGTATCCAGCAGTCAAACTCCACTTCTCCTAATTTGCATTTTAGGCCGCTGATTCTGGGCATGGTTCCGCCGCTTTCAGGTTGCCCCGGTTGACCTTTAATGAAAATTTCAAGGACATCTTCTGTAAGGGGGTCACACCATTTCATTGAGTAAAATGTTGATCCGTGAAAGTTTACTTTCCCTTTAGACACATGGAGTTCTGAGAAAGGGTGATCTTCCAGAAAGTTATTAACAAAAGAATTTTTGGAGAAATAATATAGCCACATGTTTCCTCTATCTTTTTTAGGGTTGCCAAGAATTCCAGGTATAAATCCTAGTTGAGCGTAAAACCGGTGGATCTCTCTGTTTGCGGGGTCGCACATTAAGTAAATTATGTTATGTCCGCTGTCGGTTGCAATTTTAATACATTCTTTTATTAATTTGGAGCCTACGCCCATTTTTTGGTAACCGGGATGCACAATAATGTTTACTATTTCTGCGTAGGGTGGAAAGGCTGTGTCAAGCGTAACTTTGCCTACGATTTTACCGTTAAGTTCAGCTACAAGAATCCTACCGTATTTGCCGGAATATTTAATCCATTTTGCTACATGTTCCTTTGAGAGTTTCCAGCCTACAGTTTTGTATAGGTCAACTATGCTGTCAGCGTCTTCTCTCTTTAATGACCTTACATGCACGAATTTCGGCAAGACCGTCACCGAAGAAATACTTGTTAAAGTTTTTTATCATGAAATTAATGTAGAAGATTGATGTAAAGGGTTATTTCACGTTAATTAAAAACATATTGGAATAAAGGTTGTTTTGCGGTGTTTATGCGGTCTTTAACTCAATTAGTAGTTTTAGGTAGTCTTTGAGGTGTCTAATTATTAGGAAGTTCTTTTTGACATGGTTAATTCCATTAAGACCCATGCGTTTAGCTTCTTCTGGATGTTTAAGTAGGTATATTATTTTCTCGGCTGCTTCTTTGACGTTATTTACGAGGAAACCGTTGAATCCATCTATTACTTGTAGGGGGATTCCTCCAACGGGGCTACCTACAACTGGTACTCCTTTCCATAAGGCTTCTGCAACAACTAAACCGAATCCTTCGCGAATTGATTTCAATAAAGCGACATTTGATGCTCTTTGAAAAGCGTTAACCTCTATGTTTCCTACCCCTATCATATTGGTTAATAGGTGGATATCGTAGTCATTTCCAGCGTGTCTAGCGGTTTTTTCATACCAGTACCAGCCTTCTGGATCATCATATGCCATTGAAGCTATGAGTAAAAGCTGTACCTCCGGTATTTCCTTTTTCACCAGTCGATATGTGTCTATGGCTCCTAGAGGGTCTTTCCACGGGTCAAATCTACTGACTTGGGTTATTATCGGTCTTTCTGGATCCACGTCGTATTTTTCGAGAATGGATAGAATTTGGCTTTCAGGTAAGGGTTTGTTTTTGTCGCTGAGCGGATCTATTGAGGGAGGTATAATAGCTATTTTCCTTACTTCTAAATCTTCTCTAACATAGTCTTTCATTGTAAATATAGCGGCATCGTATAGTTTAATGAATTTTGATACGAATTCCCAGATGAACGGGTTTGGATTTGATAAATCTATGTGACATCTCCATATCCACTTTGACCAAGGTTTTCGAGAATAGTAGTTAGCAATGGCAAGTGGCTGAGAATCGTGGATTATCACAAAGTCAAAATCTAGGTTTAGTTTTTCTGCATTCATCTTATTAGTTCGTAGATATTTTTCTTCTTCCTCTTTAGAAAATGATACTTCTTCGCCTTGAAGCCCGTTGTGAAGTTTTGTTTTTGTGATTGTAAAGAATTCTAAATCTCCTTCAATCACGCCCCAAACCGTGTTTAGGCCGACATCTCTCATTAAGGGAATCAATCTATGTAGTATTTCAGCTACTCCCCCGCCGAAAGCTGTTGAATTTACATGAATCACCGAAGAACCTTGAACCTTGTCAGCTAAATACCTTATTTTCTCTATTTCCTCTCTACCAACTACGTTTTCATAATCATCCAACTTATTTTTCCCAGAAGGTTCAACTAATGACATTGTTTTCACCAGAACTCTTCTTTTGTATGCAGTAAGTTCATTTAGGGGACTATAACTTACCGAGGAAAAGGTAAATGCTAATTACATGCAAATGTGTTACCTACTTCATTTATGATTTAAGGAATTGAAATAGGCAAGACTGAAACTTAAAAGATTTGTAAATGTACTATTGCACGTTTTTAAGTTTGTTATACGACTGTTTTCCCGGTTTTCTTATCAAAGATATAGAGTTTATCTCTGTTAAATATCATCCAGACCTCTTCTCCGGGTTCCGATTTAAATTTAGGATCCTCTTCTACTTTGAATATAGTGTCACCTACTTGCAAGTTAACTATTATCTTTCTTCCAAGAGGCTCTATTACGTAGACTTTTGCTTTAATAGCGCCCTCTGCAGGCTCCCTACTTAAAGTGATATGTTCTGGTCTGATTCCAATTACAAGTTCGCTGCTTGTAGCGTTCTTCTTTATTATATCTTTGAACTCTGAGACATCTAACATGAAAAAACCTGTATCTATGTAGGCTTTTTCAGGATATTTCTCCACAAAGCTACCATCTATGAAGTTCATGGGTGGACTACCAATAAAACCTGCAACAAACAGGTTTGCCGGACGTGAATAAATTTCCTCTGCTGTTCCTACTTGTTGTAGAAGTCCATCATTTAATAGTGCAATTCTATCAGACATTGTCATCGCTTCTACTTGGTCATGTGTAACGTAGATTGTTGTCACTCCTAGTCTTCTTTGTAAAGCTTTTAGTTCGGCTCTCATATACACTCTTAATTTAGCATCCAGATTGCTTAGTGGTTCGTCCATTAAGAAAACGTTTGGTTCTCTTACGATGGCCCTGCCTAAAGCTACTCTCTGTTGTTGACCTCCACTCAATTCTCCTGGTTTACGGTCTAGAAGTTCACTTATTTGTAATAGTTCTGCTACTTCCTTAACTCTTCTCCGTATTTCATCTTTCGGATATTTGCGCATTTTGAGTGGAAAAGCTATGTTATCAAATACTGTCATATGTGGGTATAAAGCCCAGCTTTGAAAAACCATCGCAATGTTTCTATCTTTTGTGGGGACATCGTTAACCAGTTTACCACCCATGTATATGTTACCACTAGTAGGGGTTTCCAGACCAGCAATGCATCTTAGTGTTGTTGTTTTTCCACAGCCAGATGGTCCAAGAAGTACTAGAAATTCTTTATCTTTAATATGTAGATTTATGTCTTCTATTGCTCTAACCTTACCATAATATTTTGTTAAGTGTTCAAGGACGACATCAACCATGTACAAGCCCCCATTTTAGCTAGAGGATTGGATAGTTCCCCTCACGGTTTCAAGTCGAGATACAACTATACTATGATGTTGTGATTTATATAATTGATGGGTTTTACGACAATTTTTACATTTTCTCTTTTTTGTTTTAGATAGGTTGACTATTTTCCGTTTAAATACAAGTTTTTCATGCTTTAAGGTATGTTTAGTTGTTTACAATCATTTCGAGCAGACCGGCGCTAGCCCATGCTTGTAATGGATTAGCTAACACATGGTGTACGCCTTTAATAGGTGTGGATAGATCAACGATTTTATTGTTTATAACCGTGTAAAGTTCGGGAATTTTATTAAGTTTTTGATAAGCTTGGAGTAAGGCTTGTTTAATTTTCTCAGCGTGTTGATGATAGCCGAGTTTTTGTAGGCCTTTATAAATTATCCAATTGTCATGAGGCCATATGGAACCAAGATGATAACTGTAAGGGTCGAAGTCTGGAGCTTTCATGGAGTGAGTTCTTATACCGTAGGGAGTCCATAGATCTGGTTGAAAAAGACGTTCAACCACATAATCTACCTTGCTATCATCTATAATTCCAGTAAAGAGGAGGTGGCCAGGATTAGAGGAAACAACCTTCTTCTGTTTTTTCTCTCCATCAAGAGCTAAAGCAAAAAATTTCTCTTCTTCCATCCAAAAATCTTGATTAAAATTTTTCTTTAACTTTCTTGCTCTCTCCATTGCTTCCCCTATAAGATTGTTGTTTTTACCGAGTCTTTGAGAAATATAGGCTAAACTATGGTAAGCTGCATAAACATAGCCTTGAGCTTCAACAATAGCTACGGGGGGTTTAATTTTTAGATGATCTTCGCAGCCATCCCGCCATCCTTGATGAAAAAGGCCATGAGGATTCATTCTTTGATATTCTATGTAACCGTCTCCATCTTTATCTCCATAGGTTATGATCCAGTTAAAAGCAGCCTGAATATTTCTCCATATTTTTGATAGAAAAGCTGTATCATTGGTGGTTTTAAGATACTTTGCTGCTAGAATTATGTATAGAGGTGTACTGTCAATACTTCCATAATACGGAAACTTCCATTCCGGTATCTCTGCTTGTTCCCTCGGAGTAAACCTGTGTTCATGTAAAATTTTTCCGGGTTCTTCCTCCGATTTTGGATCTACGACTTTCCCTTGATATTCGGATAAAACTGAGAGAGTAGCTTTTGCAATCGTGGGATCTATCTTTAACATTTGCCATGCAGAAATTATAGAATCGCGGCCAAAAAGAGTGTAATATCTTGGGTACCCAGCATTAAGATACCCTCTTGAACTTCTTAATTTTTTAATATCCCGATGAAGCCTAAGTTTTATTTCTTCAATATTCACTTAACCAGCTCCACCGTTCACTGTTTTAGCTTTATTTTAATTTGATTAACTACTAAAGTTTTGCGCTATTCGATTTTCTTGCGAAATTGAAATATCATTCACACATGAATCATTTGTCTTATTTTCTGATTTTAAAACATGATTAAATCACTTAATTTCTACAAAATTTCTAAAAACTTTGTTTTCAAAATGGCAAAACATGTTTCTACATTATTAGTTTTTAAAAACGTGAACTTTTAACAAAAAACTTATATACTGTTTTTATAAAAAATAATTCTAAAATGGGTTTTAGAGGGGAGAAAATTGGCAGCAGCTGGAGAAGCAAAAACTCTAATAATTGTAGTTGGCATAGTGTGTCTTCTCATAGGTTTCGGAGCAGGATGGATGGTTAAACCAGCACCAGCGCCGATGAAATTAGTTGTCATTGGTCCATGGTCCGGGGCGGAAATGGAGAGTTTTATGCCTGTTCTGGGAGCATTTGCTGTAGAAAAAGGTATAATGGTTGAATATAGAACTTATAGAGCTGAAGACTTGGCAACAATATTACCGGCACAGTTTAAAGCAGGAAAAGCTCCTGCTGATGTAATATTTATGTGGGCATGGTGGATTAGAAACAATACAGAACACATACTTGATATCAGCGATATTATTGATTCAGCTGATTTCATGCCTGGTATTGTGGATCAAGTTACAGTTGATGGTAAAGTTTATGGAGCTCCTTACACTGGTAAAGTTAAGCCAGGATTCTGGTACAGAATATCTTTCTTCGAAGAACATAACCTTAAAGTACCTACAACATGGGAAGAATTTACAACTTTATTAGAGAATATCAGTGCAATTGATGGTATAGTGGCGCCGATAGCAAGCGGAGACGGCGTTGGATGGCCACTATCAGATGTAACTGAACATTTCATATTAACCTTCGGTGGTACGGATCTCTTTGAAGGACTCATAAATGGTAGTGTTTCATGGACAAGTGACGAAGTTAAAGCTATATTTAAGGATAAATTAGTTCCATTACTCGAAAAAGGATACTTTAGCGAACCTAAGGACTGGACTTTGATACTAGAGGATTGGTGGGAAGGAAAACACGCCCTATACTTCATGGGTAGCTGGATAACAGGCATGGTTGATAACGCCAGTGATCTAGGTGTTTTCTCACTACCAGGTGCAGAAGCGTTCGTTTTCTGTCCAGACTTCATGTTCATACCAAAATATACGGAACATCCAACTGAAGCGAAAGAGCTAGTCAAATTCCTTTCAGGTGCCGAAGGGCAAACAGTACAGGTAAAGCAAGGCGGCCACATCGCTACGAATCTCGACGTAAAACTCGACGATTACCCTGAAGTCGATAAAAGAGTGGCTCAACTTTTAGAGGGAGCAACAGCAGTTACCGATCTTGACGATACCATTGGCGGCGAATTCCAAACCACCTTCTGGGATCAATTGAAGTATTTATGGGTTCACCCATCCGAATGGGAAACTGTATTAGCGAATATAGAAGCAAAAGCACCTTGATGGCAGGTGACGAAATGCCACAAAAAAATACAACTCCTTTATTTTTTCTGGCACCTGCGGTTATTCTTATCATGGTTTTTGTGATTTACCCTATCATCCAAACATTATGGATCAGTTTTCTTTCACCTAAAGGCGAATTTGTAGGATTACGTAACTACGCTCAAATTTTAAAAAGCAAGGAAATAATTAATTCAGATAGGTTTCCTTACCAATCTCCTCCGTGGGGAGCATTAATACATAACGCTGTATGGATAGCTATTCATCTCCCACTAACCGTGTTTCTCGGCCTCTTTTTTGCAATCATCTTAAAGGACGTTAAAGGTGCATCAATAATAAAGTCAATAGTTTTCTTAGGAATGGTAATGCCCATGGTTGTAGGCGGATTAATGGCCGAATTCCTATTTGATAAAGATATTGGAATAGTGAATGTTATTTTAAGATTCATAGGGTTACGTTCTTTAGCTGATATCTCGTGGACATACCATCCAGAAACAGCCTTATTTGCTACGATACTTAGCGGAGTATGGATGTGGACAGGATTTAGTATGATCGTATACTCTGCGGCACTAGCAACAATACCTCGTGAATACTATGAAGCAGCTAAAATAGACGGGGCTTCCTCATTTCAACAATTCATTCATATTACGCTCCCCTTACTTAAACCCGCTACTCTAGTAGTAGTTGTTATGACCGTATTATTTGAATTAAAGATTTTTGATATCGTGTTTGTTGCCACCATGGGAGGCCCAGGCGGTGCTTCTATAGTTCTGGCTCTTTTAATGTACATATATGGTTTTGTAGCCCTCGATTTTAATAGAGCAGCAGTTTTAGCAACACTTCTTACATTATTAACGCTACCACCAGCTATATGGATAGCAAAAACGGCGGTGAAAAGAGGGTGAAAATAAAAATTTCCACAATAGTAACCCATATAGTAGCATGGTTAATTGCTGTAATATGGATTTTACCGGTTATCAGTATTTTTATGGTTGCAATAAGACCTATAAGAGAGGTTTTACATGGATGGTGGAATTTTAAAGAATTTCATCCAACAATTGAAAATTTTATAAAGGCCTTAAATCACCCTACCACTCCATTAAGCAAGGGCCTTATTAATTCACTTATAATTACATTTTTTTCAACAGTTATACCAATATTTGTGGCAGCGCTTGCAGCTTACGGCTTTGCAAGGTTTAGTTTTCCGCTCAAAACCTATCTTTTCCTTCTTATCGTAGTTATAATGGCGATGCCCCAGCAGATGGTTGCTATACCACTTTTCCAAATAATGATCAAGCTTGGACTTGTGAATAAGTATCTTGGATTAATTCTTGTTCATACTGCATGGGGACTCTCATGGATTATTCTCTTTTTAAGGAATTTCTTTCTTACGCTCCCCGTTGAGGTAGAGGAAGCTGCGAGAGTTGATGGTGCTTCGGACTTCCAGATATTTTTAAGGATTGTACTTCCAATGTCACTACCAGCTCTGCTTTCAGTAGTCGCCTTGCAGTTTACATGGGTTTGGAACGATTTCTTCTTTGCTCTAATCATTTTGTACTCTTCTGATAAACTGGTAGCTACTCAATGTCTCGCTTGGATGAAAGGAAGATACCATACACCTTGGGATACGCTGTGTGCTGGTGCTGTACTGGTTATGATAATTCCAGTTTTAATTTACGCTATTCTACAAAAATACTATGTCAAGGGTATGGTAGGCTGGGTAATCAAAGGTTAAATTCCAGCAAAAATTATTTCTATAAACTTTTATCCTATATTTGAATTGTTAAATTCCATCTACTTGTTTTCAGATGGATTTCGATTACTCTCTGAGTATGTGTGTTATGGTTTC
>JAUQZC010000013.1 GCA_030587435.1 Candidatus Baldrarchaeota archaeon | reverse complement strand
AGCGGAGGTAGACTGGAAGAAAACCATAGCATGGGGATGGGGAGGCTACTACGCAAGAATATTTCTAAACGTGGAAGGCAGAGAACCACAGGGAATAATAAAACCAGAAGAATATGAAGACGTAAGAGATGAGCTAGCAGAGAAAATAAAGAACATACCAGGGCCAAACGGAGAAAAACTAGAAACAAAAGTAATAAAACCAGAAGAATACTACCCGGAAATAAACGGGGAACCCCCGGACCTAATGGTTTTCTTCGATGACCTGTATTGGAGATCGGCTGGAACGATCGGACACAACACAGTTTACCTGCCAGAAAATGACACGGGGCCAGATGATGCCGTACACAGCCAATACGGCATATACATCGTCTATGATCCTTCTCAAAACCTTGGTGGGAAGAAAATAGATATAGATATACTTGATGTAGCTCCCACAATTCTTTATCTTTTGGATATGGAGCCTCCAAGCGATATGGAAGGGAAGGCTGTAAAAGGTGTATAGGATGAGAGGTTTTGTTGTATGGTTAACTGGTTTACCTGCATCAGGTAAAACAACAATTGCAAGAAAACTTGAAGAAAAGTTACAGGAACTTGGCTGGGACACTGAAGTACTGGATGGAGACGAGTTAAGAAAAGGTTTAAGTCAAGACTTAGGTTTCTCAAAGGAAGATAGATTAAAACATGGTAGAAGAGTAGCTTACCTAGCTAAGATGTTAGCTAAACATGGAGTGGCAGTTATAGTAAGTTTAGTTTCACCATATAGAGCAATGAGAGACTACGCAAGAAACCTAATAGAAAAATTCATCGAAGTCTACGTAAGGTGCTCCGTAGAGACATGTATGAAAAGAGACCCGAAGGGCCTTTACAAAAAAGCGGTACAAGGAGAAATAAAGAATTTCACGGGAATATCAGATCCCTACGAAGAACCAGAAAATCCAGAGGTAATAGTAGACACGGAAAAAATGGATCCAGAGCAATGTGTTCAAAAAATTTTAGAAAAGCTAACAGAATTAAAATATATAGCCTGACATAGCCAACTCAACATATATTTTACCGTAAAATACGTCTAGAGATATCCTAAACCGCGAAGTCTTTCCTTTATTTTCTCTTCTTCTTCTGGTGTGTATTCAAATTCTTCTTCCTCTTCCTCCTTCACAATTTCTCTTAAAACAAACTCCACATATTCATCAACACTCTTAAATTCTCCACCACTTAAATCAACACGTTTTTTAATTTCATCATAGAGGTCTTTAGGGATATAAACCACAATTTTATCTTGACTCAATCTAACCAACCTCCAAACTATTGGATTTAGGTAACCCAAATAAAAGTGTTTGCATCAATATAATGGGTTTATTAAGTTTTTTCTGCTTTGAAATCTAGATCATTAAGTTTTTATAGCTCTTGATATAAGCTTTCCTACTTGAAATGCTTGTTTTTTCTCTTCTGTTTTTTAAGATGGATTGACAGTCTACTTAGTTTATGATATAATTTGAATCTTGCCAAATATTTGGATGCTAAGTTTTTTAGCGAGTTGAAAATTTCCGGATAATCTTGCGCAATATTTTTTGTTTCATGGGGATCTTTCTTCAAATCGTATAGTTCATTTAAGCCTCCATGTATTCTTCCACAGTATCTACACATGGCTTCTTTTGGCGTTATGGACGTTATTATTTTCCAATCTCCATTTTTTGCTGAAAGCTTTGTTTCGGTGTATGTTTCTATGGCTACAATTAATGAGTTGTCTTTCCTTTCTCTGAGCAGGCTTTGGCCGTCAAACTTTAGAGAATCTTTCGGCAAATTGAGGAGATCTAATAGTGTTGGGACGGTATCTAAATGAGTGATATGATTATTTTTCATCATGATGTTAAACATTCCTTCGTTAGCTAGTTTGGGGCTAAAAATTATTAGTGGGACCTTTAGGTTAACTTCGTAAAGGCCGTGATGATCAAAATATATATCATGTTCCCCTAGGCTTTCGCCGTGATCTCCAGTAACGATTAGTATTGTGTTGTCCAATAGATTCTTCTCTTCTAAGAAATTTATTATCTTACCTATTTGTTTATCAATATCCAATATAGCGGCATAGTACTGTGAAATTACATCAAGTGTATCTTTCAATTTTCTTAGCTTAAACCAGTTTTTCAGATAACTCACGAGTAAAGGATGCTTTATACGTTTCAGAACATTATTTAATGGCATATCCATTTCCTTATGATACCTTTCCACTATTTTCCTAACACGTTCGATATCTATGCCCTCTGAATGGTAGGGTGAGTGAGTGTTCCAGTAATGGATAAGTAGAAAGAAGGGCTTAGAAAGCTTCGATATTTTATTTAAAAGGTTTAAGGAAAAGTTTGTAAAGTATTTGGTGTTAGTAAAACCTCCTAGACCTGTCACAAAATGTTTAAAAAATCGATTTGAAATACAATCACTTATTACCTTTAAAAAAGATGGAAGACGAGTTTTGTAAGATACCGATTCAACTAGTTGAGTAATTCTGCTTATAAATATGTTTACTGTCGGTTTGGAGGTCAAAAATCCAAAAAACTGAGAAATTTTTTGCATAAGCAGACTGGCTGATGGTGTCTTATAGATGTGGAAACCTTGGGAGTGCCACCTATCTAAAAAATCCACTGCAATAGTGAAGTATCCATTCCTACTTAGAATTTTAGGTAAAGTATTTAGCTTATGTGCTCTTTTTGTTTCCCAGGGAGATAATCTATCTCCATGACTTAACACGCCATGTGTGAGTGGATGCAGCCCTGTGAAAATAGTTGTAAGTGAGGAATCTGTAACGTTTGTAAGGGCGTAACAATCCTTGAAAAATGAATTGCCCTTAACAATTTGACTTAAATTTGACGATAAACCAGAATGAATTACTCTACATAAAACGTCAAAGCGTAGAGCATCTACAATCACAGTTACGATATTCAGCTTTGCCACCTCAATCTCTTACTGGCAGTAGTAATAAAATATTGGAGGAAGGAATAATAAATTTTGGGTAACTGATAAACTTAGTTACGCTGGTTCGCTTAAAGTTAACTAGTTTATTTTCCTCTAAGAAACAAATCGATAAAGAATTTTTCATATAAACCGAAAAATTGGTTATTTTAGATGCTTAATCTGTACATCTATTTAGAAAGTGCGTGATGGCTGTTTCTTATGGCCAAAGTTAAAAGACAAGTAAACTTGGAGTTAGGCTTTAAGCCGGTTTATTTTTCTTTCATTAGAGGTTCTTTAGAACCAAGTACGGTAAATATAATGGACATCAGCGTTATAAGCATGAAAACTATGAACGGAGCTCGAGGTCCGATATAATTGTATAAATATCTACCTAAAATACTGGCTGGAACAGAAACAACGTTAGCTACAAGTTCCAACCCACTTATGATTTTTCCTCTCATTTCAATCGGAACAGGATCTGTCCTCATAGATTGATAAGCGGTTATGAAGCCAAATTGTGCTGTATCATAGATGGCATATGCAATAAAAACCATTGTAGAGATTTAATGGATAAATGAATAGTATTGCTGAAATAAATGTAAGTAAAAGAAATAAGGAAAGAGATCTCTTTCTACCAAAGCTGTCTACAGCAATCATCAAATCTGGAAAAACAAGGTCATTCCGACCATTTCTATTATAAAGGTTTCCAACATCTACAACATCACGAACTATAATCTCTCCATTACTAATCCTAACTCTAAAAGCGTATCGATAAGTTTTTCCTTTACAAGAGTTTTCCTTTTAACGTCTAACAGCAAATATCTAAATCTGTTATCATTAATCTAAATAGAGGTGATAAGACTAATAGTACCAGAAGCAAAAGCCAAAGTTTTACGTAAAACAAATCATTATACTAAATCTTCTGCGCTTAGGCGCACCACCCAAAAACAAATTATTAATTTTCCCAACCAAGCTTGAAAGACTTTTATGAGAAGCCCCCAACAAATAGTTCTCAAACTGATACCATTCACAATATACTCCCAATTAAAGTGTCCAAAGCTTTTTAGTTCCACATCCTCACTAAATATTCCCTTATATTGTTTTTAGACAAAGTTTTCAGCCAACAGAAATATTAAAATAAACAACTTAAACAGTCACCAGCAAAGAGGGAGAAAACATGAAATCAAATTAAAATAACACCTAAAACATTATCTTAAAATTTTAAAGAACAGTATTTCTCCTGTTGCCCATAATATCCTTATAAATGTTAATTTAGCGATCTTAAAATAATACTCAATCTTTGAATAACTATCTTGTGAAACATATTCTTTGCACTTACGAAAAACAGCAAGGTGACCACGAAACCTCTTTTTAAGAGCTTTACTAATGCTATCTCTCATAATATAGTATTTTACCAAAGGCTCCGGAATGCATCTAAATTCGTATTTCTTTGCGACCCTTATCCACATATCCCAGTCTTGACAGCTTTTCAAACTTTCATCAAAAAAACCAACTTCATCAAAACATTCACGTCGAAGCAAAACCGTTGAAGTGGTCCCCAAATAGTTTCCCTCTAAAAGCCTATCAAACACTTTTCCTTCTATTTTAGGAGTCCAATCTAAAATTTTCCTCCCATTTTCACTAAGAACGCTGAAACCAGTGTAGACAAGTCCAACCCGATTATTTGCTCGTTCTATCTTTTTCAGCTGTTTTTCTAATTTTACTGGCAGCCATTCGTCATCAGAATCTAAAAAAGCTATATATTTTCCTTCAGCATTTTTAATTCCAGTATTTCTTGCAGCTCCAGCACCTCTATTCGACTTATGTTTCACATAAACAACTCTGGGGTCATTAAACTTTCTCAAAATTTCCTCAGTGTTATCTTTTGAATCATCATCAACTACAATTACCTCCAAGTCGCGAAAAGTTTGGTTAAGAACACTATTAACGGCTCTACAAAGAGTATGAGCCCTATTAAAGGTTGGAATTATCACACTAACAGTACACATAGGTATCCTCCCAACCAGCTTTATTAACATTTTAATGACTACTCAGGTTAATAATATTAATGTTAAGATTACGTAATTAAATTTAATTGGAATTCAATCCAATTCACTTAGTCAGCCTTATATAGACCTATCATTGAAACATATGGTATAATACTAATTCAAATTTAAAGCCTTATTAAATTCATAAATTTCATGAGTAATTTTCCCACCGACTATAAAAATTTAATCCTCTATCCAATTTTGTTAGTTTTTAAAATAGGAAAACATCACCAACATGAACATCTAATTCCATCCCCCCCTTTTACGTTAAGACCCAAAACATCATAAACAACCGTTAAATTTCAATTTAAGAAGTCTTTCTTCAAAGAACACCAGCACTGATCTGTGCCACTAACATAAAGCAGTTCATTAGCAAAATTTTAATTGAAAATAGCTTTATACAAACATAATATCAGCCAAAGTTGAATTTGAGGACAAAAATGAGGATCGGATATGTACTAGGACTTTTTCCAAAACTCTCTGAAACATTTATACTAAATGAAATAGTAGCGCTAAAAAAACAAGGACACGAAGTAGTAGTATTTTCCATTTCAAATCCTAACGAAGAACACATACATGAGGAAGTAAAAAGATTTAATATCCTAGAGAACGTCCACTACCTATTGGGCCGCAAGAAAAGTAGGAACATTGTAAAATATGGGTCAAGAATAGTGGAAAAATTGAAATGGAACTACACCACCGAAAACATAGCTAACAAGTTGTTAGCCATTAAAGCCTCCAAACATTTCTCCAAAATAGCAAATAAACTTGACTTAGATATTTTACATGCACATTTCAATGGAACACCAACACAAACCGCCATGTTAATGTCTAAAACAATAAAAACACCCTACACGTTTACCGCGCATGCAGCTGACATATTTGTTAAACCAGATGTGTCAATGCTGAAACTGAGAATCTCAAACTCCCTTGCTACATTTGTTCCATCTTACTACAACAAAAAATACCTACGTGAATTAACCAAGGTGGAAGAGGAAAAAATACAAGTAGTTAGACCATGCCCTATTATCAGCAAACTACAGAAAATCAAAAGAAACCCAGAAGACTACACCATTCTAACCGTAGCAAGACTACAAAAGAAAAAGGGAATTAAATACGGCATATTAGCAGTAAAAAAATTGGTGAAACAATTCCCCAAAATACAGTATAGAATTGTAGGATCTGGGGAGTTAGAAGACGTACTAAAGAAAATGGTCTCCCTACTTGGTTTAGAAAAGAATGTAGAACTTCTAGGAAGCTTAGACGACGCATCTTTGATGAAAGAGTTAAGTAAGGCTACTTTATTCATCTTGCCATGTGTAAGAAGCGAAAATAACGACATGGACAGCACGCCTGTATCCCTAATGGAAGCAATGTACCTGAAAATACCCGTCATATCAACAAAACTTGCCGGAATACCTGAAATCATAGAAAACGGCAAAGAAGGCTTACTAGTCGAACCCAGAAACATCAACCAACTAGCCGAAGCCATAAAACTTCTACTCGAAAACGAGGATCTAAGAAGGAAAATGGGGGAAAACGGAAAAAAGAAAATAGAAAGAGAATTCAACATCCAAAAAGAAATCAAAAAAATGTTAAAAATATGGAAAGAACAAAATAGTGAACAATTCACCTCATATTCCATGTAGTTTTAACTGTCAAATACCATATCACACAAAAAGATATTCAAAGCAGTTGATACGACTCATTCATCTTAGTTGAAATGTGAACACTTTAAACTAAACATTATAAAAGCAAACCTAAAGATACTGTTTTCCTTAAAGTTACCATTCTGTAACATTTAGCCAAAGTTGACATGTTCTTTGATGAAACTGCTCGCTCGCTATTGTTTCATTATAAATCCAAAGTTCAAATACAATCCTATAATTTATCCCTGTTTCATTCATCACTAAATAAATAGGAAAAATCCAAGACTCATTATGCATCAATATTCTCTCAAACCTCGCAATTACGGGAGCAGGATAAGGATAAGTAAGATTAAGAGGTACACTCCTGTTCCCCAGCTTTATGTAAACAATATAGTACATAACACGACCCATATAATTTCTCACGTACATATAAAGCTTAAATTTCTCACCAACATGAACCTCACTTGGATACCCACCCAGTTTTTTATCAGGGCCAAGAACAGCTAACTGAGAGAAGGGCTCAACAACCCTACCAGCATAAAACATCTGCGACATCGCAAAAACACATACAATGACGAGAATAGCTAAAACAACAGCAAAAACCTCCTCATCAACAAGCCACCCTCTCCTAGACCTCTTACTGCCACTACTTTTAACCTTCCAATTACCTTTAATTCTAACCCAAAGACCCCAAAAAACCTTAGGGCCATAAAAATAGATTAAAACACCTGAGACAACAAGCAAACTAATAGAAAAAACACTTAAAAACAAATGAAACCTTCTCAAAGCCAACCCTTCTTCTTTAACCTCACCTATCTCACTTAAAACATCATCAGCAATACTAACAGCCTGCTCAACAAAAACAGAAGCTTCTTCGGAATCAGAAGTGTTTTCAGCAAGCCTAATAAGCTCTATAGCCTCATTAAGACGATTAACAAGATCGGTTACATTACCACCACTAGCCTCAGCATCGACGACAGCAGCATATGCATCATAAACCTTTCTCCGAGCATCATCCACCGTAACATCAACTTTATTAACATTTTCTTCACGCAGCAAGCCTCGAGGTGAAGATAAAGCTATTACAGAAATAAACTGAAACAGCATCATGAAAATTAAAATCATAACAGCAAATACATGAGCTATATTTCTACCCAAGAAATACCACCAACTTCAATACCTCAACTACAAACACATAAATCCAACATACCATATAAAAATACCATACATCATAATGTACAGTATTTCATGTAACTCTAAACTAATTGGTGAGCCTATGGGAAAAGAGATCGAGAAAAAAGTTCTCAACGTCATTCAACATACAAAAACCCTAACATTAAAGGAAACAGTAGAAGAAATAGCTACAAAACTAAATTTGAAAAAGCATGAAGCAACAAAATATGTTCACAACCTATGGAAAAGAGGGGAAATAGAATTAGAAGACCCAAATCCACCGAAGACATTAACAGAATACCTCTTCTCAACATATGGAACATGGTTCTGGACAATAATAGTTTTAATAGCTTTAACAGCCACAGCAATCTACCTACTCCCACAAAACCCACCCTACATATACGTTAGGTACGCGTTAGGCTCTCTCTTCATCCTTTACCTACCAGGTCACACATTAATAGAAACCCTATACCCAAAAGAAGAAGATCTGGAACCGCTAGAAAGATTAGCCCTATCCATAGGATTAAGTTTAGCCCTAGTACCCCTAGTAGGACTAATTCTAAACTATACTCCGTGGGGCATAAGACTAACACCAATATTCACAGCCCTAGCAACACTAACCACACTCCTAACAATAACAGCCATAACAAGAAAATTCTCATACCACAAACTCCTACTAAAAGCCTAGATAAAGATGGTTGTAATTTCCGTTTCATGCTTAAAACATTTCTACCCAGTTTTCAGCGATCAGACGATTATGATTTTTCATCCATGCCATTAAACTTACCACAAAATTTAGGGAAACAAACTCATAATTCCTCATAACAACACTACAATCATCCTTCCATAATGAATTACAATATTTATAACGTTCAAAATCATATGAATATACATCAGATAAGAGCCAGTAGTACATTAAATAAATAATGTAAGTAAAACCAGCCGCAAACAGTTATATTGCTCCTATTAGCTTTAAGAGTATTGGAATCACCGTTGCACCCCAAACAGTAACAATTAAACCTACAGTCCACCTAAAATTACTATGAACCTCCCTCCTCAGTTCATTTATTTCCCCTCTTAATCCATTTACTTCACTTTTCAACTCGTTTCTTAATTCGCTTAGATCCTTTTTCGTCGCTACATCCGATATAACAGCGTTTATCAACACCAACCTAACGTCCGGCTCAGAAACAAGAAGCTCAGCTAAACGTCTCCTTAACTTAACGTTTTCCTCAAACTCCTTAATCAACTTCTCAGCCAAAGACACAAACAACCCCAACAAATATTTCAAAGAAACGTATATAAACATTCACCAAAACAAACCACTAAACACACCTAACATATAAATCTTCTAAAACAAACCATTAAACCCTAATCTGCTACAAGCCGCTCTAATATTATATTATCCGTATTATTAGAGAAGTTAAAACTTCTTTATCTAATGTATGCTTACCGGTTAAAGATGCTATAACACTATACGATTCTAATATCTTCAAAAACATATTTTAAATTTCTAAAACGACCCTTTAGATGTTTTAAGCCTCTCCTGTAACTTCTCCAAACCATTAGCTAAGATTTCAAAACAACTTTCGCTACAACCTAGTACCTTTTAATAACAAGCATATACCGCAAACTCAAGATCAAACACAATATACCTAAAAAATAGTATACAGAAGTATCATTAATCGATATACTTATTACTAGCTGTTATGTCATACATAATGCATATCTTCATGTAATACTTGTGCTCAAGGTGAATGATTATGGGTGATGTTATAAGTATTC
>JAUQZC010000174.1 GCA_030587435.1 Candidatus Baldrarchaeota archaeon | reverse complement strand
CTGAAACTTTAGAAGTTACACTTACATTAAAGGTTAAGGTTTCCAGCGACTTTATAGATGCGCTGATTAGAAATAATGTTAAAAATTTCAGCTTCGACATTTACATAGACTTGTCTAAACTCAACTGAATAACAAAAGCCCGGACAATATTTTTTTTAATTTAAGGAGTTAGACCTCAAAGTACTTATTGGGTGGAAAGACAAAAGTTAGTTTAATTACGCTTAAAATTGCTTTAAAAATTCATATATGATTTTTCCAGAAAAAAGCTGACATTTTCTATACCAATTTTACTTATCGATTTAAATCTCAATTTTTCATTTAAAGAGTAGTGAAGGGAGAGTTTCAGTGAAACATTCAGTTATCTCAGTGGTGATTCCAGCCTATAATGAAGAGAAAACCATAGGGGAAGTTCTCTCCAAAACCATTTCCGTAATGGAAAGTTTAGGAAGACCCTATGAAATCATAGTTGTTGACGATGGGTCTACGGATCGCACCCTAGAAGTAGCGTCCACATACAAAGTGACTGTGTTATCAAATGGAAGGAATAAAGGGAAGGGCTACGCCTTAAGAAAAGGGTTCCAGCATGCAAGGGGCGATGTAATTGTGACTATAGATTCGGATGGAGCGCATGATCCCAAAGATATTCCAGAAATGCTTAAGCTAATCTTTAATGGAGCGGACGTTGTGTCCGGATCACGATTTCTAGGTGCTAGTAAAGATTTTACGTCCTCATTGAACCGTCTAGGGAACTTCCTAATAAACTCTATAATAATGGTGCTAACAGGAAAGCGTATAACGGACAGCCAAACAGGCTTTAGAGCCATAAAGAAAGAAATATTGGAAAAACTCTGTTTAGAATCAATAGGTTACGAAATAGAAACTGAATTAACGGTAAAAACTCTTAAAAACGGGTTCATCTTCCAAGAAAAACCAATTGCATGCAAGAAAAGGCGGTATTACAATTCGAAACTGAGGGTACTTTATGATGGAATAAAAATTTTAAAAACGATTTTGAAATCCAATTTCAACAGCAAAATCAAACATTGAAGGATAGATAATTAATGTAAATCTTCTAGACAAGCTTTACATACCCATTTATAAAGCGGTTTCTTAAGAATTAGTGTGTGGATGTAATATAAATGAGCAATATCAATAAATATGCGGCTGTCGCCATAGTAGCTTTAATCTTTCTATTGTTTTTAGCAACTGTTAATCTTGCATACGCAACTGCTCCAAATATTAATTTACCTCCAAACAAGGTTTCCTTGACCGTTGAATGGCCCTCCCCACAGTGTTACTACTACATTTGGCTGAGCAATGTGCCTCCTGGTTATCACGTCTCTAACAGAAGATATATTGCATGGTGCGTTGACGAATATCACTGTATAGAACCGGGTAGAACTTATTGGGCGAAAATGTACTCAAGCTACGATCCGCAAAATCCTCATCGCGACGATGACTGGGACATGGTTAATTACATATTAAACCATAAGCAGGGATCATGGGAAGATGTGCAGCATGCTATTTGGTTTTTCGTTGATGGAGGGAGGTGGCCTAAGAGTCCAGCTGCCCAAGCAATGGTCAATGAAGCTTTGGAACAAGGCGAAGGCTTTACCCCTGGACCAGGCCAAATACTAGCTGTGGTTTTATACATTGACAACTGTACGCAAATTCCAATAATAGAAGTTCCAGTTCCTGTGGAGAACGTTGTTCCACAGTTTCCGATTGGTACAGCCCTCGGCTTGATAGCTTTCGCGGCGGCCTTCGGAGTTTTCATCTACAAAGGCAAGATTCTCCATATTTAGGCTGTTTCTCCTATTCAAACAGCTTCTTTAACATTTTCTAATAGCTGGATGAACCATGGTAAAAACCAGAAGCCTCATTATCAAATGCTTTGAGAAAGTTAAAGAAAACTATAGTTATATTTTTTCAATACTCTTAATATTCGTAACAATCTTTGTTATTTATGGACGTGACCTCCAAATATTAGCTAATGAGGCGTTAAACAATGATGCGTATACTCATATTCTCCTAGTTCCATTCTTCGTCGGTTATCTTTTCTACCTGAAGAGAAACGCAGTTAAGGCTTCGGTTGAGTTGGAAAGAACCCGGAGAAGAGGAAAACTTGAGCTTATTGATGAGGTTATTGGAGTTGTTCTTTGCCTAATCGCCTTCCTCATTTACTGGTACGGTTCTCATACTTTCTATTCGCTTGAATATCACATTTTCTCTATACCTCTATTCATTATGGGAGTCGCCCTTATAATCTTCAATTTGAGAACCACTCTGATCCTTCTGTTTCCAATTTTCTTCCTTTTCTTTCTGGTGCCGCCTCCCATGGAACTGCTTTATTCTGCTGGAGGCTTTATGGCAAACTTCGAAACTCAAGCTGCATATTTGACACTGAAAACCCTGGGTTTACCAGTTCGCTTATCCTCCACTTATGGGCCGCCCATAATTCAGCTTTTAACAACCTCAACGGGCGAGTCTACTCATTTTGCTGTAGACTTACCATGTTCAGGACTATACTCGTTAATGGCATTTATCATGTTTGCAACATTTTTAGCGTTTATAGTCAAGGGTTCTATATTGAGAAAACTGTTAATTTTTCCAATAGGCTTCTTCATATTTGAAGTCTTAAACATAGCGAGAATAACGACCATCGTTACGATAGCCTATTTTCTCGGCGAAGAAATTGCCATGACGTTTTTTCATTCGGCTGCAGGGTTAATCCTGATATTTATTGGTATGCTACTTATCCTGGTAATTGCAGAGAGAATAATAAAGGTTAAATTGTCTCTTAAATTTCAACAGGTTCGATGCCCAAAATGCGAGGTAAGCCTCAAAAACAATGAAGTTTTCTGCATCAACTGTGGGAATTTTCTGAATTTTTCCCATAGTAGAGTTTCATCCAAAACCTTAGCGAAAATTTTGCTTTTGCTTTTAGGCTGCACTCTTCTAACTTTATTTGTCAACGCTCCGGCGTTCGCTATTGCTAAGAACTCAATTTCGATTAGATCGGGTGGAACGTTTCAGAATTCTACAGGGGTCCTTCCAGAAATGGAGGGTTATAGGCTGAATTTCCTTTACAGAGATGTAAACTATGAAAAGATAGCTGGTCAAGATGCTGCGTTAATATATGCGTATCTTTCAACAAATTATTCTAAGCCAACAATATTCGTTTCAATTAATGTTGCGAATAGCCTTTCGAACCTTCACAGCTGGGAAGTGTGTTTAGTGACGTGGCAAACGGCTCATGGACGTTACCCTTTAGTTAATGTGTTGAATTCTGAGGATATACAGCTTTTAGAAGATCCCCCAATAACTGCACGTTACTTGGCCTTTAGAACCCCGCAAAACTATACACAACTGACCCTCTATTGGTTTGAAAGAGCCCCATTTGACACGGGAATAACGATCGAACAAAAATATGTTAGAATAAGTTTAATAATCATAGTTTATGAAAAACAGCTAAATTACGGAGAACTTAAAAGTGAACTTTTACGTTTCGGAGAAAATATAGCCTCTTACTGGGAACCTCTAAAGACGGGATCTTTAATTTCACTGGGTGTTTCAGCAATACAATTATTACTAATTTTCTTAACGCTTTTTGCCTTCTTCGT
>JAUQZC010000163.1 GCA_030587435.1 Candidatus Baldrarchaeota archaeon | reverse complement strand
AATCATATCGAGGGCCGTTGAGTGTGGCATTGATGTTTTAGGTATTATGCCAGATATTGGTAACCCTCTTTTTGACAATTTGCTCTCTGCTATTAGGAAAGTGGAAAATACGTATGGGCTCGAGATTGGTCTTGGAGTTTGTATTCCCTTACCCATTGAAATAAATGGGGATGTTGATACATTTAGAAGATGGTTAACATATTATTATAGCGAAAAAAGACTTGTTGATGAGAAAAAACTATTAGAGAAGTATTTGAGTGACCCTATTTTACAGTGGAGGAAGGGGTGGCGTAGAGACTTTGCTAATGCTTTAAAATATAGAAAACCCTATACAGAAGAAGATTTAAAGAAAATTTCTATAAATCTCCAACGTGTTGAAGATATTTTGAAAATTTTTGATGGATATAAGTTGGTTTTTGTTGAACCAGGTTCGGAAACAGATTTTTTGGCTATCTCCAAGCGTTTAGATGTTCTAAATATCTTGATAGATTTCTTAAAAAGTAGATTCAAGGTTCCCGTAATTCTTGGTTCTCATCATGCAGGTATTACAATTCCAACCTTAGAAAAGTATCAATTAAATTTTGACGGTTTCATGACACCTATAAACATGCTGGGTGTTATGATGTTTCCATCAAAAGAACTAGCTCTCAGGGCTATTAAAAAGACAGCTAAGCCGATTATTGCTATCAAAGTTTTAGCTGGAGGTAGGTTAGAGCCTTTAAAGGCTATTAAATTTGCCTTAAAATATGTAAAATTTCTTGTGGTAGGGGTAGCGTCAACAAAAGAGTTAAATATTCTAATAAAAGCTCTATTTGACGCTTTAGGTAATACTTAGATGATTAGCCATGAAGGCTAAACAATTAGCATTTGTAGCTGTTCTGGGTGCTCTTGGTGCATTATTAAGATATTTTGCTGCTATTACTGTTATTCCCGGTGTTGTAGAGCTCTCGCCATCGTTTTTGATCCCTCAATTAGCTGGTATGCTTATGGGGTCTATTGGTGGTAGTTTGTGTGGAGTAATTGTAGGTGTGGCTGGCTCTGTTCGCGGAGGAGAATTTCCTTTAATACCTCTTTTAGGTAATATAGCTTTAGGGCTTTCAACTGGAATTGTGAAAGATTTTGTTAGCGATAATAAAAGAAAATTGAAAAAGCTCTTGTATGTGATTTCCGGCGCTTTTATTGGAGGATTTATTCCTACATTTGCGGTTTCTATACTTTTTGCACCAGCCTTTGCTGTTGTTTTTTATGCTTTAATTGATGCTTTTCAGGCTGGTCTTTGGGCGTTTATTGGTGTAATAGTGTTAGAAGTTCTTGAAAAATCTGGTTTAACTGGTTCTTAATATTTTAATTTTTTTGACAAGGCTTCCCAGAGCGCGTCTTGGACAGGTCTTTGGGCTTTTTTTGTTTTTCCGTCTTTTCTGAAGAATATTCTCCTCTTAGGATTATCTAATATGTGACCTATGATTTCTGCAAATATTCCTTTGCTATTTAAAACATCGACTATTTGCTGCGCTTTTTCTGGTTTTGCCGTTATTAGAAGTGCTCCACTACCTATTAGGCAGAGAGGGTCTATTTGTAGTAATTCACATATTTTTCTTGTTTCTTCACTAATCATTTTTCCTATTTTTTCTTCTTGTACTGCGAAACCCGTTTTGCTTGCATCTGCTATCTCATGTAAACCCCCTAGAACTCCTCCCTCTGTTGGGTCATGCATTGCGGTTACTCCGCCAACTTCTACTGCTGTTAAGGCATCTTCAACCACGCTGATTCTCCACTTATATTTTTTTGCTTTTTCTATCAGATCTTTATCAAGTAGATTGCTGAATTCCTCTTCCCTTTCGGTTGCTAATATTGCTGTACCCTCGATAGCTACTCCCTTAGTTAGAATTATTTTATCGCCAGGTAGCGCTCCGCTACTCGTTACAAATTTGTCTTTTTCTGCCTCCCCTATCATGAACCCAGCAACTATTGGTCTTTTTAACCCGGGAGTAACTTCTGTGTGACCTCCTACAATTGTTATTTCCAGTTCTCTTGCTGCTTTATCCATCTGTACGACTATTTTCTCTAATGTTTTTTCATCAGAGTTTTCTGGAAGAAGAATTGTGGACAAAAACCATGAAGGTCTTGCTCCGTGGCATGCAATATCGTTTGCATTAATGTGTACACTTAACCATCCTATATCTTCGACCGCCCCTGTGATTGGATCCGTGGCTACTACTATTACTTTGTGTTCTAATTCTATTACAGCCGCGTCCTCTCCTATTCCAGGTCCCAGTAATACTTTTGGGCTTGATACTCCAAGATGTTCGAAAACGACATTTTTCAGCGTTTCTGGCGGTATTTTTCCTTCTGGCAGTCTTTTGTTCAAAGAGCATTCCCCCAAGCCTTCTCATGTATATTAGGATGCAACCCTCCTGTTAACACACTTGGTGATGCTGATGCTATGTAGGAAACATTTATTAGGTTTGGTTAATGTAAAAATGGAGTACTATTTCGTATTTCAAGTTTGGGATTGGATACATAATAGATTGAATAATATTTAACCTTAATCTTCTAACTAAAGGAACGGAGGTTTTGTAAGTTGGGCCACTTATGGGGTGTAAAAGCCAAAAGACACGGGATGAGAAGGAAATGGCTTAAAAAAAGGAGAAGAAGAATGAAAAGAAAACAAAGAAGGAGGAAGTAGAACCAATAGTTGAAATATTAACTCTTGTTAATAAATTTGTCAATTATTTTAAAATTCTTATAGCGATGCTTCCGACCTATTAATCAATGAAGTTCACTTGTTTTCTAAAAAACAGTTATTAGGTTCATAATAAGCTCTGCTAATGTGTGAGGTGTGAATTAAATACGCTAATACCTTATTAGTTTACTTAAAAGAAGACTCATTAAAAGTTCCACAATAGATGCGAATAGAACGATATACGATGTTTTTAGAAAAATGGGTAGATTCCTTTCTAATTCAAAAAGCATTAGTGAAAATATCAATGGTAACGAGAGGAGAGAAGAGAGAACTAATAACATTAAGGCTTTAAAGAGGGATAATTTTATCATTTTTACATCAACAGAGATCTGTGGAAATGCCGTGAATGTTGATAATAATGACACTGTAAACGATATTAGGAGGCCAGATAAGGCATAAATAAGAGGCGAAACGTTCTGTATTAATATACTTGCTATAATGCCCATAGGCAATGCATACAGCAAATATGACATAGCAGTGAAAATAGATTTAGCTAGTGCAATCTCCTTCTTTGAAACAGCACTAGAAAATAATAACCATATTTTACCACTTTCATACTCTAAGATTTGATAGGGAATCAAGGACGCTATTATGCAGCCTACAAGAAACAAGCTTATAGATAAAATACATAAGTTTATCTTAAACTCCATAGGCGACGTAGGTATAAGAATCATCGGTAAGTACTCAATTACAACATATAAAGGCAACATTATTATGTATACTGATCTGGGGTCTCTGAACGTTATCTTAATATCTTTTATTAAAATGTTTAATGGATTCCATAATACCCACATCTTTGGTAATGAAACCTTACCGACGCTACTACTTTTTACATAAGTTAAATGAATAGTAGTTTCTATGAATTTGGTAAATGACAAATCAAATGTCTTTTTTGCTGTAAACAAATATCCTAGACAAATAAGTAAAGCTACGGAGAAACCGACTATACTTCTTGACATTATAACACCTTGTGATACTGAAAATGGATATATAAGCCACGTAACGAACGAAAGAGATGGCACAGTCATGCCAATGAGTTTAAGCAAAAAATCCATGTACAGAAAAAGTTGATATAGTATCCCTATAAAAAACATAGAGGTAAAAAAAGCTAAATTTCGTAATATTGCAGCTATTTTTAGCTTGAAACCTATATTTATCCTTTTTCTTCCTACCATTGATGAAATTGCCATAGATATTCCGGATGCTAGGAAAATGTTTACGTAACCATACAGTATTATCAATATTATGGCCTGTGGAAGCCTCATCTTTTCGAAAACAACAACTCCATATACAAGAGGAATTATTAGTATCAATATAGCACTATACAAAAAATCCAAGAATAATATTTTTTTCAAATCATTAATTTTGAGTGGAAGTTGTAGTAAAGGCTCTAGAAATTTAAATTCTTGCAGGGACCAAGTAAAAGTGGAAACGGTAATGAAAGTTGTTATAAACAATAATATATTGTAAATCATGGTGCAAGTTTTAATATTTTGAATAAGCATCTCTGGAGGAGACAGAAGGATAGGTAATGAAATTAGAGGCAGCACAATCGAAATGGCTACCGTGTTCTCAACCGCTAACAACATCATATTCCATCTCATTAATCTTACTAACTCAAGTTTATCCATCTTTGGTCTGACTCCGCCGTACATACCATATACTTTCTCTCCATACAGTACATTGACTATCCTTCGAGCAACTTCCCATTTCATTGTACTACCTCTTCTATAATTTTCCTAATTTTAGTAACCTTTTCATTTACGTCAGTCATCTCCAGAAAGACGTCTTCTAGACTTAGTTGTTTGCCGACTCTTCTAATATCAGTAACTTTACCTTCAAAAATAACTCGACCTCTATGCAACAGATATATTCTGTCACACAGCGACTCTGCCAGTTCTAGGATATGAGTCGATATTAAAATAGTTCGCCCTCTTAACTTCATTTCAAATAAAATTCTCTTTAGGATTATAGTAGCTATTGGATCAAGACCCGCTGAAGGTTCATCTAATATTAATATTGGTGGACTATGCATTAAAGCTGAAATTATAGCAACTTTTTGCCTGTCTCCCTTTGACAATGACCCTAGTAAGTCATCCATTTTGTCTTCGATTTCAAACAGAGCCACCAAAGTCTTAATTTTCTCTATGTACTTTTTTGGATCCATTTTTCTCATTCTAGCTATAAAATACAAAAATTCTCTAATGGTCAATGAATCGTACAGTATTATCTCCTCTGGAACATACCCCATTTTATATCTAATCTGTGGATTTAACAGCGGATCTCTTCCTAGAACCCTTACCTCACCCGCACACGGAGGCACCAAGCCCATTATTATCTTTAATAATGTTGTTTTTCCACTTCCATTTGGTCCTATTAACCCAACAATTTCCCCTCTTTTCAATTGTAAACATACATTCTCTAATGCTACTGTTTCACCAAAAATCTTACTTACATTTCTAACCAAAATAGGATATTTATCTTCAATACACATGGTTCTTCAATTTAATAACTTGATTTATACGTGATAAATGTTTTTCACAGAGACATTCTCACATTAACAAGGTAAAAGTAGGATAAAACATTAAAAGGTCAATACGTTGCATGAATGAAAATACTAATTTTGTGGTTTGAAAACTAACTCTTCATTACATACCAGCATGCAACGTATCTATCTGGTTTTATTTCTATCAGAGGCGGTTCTTTTTTAAGACATTTTTCTTGAAGTTCAGGGTGTTCGTCGAGAACAACACACCGAGGATGGAATCTACAGCCACTAGGTATTGACACTGCGCTCGGAACCTCGCCTTTTATTGGTACAACTCTCATTCTTTTTCTATTCTCTGGATCTGGTTCTGGAATAGCAGAAATTAATGCTTTAGTATATGGATGCAGTGGATTATCGATTAAGTCGTCGGCATCCCCCATTTCAATTATTTTTCCGAGATACATTATTGCTATTCTGTCACATAGGTATCTAGCAACAGCTAAATCGTGAGTGATGAAAAGGTAAGTTAAATTATGCCTTTTCTTTAAATCCATCATCAAGTTTAATAATTCAGCCCTCAGTGAGACATCAATCATTGATACTGGTTCGTCCGCAACTATGAATCTAGCACCCATTATTAATGCTCTAGCAATACATACCCTCTGTCTCTGTCCTCCTGACAACATGTGCGGAAACCTGTCTAGAAAATCCTCAGGAGGGATCAGCCTTACTTCCTCTAATGCCCTTATCACTCTATCCAAACGTTCCTCTGCCGAATCTACCAAATTGTGAATAACTAAGGGTTCCTCTAAAATTTCTTTTATCCGCATTCTAGGGTTTAGCGCTCCATATGGATCTTGAAAAATCATTTGTAATTCTCTTCTGAGATATGAAAAATGATTCCGCGGGACAGATAATATATCCACATAGCCATCATATTTTTCAATGTTTATATTACCAGTATTTGTAAGTTTATCTAACGTCTCCTCTCGGGGTTTATAGATAATCATGCCACCTGTTGGTTCATAGAGTCTTATTAACACTTTTCCAGTCGTCGTCTTACCGCATCCTGATTCGCCAGCCAATCCAAAGGTCTCTAAAGGTTTTATATCAAAGGTTATGTCATCTACTGCCTTAACGCTTTTGGGAGGCTTTCTCTTTAAAGTTTCTAATAATCCTCTCCTGAGAAAAAAGTATTTCTTGAGGTTTCTCACATAGATTAACCTGTTAGGTTTCGAAGATTCCAGTATTTCCCTTATTTTTTCAGAATCCGTTACTTTATTTTCGTTCACTATTATCACCCATAAAGCCAACACATAACTTCATGATCTGGGGATAATTTTACTGTTGGTGGTTCTTCTCTTTTACAGATATCCATTGCTTGTGGACATCTCGGGTGAAATCTACATCCCTCGGGAGGATTTATCAAATCGGGCGGTAAACCGGGTATCCATGTGATCTCCACTTTCTTAGTTAGCCTAGGTATACTACTTATTAAACCCTTAGTATATGGGTGAGCTGGTTCCAACAATATTTTTTCAGCCGGTCCTAACTCGGCTATTTTCCCAGCATACATAACAGCTATTTTATCTGAAAGTTCTGCAATAACACCAAGGTCATGTGAGATGATAATAATACTCATACCCATCTTTTGTTGCAATTCCTTAAGCAAGTTCAATATTTGAGCTTGAACAACGACATCTAAAGCGGTTGTTGGTTCATCACATATTATGATATCTGGACTTAATACTAACGCCATGGCAATGAAGACACGTTGTTTCATACCTCCACTCAGTTCATGTGGATACCTTTTAACAATATCTGGTTCAAGTCCAACCATTGTTAATAACTTCTTACATCTTTCCAAAGCCTCTTCCTTCGTCATATCTGCATGGAATGTAAGTGCTTCACACAGTTGATGTCCTATCGTATAAACCGGGTTTAATGCATTCATCGCCCCTTGGAAAACCATGCTTATTCTTTTCCACCGTACTTTAAATCTTATTTCCGATTCGGACATTTCGACCAGATTAAGTTTATCATCAAGCAGTATTTTTCCATCAACTATCCTACCAGGAGGGGGGATAAGTTTCATTATAGAATATGCAGTGGTACTCTTCCCACACCCAGACTCTCCTGCAAGACCAAGTGTTTCTCCCTTTTCTAAAGTAAAACTTACATTATCAACTGCTTTTACAACACCTCTATAAGTAAAGAAGTACGTCTTTAAACCATCAACTCTTAATAATACCAACTGTAAGTAACCCCCATGTTTTATTGCTTGTTTTGTTGTTTTCTAAAATCCTTAGCGTTTGAGCATTGGATTTAATATTTTATCAAGCGCACTGCCGATGAGGACAAATGTTAACCCAGTAATCGTTATCATAACACCTGGTAATATAACCCACCACCATAATCCTTTTAATGTGGCTCCGGCAGCTGCAGCATCATGCAGAATTCTTCCCCATGTTGGCTCTCGGGTTCCTCTACCTCCAAGGAGGAAACTTATTCCAGCCTCAGTAAGTATCGCACCAGGAACATTTAGGGCCATTATAGCAAATGCGTAGGGGATGATCTGCCCTATTATGTATTTGGTTACTATTCTCCATGTCCCTGCTCCCATGGCTTTTGCTGCTTCAACATAAGTTTCCTCCTTTATTTGAAGGGCCATACTTCTAACAGTCTTTACTGGGCCAGTCCACCAGAAAAGCGCCATCAGTAAGGCCAGATTCCAGACAGTTGCTCCGAATTTCCATGACAAAATCAATAATATCGGAAACAAAGGCATTGATGCAACAATTTCGTATATTCTTTGCATAAGTTCATCAACTAGCCCACCCTTATAGGCGCTTAGAACTCCATAAAATACTCCCACAAAAGTGCTGATAACTGATGTGAGCACGCCTATAATCAATGCCAGTCTACAGCCCCATACAATACCAACGAATAAATCTCTGCCGAGGCTGTCAGTTCCCATCCATCCATATACACTACCGGCAATAATTAACTTAGCACCATAAAGCATACTTTCCTCGTCGAAAAAGGTAACTGAAATACTAAATTGATATTCACCTCTCAATAACTCAGCTTCTCCTACCAATATTCCTACCTCAGCCTTAGAAAACAACACTCTTATAACCCAGTCTCCATGCGGTGGATATCCACTTACCTCCCTTATATTCTCTTCACTCTCAAATTGACTAGCCCATTTAATGATTGCACTACTAGCTTTACTGGTTCTTGAGAAAGAGACTGTTTTCGCTGAATAGTTTCCTACAAGCTCTGGGAATGTTGAAACCGCCTTATAGACATTTATCCTATGACCGTCTGGTCTAATAACTGTAATTGTTATTGACGCGTTTTTTCCCTCAGCTACCGCCCCTAAAATCCTTATAATTATGTCGCTTGGTTCAACATCATACTTGAATTCATAGCTTATGTTAACTGAATATGTGCGTAAACCTTCCGTTGGCTCTCCTTCAACGTATTTAAAGTCTTCAACACTCACAAATTCAACTTGGTGAACTGGTAACTTTTTACTTGTAAAAAAGTTTACCCACACAGGCGGAGCATCCACTGGGTTTTCTCTCCAATAGGTAGGGTTGTACCAGTTATTATAATCTTCCACTGATGTTATTAGGGATGCTCCAGCAGCTACAGAGGCCAAAATTATTAATAACACAAGACCTACAATTCCGCTCTTATAATTTTTATATTCATTCCAAAATTCTTTTATCGATTTTTTTAACTCACTTATCTTCAATGGGATGTCACCTCTTTTCACGATGATGTTGTCCCAATGCCAACCTTGACCCTTGGATCAAGTAATCCATAGAGGAGATCTATAATTATCAAGGCAACAAGCCAAATCAAAGTAAAAACGTATGTTAAACCAATTATTATGGCCATATCGTTTGTTTCTAAAGCAACCCAGTATAATCTCCCTATTCCAGGCCAGTTAAATATTCCTTCCGTAATCATTGCACCCCATAACGAATTCACTATGCTTAAGATACTCATGGTGACAATTGACGGACTTACAGCTCTTAAAACATGTCCATATAAAACTTTTCTTTCAGGTATACCTTTAGCTCTCGCCGCCATTACGAAATCTTGCTGTAATGTTCCTATTACCAAGTTTCTTATAATGTATGCCCATCCTCCAAAACTGACTAGTACAATTGTAAGCAAAGGTAATGTTAAATGCCATAAAAAGTCAATTATGTATAGTAGTTTATCTTCTGGGGGAGGTATAGTATGTAACCCTCCTGCTGGAAATATTCTTAACTGAAAAGCAAACAGAAATATCAGTAAAAGCCCAGTCCACCACATTGGAAGACTGTTCGATACCATTGCAAGTATTGATACCAATCTATCTACAAAACTTCCAACTCTCTTTGCTATTTGAAGCCCTATGAGGAGACCAATTAGGATGGTTATCAAGGTTCCAGTCGTGAACAAAAACACAGTATTTGGCAGATAGCCAAGTATTATTGTCTTAACTTCCCGTGAACCAGCAAAAGATATTTGGGGTGATGTTGCCTCCCCCAAATTAAATGTCATAACATCGCGCACCCTATAAAGTATTCTAATCCAAAAAGGTTTATCGAGTCCGTATCGTTTTCTATATAGCTCTATTCTGGACTTCTCATATTCCCTCAGTTCCTCTTGAGTTGGTGTCTTCCCTGATGCTTTCATACTCTCAATGTATTGTATAAGATCGTTTTGAACCATCTCATTAATTTGGGCCTCTAAAATTTGAGTCATTGCAGAATCAAATATGGCAGCTGTCATTAGCGTCACTATACCCAAGACTATGATTAAGTTTACGATTCTGAATAAGACGTATTTCCCGTAACCCATTCTATATCCCCAGAAAAGACTTTAAAATCGATAATATAAACTTTACGATGGCTTCCATAGGGTTTTAGACTATCTAAAACATAATACAACAAAGAAAAATTAAATAAAAAAGAAATTTGAGGAAAATTATGGTTTTTTACGTAGAACCACCGCAGCAACTATCACTATAACGACTGCCGCGACACCGACGCCAACCCAGAGTAGTGGGAACTTGCGTTCTGGTGGAGCTTCCTCCTCTGGAACCCCTGGATTTAATATACTTTCCTCTGGTAGTTTGTTTAGCCAGTAGTCTGGACCAAATGGGTATGTTTCATCTCTGAACGCATCCATTTCTAGGTAACGCGCAACAGGGTCCCATTTAACTAACACGTATGGTCCGTTGCTTATGCAAATGTGTTCATATTCGTCAATCCAGCTTAATAATGTCTCCCATCTTGTCTTGCACTCGTCATCTGTTGGAGTATAATCACCGTATTTGGTATAATTCGGTTTAAACCAGTGAACTGGTTCAGTACTGTTTATGAGTTCTGCTGCGGATTTGTAGTCTGATACGTGCATGAGATTTAACATGTCTATCCATTCTTCTTTGCCATATTCTTCGTAGTATTCTGTCCAGTCATATGTTTTTCCAGTTGCTGGTCCACCATTCACAACACAGTATTCCATTACCGTAAGAACTTCCCATGGAACTGTTGGCCACCATTCACAGTAACTAGCTATCACACTATCGTCAATTGTGAATATGTAATCAGTATACACCGCCAAGGCAGTTTCATTTATTACTTCGAAACCTTTCATCATAGCGAAGTAATTTTGTAGATAATCGAGTTCTTCGTGATAGAATGGGTCGCCTTCCTCGTCCTCAAAGGCCCATTCCCAGTAGAATGCTATTGTAGCCAGTACGTCGCTCATGTCCATTGGTATACCATTGTGCCACTTGCTAAATGCGTAGTTGAAAACAACTTTAGCACATGCCTTAACACCGCTTCCAACATTTTCCCACTTGTTTGTCGTGGTGTTATATACCATGGCAGTTGTTGGTACGTCAAGTTTCCCTACGAATTCACCTTCCACTGGATCGATTTCATAGTCCTTTGTTACGGTCCAATTTAACCTGACTGGAACATATTCTCCTGTTAGTGGGTCAGTCCACATACCGTAGTCTCGTAGGCATTTCCACATGTACTCTGAATAAACATCTTCAAACCCTCCAACTGGGTTCCATGCACTCATGAAAAGAGCTCCTGCAGATGAGAACTCTGCAACTCTTAAAACCCCGTCTGGCGTACTGGCTGTTCTGAAAGGCCAGATAGTTGCTAGACCAGTTGATATACCAGCTGCTATATTATTGACTCTTTCCTTGTTTACTGGATAGTATTCCCAGGTTTCATAAACGAATACTCTGAATCCTTCCTGTATTCCCATAGCTAACAATTTCTCACAGAGATCCCAGTATACTGTCTCATTTTCGAATAAGCCTAGGTATAGTTTCCAACCTACATCTGCTATACTTGCATTGGCTGCCTGTCCAGGTGGCATCTTGTAGAACGTTGTGAAGAAGTAGTACCAAAGTAGGTTGCCATCTGGGTATGCTTCCTCTGCGGTTGATTGCCAGCCACCTGTATATAGATCCCATTGGTATGCAAGTGGATCGGATCCGTAAATTACTGTGTTTACAACAGTTCTGTCGTATTCGTATTCATTTACTTTTATTTTCCATTGGTTTTCTATTACTTGTGCTACGTGTAGTCCTAGTTCATGTCTTTCGTCTTCGATTCTTATGAAGAAGTTTATTTCTACATCTTTCCACTGTGTTCCGTCGTAGAATTCTAGCCATCCTTCTGCGTCTCTTCTAACTCTGTATGGTGCTCCCATATCTTTCCATGTGTTGTTGATTTTCTCTAGGGCTTCGTCTAACATAGCTTTTGATTTAGTGGGATTTCCTTCTGGTGATAGACCAAGTTGTTGATATATTTTGTACAGTGAGGCATTTGCTGGGTGTGATGGTCCTATGGCACCGAGCATGGGCGCGCCACTACCACCGAGTACTGTTTCGACTATTTCCTCTCTGTTTATTAACCAGTTTAATGCGTATCGTATTTCTCTTATCGCAAAGGGGTTGAAGTATATTCCATCTTCCCTGTAGCTTTCACCTTCACCGCCAGTTACGTTAACAATGGCTGGGTAGATTGTGTCGTTGATTCCATATTCAAGTGCTCCGGCCCAATTTGGTTCGAGACACGCTAAGCTAGAGGAAGCTTTTACTAGTGTTAACTTGGCGCGGTCTTCCTCTGATAGTTTTTCGTAGAATTTCCAAGGAGAGCCAAATAGGAAAACATCAATATCTCCTGAGACAACCTTTTTGATGGCGACTTCTCGGTTGGTTTCGACAGTCCATATTATCTTGTCTAGGGGTGGTCCTTTCTCCTCTTCTGGTGTTGCTATCGATGTTTGAAGTGTCATGGAAGCCACTGACAACAGTAGCAGGGCAAGCATGAAGACTACAATCCCCTTTTTCATTAACCCATCTCCCATTACTTTCTCCTCCAAGTTGTAGAGAAACGTGTCAAGACTTTTGTATTATCCTTATCACAAAAAATTATTTAAATTTTATGGTGATTGAAACGAAATAACGTTTAGAGATATTTATTTAGCTGAATTTATTACTTTATCTTTAATGTTACTCGATTTTATTAAGGGCTAGGATCGAGATTGCCGTCAGGGAGGTAAGTATTGTCCCGAGTGTTGCACATATAATTGCAGGTATAACTAGCCAAGCAAATGGTTTTAAATTGTACATCACATGGTAATCGTATTCAATTATTATTTCATCTCTAGCTTCGGTCACATATACCAGTACGGGGTTTATTGAACAGTTTAGGTCAATTATATTCGTTGCATTTCCATATGATACCATAATTATCTTCTCCTTACCGATGAATAGTTCGATAGACCCATTTTGATATAGATTTATGGTTAGTTTAGAACTAGTTACAAAATATATTCCATTTATTTCTGGCGGGTTTATAATGTAATATTCTCCCTTTCCTAGCTTCTGTATTCCAGTCTCGTGACGTTCATGGGGTATTGAGTACATAGCGCATAGTGATAGTAGAATTCCGCATATCATTAGTATAATGCCGATTACGAATAATTTTTTGTATGTAATGTTTCTTTACCTCCTTTACAATTCCTGCTATTTCTAATTAGCTTTTCTTAAATTTTGTGTCTGGTTTATGTGTGGTTTGTGATTTCGGGTATTTAAAAGTCTTGATTTCCTTTTTATTATTTTGACGTGTAAACGTTCTTCATTCTAATATATGTAATATTTCTTCTTTTGCAATGGGGTTTTCTTTAAGTATTCTAGTTAGAATAGGGTCCTCTGTGAAATTCTTAATTATTTTTCCCCTTTTAACTAAGTCTACAAAGAAGTATTCTTTATTTGCTCCTATAATTAGGTATGGGTGATAAAAACTATCCTTTTTCTTAAAGCTGATACGTTGAGGTAGTCCTGTTATGTTAAGGGCTATCTGTATTACTTGTTTCATTGCAGCAAATTTTACGTATTCTCTTTCCATAAAATCTTCTACTTTTCTTACTTCCTGAGATGTAAGTCTTGTTAGATCTTTTATTGAAGGTAAAAATAATCTACTTATAATATCAGATTGAGATTGATGTTTTATCATTGGAGTTAAGTTTGTTAAATTTTTTTGAATCATACTTGCATATTTGACTATTCTGTTTGATAAACTTTTAAGATCGGTGGTATTTATTGGTGCTTTCTTCTGTGGAAGGTTTGATAGGAGCGGAGTTAGATTTAAATCTGTATACTTTACTTTTGAATATCGTAGAAAGTTCGGTCTGAACATTAAGATGAGGTCTTTGTCACTGAGAGTATGATCTGGAAACATTACGTTTAGTGCTGTTTTTGTTTTTTTAGTTCTTCCTTCAAATGTTAGTATGGTGCATTCTAATGTTTGGTAGGGTATCCACAGGAGTTTAACGTTATATGAAATTCTTCCAGCAACTTTCAATGCTAATTTGACTAGGTCTTTCTCAGATATAGATGAGGGCACAGTGTATTGACACATACCGAGATTACATCCTTAACAGTTTACTCTTATAATTATACCAACTTGGATTTTGTTTACATCTTGTAATTTCTAGGATTTTTAATTTTAAAGATGTTGTTTTTGTGAAAAATTCAGAAAGATTTTTGTATTAGGTTGTTGATTTTTTCTGTGTATTGTTTGAATAGTTCGTTTAGTCTGTTTGCTGTGTGTGCTTCTATTGTCATTCTTATTTTTGGTTCTGTGTTTGATGGTCTTATTAGTATCCATGCATCTTCAAGTAGTATTTTTACTCCGTCTGTTGTGTCTACTTTGTATCCTTTTTCTTCGTGTTCTTCTTTTAGTTGTTCTGTTATTTTGAATTTTATTTTGTCTGGGCAGGGTATGTTTGTTCTTTTTAATGGGTATGTTGGTATTTCATTCAGCAGTTGGCTTAGTTTTCTTTCTGTTTTTGATAGTATTTCTGTCATTAGTAGGGAGGCTAGTATTGCGTCATCGAAGTAGAATCCGAAGATTGGTAGGAAGTAGTGGGCTGATATTTCTACTCCAAACATTGCATTACTTTCTTTTGCTGTTCTTGCTACGAATACATCTCCTACTCTACATCTAACTACTTCTCCTCCTACTTTACTTAGCTCCTCTTCTATTATCATGCTGCATGATATATTTGCAACTATTTTTCCTCTTTTCCGTTGGAGCAAGTATTTTGCTATTATTATTCCTGCTTTCTCTGTTTGTACTTTTCTTCCTAGATCGTCTACCATTATTGCTCTGTCTCCGTCTCCGTCAAAAGCTACTCCTAGTTCCGCTTTTTCACGGACAACAGTTTCTTTAAGTTCTTCTAGCGGATCTTCTAGGGGATCCGGTGTTCTTCCTGGAAACGTTCCATCTGGCTTTTCATTTATAGTTATTACCTCGCATCCAGCCTCTTTGAAGAGTTCTGGTGCTACATAGCTTGCTGCACCGTTTCCTAGATCCAAGACAACTTTTACTTTTCTTTCCGGCTTCACATGTTTTAAAGCGAAGTCTATGTACTTATGAATTATTTCTTTCGTGTTTAGTTGACGTATTTTTCCTATTTTGTTCCATTTTGCTAGTTTGAAGTTTACCTTATAGAATATTTCTTTCACCTTTTCGTTTTCTACATCTATGTATCCTGTTCCATCGCTGTGACGGAAGCGAACGCCATTGTATTCTGGAGGGTTGTGACTTGCTGTTATTACGATTCCTGCTTTGTAGTTTCCTTGCCATGTTGCCCAGTTTGTTACTTGTATTGGTAGTGTTCCTAGGAGTTCTACGTTGATTCCTGTTGACGTTATTCCTGCAGTTAGGGCGTTTTCTATTG
>JAUQZC010000124.1 GCA_030587435.1 Candidatus Baldrarchaeota archaeon | reverse complement strand
TACATGAAATATTTTTAGCTATCTTTCTTGCTTTGATTTGTTGCAATTTGTATCCATGTTTTCCTTGCTGAGAAGTAGATGTTAACTCGAAACGATCCCGTTTTGATGTTATTGTGATTAACAATGACTGTATGGGGTTTCGTTTTTGTGACAAAATACTTTCGGTTACCTTTCTCTCCTCTTTTCGCTGCAAGTTAGACCGACTTTTTGTTAGAATTAGGCTTAAAAGGTCTCATGCTAAGGTTTTGTTAGTTGAAGCGAAAGTTTTGAAAGTTAGGGAAGTAAAAGAGGCATGTTTTCTATTTGCAGTGAAAATTTGCTAATTGATGGTCAAAAAGTTTTTCCACAACTAAGTGGTTCTTTATTTGAGGAGGAGTTAGCAGGGACCTATCTGAGTGATTTTGATCTTTGTTGTGAGAATGTTAGGGCTGGGAAGCTAACTACTGGAAGTGTTCTTTTAGATTTGCTTATTGGTGGAGGTGTTGAAGCTTCAACTTTTTACTTTGTTATATGGGGATCGAAATTTCTTCGATTAATGTGTAGAGTCCTTTGAGGAAGTCGGGGAGTGATGAAAATGTTAGTATGTGGGGTATTTCCATTTTTCTGGGCATTATGGATTGGGTTGCATCAATGATGTTCTCCGGTGGTATTTTTTCTTTTATCCAGGGGAACTGGCTGTAGAGAGATTTTGTGTCGACTCTTGTGGAAAAATATATGCCGTATCCTTTTTCAGCTTGATCGGCAATGTACTGGAGGGTGAGGATTGTTTTTCCGGAGCCCGGTTCACCTTTTACGAGGAGAACAGGGCTGTCTATTTTGTCTAAAAACTTTACGATCTCGGGTGGGATTGTTTGATTCATGTAAACACCTGAGTTTAAATTTTGACTTGAAAAGTAATCGTAGTGATGATTATAGTAACTAAAATGTTTGCAAATATAAGCTTTTTGAGACAAATTTAATCTTTGAGGAAAGGAAAAGAATAAAAGTGATATAAGTCGGCGTGAAATGACTGTTGCTAACCTTAATGGAGCATAATATTTCATTAAGGATAGTAAAAATATAGAAAATGAAAAGTGTTATAATCGTATAGGCTTTATATCCTTATTTTGTACTATACTATATCGTTTTTGAACATAGATAGTGTTACAGTTATTAAGGAGGTGTTTGCTATGCGAGATAAGCCTTGGATTTTTGAGGAGTATGAGGTTGAGGGGATTCCGTGGATTTCTATTGGTAATTTTCCAACAAGAGTCCATAAACTTTCTAATTTAGGTGAAGCTGTAGGTTTTGAGGATATTTGGATTAAGAGAGATGATCAGTCATCCGATAAATACGGTGGGAATAAAATTAGGAAGTTTGAGTTTGTTTTAGCAGATGCTTTGGAGAAGAAGAGAAAGTGGATTATAACGTATGGAGGTCTTGGTTCTAATCAGACGTTGGCTATGACTATTCACGCTAGGGCTTATGGTTTAAAGACTATAGCTGTTTTGGTGGATCAGCCAATTACTAGACATGTAATTGAGAATTTATGGTTGATGCACTATTTTGGTGCTCATATTTCTTACGCAGGAAACACTGCGATGGCTGTACTTAAAACGATATGGCATTTTTTGACAAAGAGGGGGGTTTATATGGTTCCAGTTGGTGCGTCAAACGCGTTGGGAACATTGGGCTATGTTGATGCTATGATTGAGTTGAAGAGGCAGGTTGATAGCGGTGAGATCCCGATGCCTAAGTATATTTTTGTTGCAGTTGGTTCATGTGGAACTTATGCTGGACTACTACTGGGTAAAAAGCTGCTAAACTTAGATGTTGAAATCAGAGGGGTGAAAGTTACTCAGATGAAGATGACAAATCCGAAAAATATAGTTAAATTGGCTAACAAGGCGCTAAACTTGTTGAGAGAACATTCACGTGACGTTCCCGATGTAAAGATAGATGAGAGAGACGTTATCTTAGATGGTAATTATTTAGGTCAAGGTTATGGTTTCCCTACCCAAGAATGTTTAGAGGCGATATCGTTGATGGAGAAAACAGAGCATATTAAACTTGAACCTGTCTATACTGGTAAGGCATTAGCTGCTTTAATAGACTTTGCCAGAAAAGAACACGATGGTTCACTGTTGTTTTGGAACACGTATAATTCCGTGGATTTCTCGGATATACTTAAGAAGCTAGATGTACAGAAATTGCCTAAAAAGATAAGAAAGGTCATTGAAAGGAAAGAACAAATCGGCGTAAAGATGATGAAAGAGTTTTAGATTTTCTTATAGTGCACGTTTGGAATTTAACTTAAATTTAGTTAAGATGCAAAATTTCTGATAAATTTAAAATTGCTGAAGGATTCATAGGTCGAGTAGTGGGGGAAGTGGTTTAGGTGAAAAAGCTTTTCGCGTCTAGGCCTGTTTCCGCGGGCGTGTTTCTTTCTTATAGGTGTTCTGGTGAGTGTAGGCATTGTATGTATGCTTGTTCTCCTCGTTGGAAAGCTGATTGGATTTCTGAAAAAGATTTGGAAAAGGTTTTATCTCAGCTTTCAGGTTTGATTCAGTCGAGTCCTCTGGGAGCAGATAATATTGGGGTAAATTATGGGCTTCATTTTACTGGTGGGGAGCCGTTTCTTAATTTTGAACTCCTTCTTAAAGCTGTTGAGATGGCCCGTGAGTTTGGGATTCCCTCGGTTTTTGTTGAGACTAATTGTTTTTGGTGTGTTAATGATGAGGTTACGAGGGAGAAGTTTTTGGAGTTAAGGGATTTGGGTTTGAATGGTGTTTTAATTAGTGTGAATCCTTTTGTGGTAGAACATGTGCCTTTTGATAGAATTGATAGAGCTGTTAGAATAGGTAGGGAAATTTTTGGGTGGAATGCTCTAGTGTATCAAGAGGTTTTTTATAAGCAATTCAAGATGCTTGGGATTAGAGGTACTTTGTCTTTTGAAGAATATTTGAGTAGGGCGGGTTTTAGTGGTTTGTTTTTTGCTGAATTGCTTCCTATGGGTAGAGCTTGTTACAAGCTTGAAAATTTATTTGAAAAATTTCCAGTTAAACATTTCTTTGGAGAGTCTTGCAAGGGGAGTTTGACGCGTGGCTGGCATGTTCACATCGATAATTACTGTAATTATATACCAGGTTACTGTGGAGGAATTTCTCTAGGCGATGCAAGAAATCTTGATTCAATATGTGGGGGAATAGATTTGGAGGAGTGTCCGATTCTTAGTTTTCTTGTGAAAGATTTAAAAGAGCTTTACGAGTTTGCTGTTAAAGAGTTTGGATATGAGGAGAGGGAAGAGGGTTACATTTCTAAGTGTCATTTATGTCTTGATGTGAGAAGACATATTGTGATGCAAACAGATGAATTTAAGGAACTTAAACCAAGGGAATTCTATTTGCATCTTGAATAGGACTTTTATTGCAACTTAGTTATATGTGCTTTGTTGTTGGATTTGGTTTTAATATGTGTGGTTGTATGTCTGTTAAATCCCATGCTAGGTATCCTTTTTCTCGTATTTTGTCTTTTTTGTCTATTTTTTTGGCTATTATTCCATATTTCATCGTTTTTTCAAGGTTTTCAGCTTTCTCTTTAAGCTTCTTTAGTATTTTTGCTGCTTCCGTATAGGAGATCTCTCTCCACTTTGTCTCTATTAGAATTAGATCCCCCGTTAAAGTGACTCCTATGATGTCGATTTCTTTTTCTCTATGCCACCATTTTCCTACTTCTTTGAGAGGTTGTTTTACAAGTTTTTTTATGAAGTATTTTCTGCAAAGGTTTCCGAAAACTTCGCCTAGATAGCTGTTGAACTCTTTATTGAAAATTTTCATGTATGTTTCAAGTTCACCGCTTTCGAGCAGACTCTTGTACGGGAAGATAAAGCGAAACCAGAAGGAGAAATAGTTGTCTGAGATTATATATATTCCTCTTTTTATTCTTGTTTTTTCTTTTATGCTTGTCATTGCTGGTAGTATTCTTTCTACTATTTTTAGGTTTTGTAGAACTGAAAGGTATTTTGAGACCATAGATTTGTCTAGTTCCGTTTCGTTTACGATTTCTCCGAATTTTCTTTTTCCAGCGGAAATTGCTTTAAGTATTACAAAGTAGTTGGCTGGTTCTCTTAGTTCTTGTTTGAGGAGTATTTCTGCTTCTTCATAGAGGTAACTGCCTTTTGTAAACACATTTTCTATAAGGTTTTCTTTAAATGTTTTATTAGGGTTAAGTTTCGTTAAGTATCCTGGTATGCCTCCGACTACACCATAAACTTTGATTAAATCTGTGCATGCGTATTTTGGGAAGAATTGATTTAGATACCAGAACTCTATTTCTTCAACTTTCCACTGCCCGGTTCTTCTACCGTATAAGGGACTTTTATATCCAAGTACTTCTGTTTCCATCATTCCAACACTTGACCCACAGAGAATTAACATTACATCTCTTCTCTTTGATATCAAGGTGTCCCAAACTCTCTGAAAAATTGAAATAACTGGCTTATATTTTTCTATTAAAATTGGAAACTCATCTATAATAATGACTGTTTTCTCAGTTCTTTTTCTTTTTAGGAATTCCCTAAATAGTGTTTCTAGATCTTCTATTTTTGCGAGTTTAAATAATTCGTCCTTAATGTAGTTTGCCATGAGATTTTGTAGATCTTTTATATTATCCCTTATTGGCTTTTCTGTTGCGAGAAAATAGATATGTGGCTTTTTCTTAGCAAATTTTAATATTAACTCGGTTTTCCCAATTCTACGTCTTCCATATATTATGATTAACTCCGATTTATTAGAAAGATATCTTTTTTCAAGAAATTCTAATTCTTTTTCCCTATTTACAAAAAGTTGAAACATAAGTATTATACTTCACTTTCAACATTTAACTTTATCGCATACCATCTGAAAAAGCTAAAAATTACAAAAATTGCAATGTTTTTCAAGCAAGTTAAAACAGATTATTGATGATCGAAATTCACGGTAATTTTATGTATTTTGCTTGTTTGAAGTTATCGTCGAAGGTGAATGCGTGTTTTATGTTTAGTAGTTTCATTATTGTGAAGCTTGTGCAGTCTGTGAAACTCCATTTTAGGTTTTCATTTCTTTTGAAAAATTTTAGGGCTTCTTCAAAAATTTCTTGGTTAACCCATATTGTTTTAATGCTTTTGCTTTTTGATATTTTTTCGTAGAATCTGAGTGCTGTTGCTACACTATGTTTTATTCGCAGTAAGGTTAAGGTTTCGTCGATAACGTAGTCTGATGTTATTAAGATGCCATATTTACCTTTACGTAACTCGTTTGCCAAGAATTTTCTGGCTTTTTCATGGTTTATGTCGTCTTCAACTTCTAAGGCATAGAAGGCGCTTGTATCTACGAATATCATTTTACTCACCGTAAAGTATTTTATCATGCTCTATTGACGTTTTATCCACTACACCCTTCTTTTTCACTAAGGGACCTTCTACAAAGAATGGGTCGTTTTGATCAACTTCCTCTTCCAATAGGTGTTTCCTCACAATTTCCCTTAAAGCTTCCATGATAGTGAGACCTCTAGATTCAGCATACCTGCGTAGTAATTCATATTCAAGGTTGTTAAGCTTAGTCTGAACGACTTTCAATACCATCACCAATGATACATAAACCATTAATCATATTTAATGATTCTTACTATACGAATTCTCTCCGGAACTGCTAGAGACTGTATTAATAAGAATGGAGAACATACACAATTTTGACATGAACTGTTGCATTTTATTTTAAGAGGATAAAAGTCGATACAAGAAGCAAAGAGACAGTATATAAATGTTAAATTGAAATGGAATTTACAAATTTGTATTGTTGGAGTTGGTTTGGGTGAAATTTGAGGAAATTGTGACGAAGTTGAGGGATAATAGTGGTCGTTTGTTTCAGTTCCTTAGGAGAGTAAATAATGAGGCAGATGTCTTGGTTGTGTTGGCTGATGTACTTGGTTGTCACCGCGAGATTTCGTATAAGACTGATTTTTCGGAAATGAGGGTGGATCTTGTATGTGGAGATGTTGCTGTAGAGGTCGAAGTAGATAAGCGGCCTTATGATGGTTTTCATCAGGTGTTAGCATACAAGGCTTTGTTGGATTTTGAGAAGGTGGTGATTATGCATGTTGTTCGGTATGCCTACGGGGAGTATGTTGAAGCATTTAAGAAAATGTTAAATGTGATTCGGGATGAAAATGTTAGGGGAGTTATAATTTCTGTTGAGGATGGTGAGGTGTTTGCATTCTAGGATTGTTTCATTTATTTCAGCGTCTGGGGGAGTTGGTAAAACGAAACTGTCATTGCTGTTGGCTTATTACTTGAGGAAACGGTTTAATGTAAGAGTGCTTTTTGTTGATTTAGATCCTACTTCCGGTGCATCTTTGCTCGTTTTAAAGGATGATGTGTTTGATAGATATGTGAATGATGGTAGAACCTTTTCAGATATGATTAAGCGTTACGAAGATGGTGTGAATGTGGAGTTTTATCGTTTTAAGATCGATGTGGAAGTTGGAGATACGTTTATCGATTTTTTTGCTTCCCGGTGATGACTTAATTGATGTTGTCGATAGGTTTTGGAAGACTGGGGCTGCTGGACCAAGGTTTAGAAAAATGTTTAAATCCATGGTTCCGTTTTCAAGATATGATTATGTGATAATTGATACAGCTCCGTTTTTTGACCCTAGATATATTACCTTGAGCA
>JAUQZC010000087.1 GCA_030587435.1 Candidatus Baldrarchaeota archaeon | reverse complement strand
ATTACTGATGGACAGCGTTTTCGGTTGTTTAAGACTTCAGGCGATGAGCTTATTGGAAATTATAAACTTTCGGATGACAAAATATTTGATGAAAATGTCGCTAGACAGCTTCTTGAAGGGTTGGTAAATATCTATAAAGGGAAGACGTCCAAGCTGCCGTTCAACACATTTAACGATCCGATTGAAGAGATTGAAAAAGCTACTTCAGGTTTTAGCCAAATTCTAATCAACCTCTTTAATGAGCTTTCAGGCAACGGCGTGGCTACTATTGAAAAGCGAAAAAACGTGATGTGGCTTAACATTGGGCCTCATAAAGGCATTTTAAGAATCGGAATATACAAAGAATCAAACAAAAACACCATCACCATTCAACTTGGAATATTGAAGAAGGTTTTGGGCAGTGATAAAACTAACGAAATGCTAACAAAGTTGTCTAAAATTCCAGGATTTCAGTGGATTCCCGAAAGAATGGACTTCAGCAAACCCTTCATCTGGATCTACATCAAAGACGCAGTAACAGAAGAACCAGATTACAACCAAACAAAAGAAGGCTTACGCAAATGGATTCTTGAACTAAACGAAGCCCTAAAACACTAAGATATATGCAAAACTGCAATAGATTAAATTGCTTTGATTTCCACAACTTTTAGCGCATCTTCAGTTAGCGATGACTAAAAGAAGAGAAAAACAAATCAAGGTAGTGCCTTTAAACGTTATGGACCTCAATTATAGAAAAATTTTCTACCTCAAACATGACATATTGTGTAATTTTGACGTCTAAATCTTATTTGGACTTAGATTCTGACTTTTATCGGTTTTAAATTAAAATTTTTGGTTCGAAATTTTAAAATGAGAGTATAAGAAGTTTTATTTGAGGTTTGATAGAAACATTAACGGGGAAACATGTAACTTCTCAGGAAACGAAATGCATGGCAAAGGGAGGCCTATACTGCGAATTCCAAATAGCAATCGACTAAAATAAAATTTTCTAAGGGCAAATGTGGCGAAAATGAGTCTTTAAAAGAACATATTTTGCACATGCACAACATTAATACATGTTACGGGTTTTAAAGTCTTTTTTATTCGGAATTGAACATAATAATTATATCGTAAGAAACAATAAATCGATTATGGATATGTCTGAAAAAGAACATAATGTATAAGTGTAGAACGAAAATACGTCTGGGTGATGAAGCGTGTTAGAACCGCTTGTAGCGGCAATATGGATGGGTTTTGGCGCATATACATTGTGGTTTTTTACTTTAGCTAAAGAGTATGTGCCATTAACCACAGAGGAGGCAGAATTCCTGTGGAAACTCCATAAACAGTTTGACCAATGCAACGCCAAAACATGGCAAAAGATAATGCACAATGGAAAGATAGTCGGCTTCAAATGCGAATGCGGATACCGATATGTGCAAAGACGTCCAATAACTGCCAACTCGCCAGCCGCCATTCAAATTCCCCAAGCAAACTAACATCACCTAAAATTACACCCTTTCAGCTTAAGGAACGAAAATGGCTTCCTACCTAATTGGAGCTATAGGTGAAATTCTGGTCGGATATTTGAAAAGGAGTAGCTAATTTAGTTCTTTTTCAATTTTCGGTGGTTGTTCCTTTTGATATATTTATGTTTTGTTTATGAAACTAATGTCAAAAGACCTATTCGATTATTGGGGTATTATGAAAATAAAAATGCGCATTGGCTCTATTCTTCTTCGCTCACTTTTTCAATTCGTATCAATCCTAATGCAATAAAGACCCCAAGAACACCTATGCCTATCAAAACGGCCCATAGCAAGGTCATCACGAAGTTTGTTGGTTCAAGGACTCCCCCCACTGTTTCAACCTCGTATCCGTCGGCGAGAACTTGCTTTATGAATGAGAATATAGACAAAAGTGCAATTGCGGTAGATATTATGGGGCTTTTCCGCATTGTCATCGCCGAGTCGTCTGTTGACGCAGAAGATATTTAAAATATTTTGCTTTCTTCAGATTCAGACTAATTTTAGGTTTTAATCTTAATTCTGATATTAATTTCGAAATCTACTTAAAAATCATAAGAGTTTAACGTAGAAAGCATTCAGAGGCAAAGTGAACCCGTTATGCCATTCAGCCTACAGTTTCAAATTACGGGCACAATACGCGAAATAGTAGCTAATCTCTACCTATTCTTAGTTGCTTTTTACATTCTTTTTGCATCTGCACATTTATTTAACATTCTAATCAATTTTACCGTAGCTGAAAGCGTTGGACCGTACTTCCAAATTATAAATACATCGTTAGACCGCACCGCAGTTTATTGCCTAAGTTTTGCTGTGATGCTCTACATACTCAAGAAGTCTAAAAATAAACTGCTATTCCCCATTTTTTTGGTTTACATATCAATAAACTTCTTTATTTCCATGCTTATAGCCGATCTCGTGCTGATTTTGATCGGCTTTCTCACACTAGTCTGGGTTTTTACAAGCCCCAGTCCTCTTTATGGCATGGGAAGGAAAACGGCGATAGCTCGTATCCTAACTTATGTAGCCTTGATCATAGTAATCTTGGAATTTTCAGTTTTAATTTGCTGGTTTATTTTTCCCTTATTTCCGGAACTTAGTCAACAAGGGGTATTAAAGCATCTAGTGGACTTAGAAACTAAAATGTTTCTTCTGACTGGCTGTCTTGCTCCATTCTTGGCGGTTCTACTCTTTTTCTCTTGGACGGCTAAACCATTTTTCTTGCGTTGCAATTTCCTCAGCCGACTTTTCTCCTTTTTTAGTGAAAAAGACGAAAATGCACAAATTAACAGACGATTATTCTCAATTATTCTACTCTGCGCAACAACGTTCTCGTTTATAGTTGCTCTTTATCCCTATCTGCCAAGTCTAAATGTTGATTCACATTTAGTAGGCGTCGATGCACAATTCTACAAAGAATGGCTAGAAACTTATCGCAATGAAAGTTTGCCCTATGTGATAACACAATCTTTTACTAAGCTCCCGGACCGGCCCCTAAGTATGCTACTTCTTTACATTGCAAAGTACGTAAGCGGCGTTGACGCTTTGACAATTATTAAGTTCTTTCCTTCAATCTTAGCGTTAATTTTAACATTAACCAGCTGTTTCTTTATGCAACAGGCGGAATATTCTAGGCTTACATGCTTGTTTGCTGCGTTTCTTTCGCTTTCTTCTTTCCATTTTTCTGTTGTAATGTATGGTTTTCTTTTAGCAAACTGGATTGCACTTATAGAATTGTATCTTTTCATGGGGCTCTATTTTAGTTCTATTAGGAAAAAATCTGTCTTGAAAATGGCAATGGCAGTTTTACTGTCAATTTCCTTGCTTTTCACTCATTCTTGGACTTGGGGAATGGTTCTTGGAACACTTTTTACTTATCTGCTTCTGACAATGGTTCTTGAGAAAAAATCTCTAAGATCTTTTCAATTGGAACTTAAATTTCTAACTGTAACAATTTTCATAAATCTTACCGTCGGCATTTTAAGGAACTATGCGCTAGGATTGGCGATGACAGACTTTGAAACATTAAGATTCGCTCAGTCCACGACGTCTGCTTACGCCCTTCAGACGTTTTGGGGCGACTTACTATACACATTTTTTCATACAATGTACGGGTTCTTTGTGAATCCGGCGGCCTTATTATTGGCTGTGTTAGGCGCATTTATAGCGACCTTTAACAAAAGACAGGTAAACCGCTATTTGATTTCCTGGCTGATTGCATCATGCATATTTTTTGTTCTTGGTTCTGGATGGGTAATAAAAGGTCGAATTCTCCTTAACCTACCGTTGCCAGTGTTTGAAGCTTTAGGTTTGAAGGGAATAAGCAATCTAATTCAAAAGTTTTTTAAGGGAAAAAGCGGATTACTCAACATCTTAACAATTTCACTTACGCTGCTAGTGAATTTGAATTATGTTTTTAGATGTTCTTTCGTAATGTCGCAGATTACATTCGGTTAGGGGACATAGCATTCAAGCGAAGTACCCCAATAGGGGTCTTTGCCGACTTGGCTGTTTGTTTCTTGAACAGCTGCTGTCAAAGAAAATTTTCTTATGTATAGTGCTTGAACAAGGTATAAAATTGCCTTATCTGAATGGGAAATTGAGACTGGCCCATTCCAAGCAATATATCCTGTGGCTCCTTGGTCTATAAGTTGCTGTATAAGGAGTGGATCGCGAGTTCCGTCGCAGCCCATGGCTATGACAAGTGCATCGTTAAATTTTCCGGTCATGTACACTTTTATGAAGCCCCAGTTAACGGCGAAAACAGGTGATGACTCGTTACTGGCATATGCCTCCTTTACTAGTTGGAAGTACTGTTCCTGTGTATACTTTCCAACTGAGTAAGGTTCAGCCGTAAAAAAGTAAAGTTGATTGTTGCTTGACAATGCACTGTGCATACGTAAAATAATTAAATCGTATCCACTTGGTAGTTTCTTCAGAAAATCCACCGTTACAACTTCTCCTTGATAGATGTCAACTTTAAAGCCAGCTTTAGACAATGTCTTGTTAAGCGATCTAGTGAATTCCTCGTTGGGATGTTTGCAGTATAATGCATCGATTAAAGCTGCTTTAAGTAAGTTATTTGCTTGATTAGAAGTTCCATTTGTGGAGGAGTTTGGGGCCGGGTTTCTGGCATAGTTTAGCAGGTAATAGATGCCTAATGCAGCAAGAGAAAAAATTATTATGAGAGTAATTGCTGTGGAGACTATTCTCATTCGCTTTTTGTATTCGTAAACTTCATGTTTAATTCCCCTACGACTCTTGGACTTCGAATCTCCTGTTAAATGGAACATTTTATTCGCAACCGCTTATTTGCGGCGTATTTTACAACAATAGGTAAGAGCAAAAACAACCGCCATTATTGTTAAGCTTATTCCTAATGGCACAATCATTTCAAATAAGCTGTAATCATTCACGTACCCGCCAACGGGAACATTCTCGTATCCTTCGCTGAGAACCGTAAGTGTGATAGCTGTAGTTCGGTTCCCCAATGGATCTACAGTGGCATAAATAATTAGTTCATAAGTTCCAGGAGTTGCAGATTTAGCTACACTGATCGTCAAGGTCGATTGTCTTGTTTCGCCTTGGGGAACAGTTAGTTGTTCCGGGCTAAAGCTTGTGGAGACCCCACTAATTAAAGATGTTGAAAGCGTGACCGTAATCTGAACCCCGCCAGTATTGCTAACTGATACTGTCACCTGTCCTGAACTGCTTAAAGTTAACGTTAAGGAGCTTGGATCAGCCGAAATCATCCAATTGACATTAACTGATGCATAACATAATCTAATGAAAACTGAAAAGGTCAGCATGAAGAGAAAAGTACAAAATATTAAGTAGACTATTTTATTTTTCTTCAAATGTTGAAATCCCCTTTAATGAGAATTTTTGACGGATATTTTTAAAATTTAAGTTTAATTCGAAATCTAATTCTAAACTAAGCCAAAATTTTCGTAAGCTTCATCCCATATACTTAAAAATGGATATTCTCCCAAAATTCTCGACTGGACTAAAATAGTCTGGAGGAGTAAAACCGTACCATCCAATGTCTTGATTCCACCAAACAAAGTAGATAGGGCTGAAGCCGCTTTCAAAGCAAATGTTTAAGGCTGCAGTAATGTTATTGGTGAAGTGAACTATTATGTGAGAATTATTTAGGTATGCACTGCCCCAAAAGAAAAAGGCATGATGCAAAATAACACAAGAATTGTCTTCCATATTTTTGTCAAGCCATTCCATGGCATTTATGACGGCGCCCACGTCTTGGTAGGGTACTGTCGGGGAAACGGAGAAATATCTATTAACATACGGGATAGAGGAAATTCCCACATTAAAGGTACTCATCAAAACAGGAGTAGCCAAATAAACGCACCCCAACAAAACAGTCAAAAGAAGCATTCCCTTAACTTTTCTCTCCGAATTTTTCAGCTTCACCGCAAAACTACCTGAATTACGTTTCTTTAAAAGCTTATCTAATCCATTTACTGCATAAAAGGTGAAAGTATAAACCAGCATGAACATCCAGCGGTGCCAAAGCAACAGTGCACAAAATGGAAGAATTAGACATCCGAAAGAGCCAACAGTTAAGAGACAAGTCCAAAAATCAAGTATTCTATGCCTAAAAAAACCCTTTAAAACAAGGAATAGGTAAGGCAAGTATAGTACGCAAAAAAGTGTAAGTACATTCAAGGCTAAATCGAAATACGACGTATAATAGTCAACTGAAGTTTTCACATCTAAGTAGTTGACCAGAAAGAATACTCCAACATTGCCGACATTAACATCCTTCGCGCTTATAACATTTGTTTCAATTTTATAGGGGATAGGGAAAAGCCTAAAGTAAATTCCAGCGAGAAAGACTATAAGAGCTGGCAAAACGCCGAAAAACGTTCTCTTATTGCTCATTTTTGTTTGTTCTTTAGTTAATCGCCAAAAGATTGAACCTAAAACTACTATAAGTAAAGTTACAGCTGCTAATTCATGAGAGAAAACCGTCAACAAAGAAAGCAGTATAAAGCATGCAAGCCCCCGTTTAGTGCTGATTCGCGTGGTTAAGGTAAGAGCAAACAATAAGATAGCCATACCCAGAATGTTTCTGAGTAAATCCCAAGAAATTCTTAGAGAAGCAAGCTGGACGGAGAAAAAACATCCTGCCATAAGGCTTTTCGTTGTATTCCAGCCTAAAACTTCCTTAGCAAAAAAGTAAATACCCGCTACGTTCAGACCATACAATACAGGGGTCACAATCTTAAGTATTAGAAACGGGTCTATGTGAGAAAGATTGTAAATTGGAATTATGAAAGCGTAAAGAAGCCATGTTGAAGTGAAAAACTGAGTCCAATGATTCCATATGATGCCGCTTTTCATTCTAGAAGCATAATAAACCGTGTCGAATCCCACTGGATAAGGGTATGCCAGAAGTTCAGGAATAAGCCTAACCATAAAACCTGTTAGAAAGCATAAAACAATTCCTTTCGAAGCCTCCACTCTTCCGAGATCTAACCACCGACTTAAGAGTTTAGGCAGCATATTTGCAACCCGTTACACACTTAACGTTAGGGTGAAATTCTTAATAGTGCCCTTCTTTTCGGTTTTCACCCATTTCTTAGATCTGCGAAGCAAGGTGAGAAACGCTGCATATAACGCAATAAAACCTTGCAAGCTCCAGTATAAATATACGAATGGAAGCCAAAGCAGATTTCTCAAGCTTCTAGGTTTAGAAATGAAAGTAAGGGCTAGACCGCAGAGAAACATAAGAATAGTTGTAAGTGCTATTGAGATCCGTGTTAAAAACAGCCATAACGGTTCAAGGTAAACTGGGGCGAAAAAAATGAAGGCTGCCGAAAAATACATTAGAAGGGACGTCATCAAAACGAACGGCCCCATAAGAGTTGTTTCCGCATCTAAACTTTTCCTGTTTAATCTAGTTACTAACCTACCATATTTTAAGGCAACCTCCATGGTGCCTCTATACCATCGGACCCGCTGCCTAAAGAGTTGCCTTAGACCCGCAGGACTTTCCTGCCACGCATAAACATCAGGGGCATATCTGATGCGGTAGCCCTTCTCAGCTAGTCTGGCAGAAATCTCCATATCTTCAGATAACACGTCTTCTTTGAAACCGCCTAGTTTCTGCAGAACATCTCGCCTAATAAATTGGCAGCTTCCCCTTAAATGAACGAATAGATCTAACACATCCTTTCCCCTTAAGTACGCCTCGCACCAAACAGCTTCTTCATAGGAAAGAAACTTCGTCAACATGTTCTCATCAGCATTAATCGACATGGTTCTTCCCTGAACCGCGGCAACCCTTGAATCCTTGAAGTACTTGACAACCCTTCTTAGAACGTCTGGGGCTGGAACATTATCCGCGTCAAAAACAGCAATGATGTCGCCTTTCGCCATTTTAAGCCCATAATTTAACGCTGAAGGCTTACCGTTAGAAATATGCCTATGAAAAACCTTTATCAATTCAGGATATTTCTTTGCATACTGCTTGCAGATGTCAGGGGTTCTATCGTTTGAACCGTCCTCCACCACTATGATTTCCATTTTATCCCTTGGATAATCAACCTTCAAAAATGCGTTTAGAATTCTGCCTACAACACTCCCTTCATTCTTAACGGGAACAATTATAGAAAAATGGGGAAGGCCGCACCCCCTAAACGATTCACTATTTTCCTTAACATGTTTACTTTTACGTAGATGATAAACTCCAAAAGCAAGTATGGGAATATTGTATGATACCCAAACGTAAACAACAAGTAAAATGCAAGCCATTAATATGGAAATGATTAGCCCCAGCATTCAACATTTCCCTTAGTAATAGTCGAAATCTAAATTCAAGTCTGAACCCGACCATCTATTGATTGAATAGCTAGATAAGAACTAAAACATTAAATAATTTACGCTACTACTAACAAAACTGTTAACAAAATTTTGTTTTAGTTGGCCACTGAAAATAGCTTGCCGGTAAAACGTAAATCGGACACTACGTAAGCAGTGATAATTTATATTATGAGGCTAGTCTCGCTCAACACCTTGAAATAAAAATTCCGTTCTCTTCTACCTTTGTCGCGCCGAAACGCCTATAGTGTCTGGCCGTGGTTTTTGTCGACTAAACTTAACGATTTTTTAGGTTATTGATAACTGATATTAAGAAAGATTAATAAATTGTTAAGGTTATTAAATTGTTAGGTTTAGCATGTGGATTCCTAGGTGGCTAGGTGAATGCTATTCGAGGCTTTATGTAAGGTTTGGTAGGGAGCTGTTTACATTCTCTGAGGCAAAAAACTTCTTGTCATTTGACGAGAGTAAGCTTTCCGTCGCTTTCAGCAAGCTTCATTCTAGAAGAATTTTGCTTGTTTTCGATCGTCGAAGGCCTAGGCTTTACAGGCTTTTGGACCCTGAGAATTTTATTTTCCTAACTTCGGAAACTGTGAAGAACTTTGACAGGATTCTTCAGGAGAGGTATCTTAAGCTTATACTCGATTGTCTCCGAACCATCTTAAAGATGATGGATTTAGAATCTTTTGCTGTTTATGGATCAGTTGCTCGTGGCCAAGCGTCAAAAAACAGCGATATTGACGTTTTGCTTATCTCAGAGGAGTTGGATGGAAGTTTAGCTTCCAGAATGGAGAGGTTGTATCATGTGGAGGAGAAATTGAAGAAAGAGCTTGTATGGCTTCGCAAACATGGTATTTACACCGGTTTAAGTTTTTATCCGCTTAGGAAGGAAGAGGCCCGAAGATTCCCCCTCCTCTTTTTGGATTTGACGGAGGAAGCGGTAATTCTATACGATAAAAACCGCTTTCTTGAGGCATTATTGCTGGAGCTTAAAAGGAAGCTGCTTGAGCATGGAGCCAAAAGGGTATTTATCGACGAGAAGCATTGGTATTGGGATTTAAAGCCAGACTATAAATTCGGTGAAAGAATTGAAGTTACTTAAAGTTGCCAAGTCATATCTTCGCCAAGCCAAGGCCAGGCTTGAAGATGCCAGGGATGCTTATATAGAGGGAAATTATCCCTACGCCGTAAGATTAAGTCAAGAATGCGTTGAGCTGTCCTTGAAGGCGGTTTTAAAAGCTGTTGGAATAGAATACCCCAAAATACATGATGTTTCAGATATCCTAGTTGAGGTTGAAAATAGGTTTCCAGAATGGTTTAGGGCGAAAATAGAATTTTTATGCGAATCAAGCAAAATTCTCGTCAAAAAGAGAGAACTAAGTCTTTATGGAGGAGAAGAAGCCTTTTTGACTCCAGAAGAGGTTATAAGCAAAAGAGACGCTGAAGATGCAACTTTTAGATCGGAAAAAACGTATGGATTATGTGAAAAACTTGTTTTAGAAATCGAGAAAAAACAAAGTTAATCATAGAACGATAACTTCTGTTATGCAACTCGCTCGCTCTATTGCTCAATGTTAAAGCAAGGCTATACACTTTACAAAATCAACAGTAATTCATGCGGTTTCTCCTTATATTAGGTAAGACATGGAGGATTCGAATATTGGAAGGAACAGCATAAAACATGAAGGATACGTCTTAACATGCCTCGTATGGATGCGAGCTTGCGGAGGCGGCCTAGTCCATTTCCCTATTCAAGGAGCAGATAAGGCTATAAGTAGGCATCTCGTAGGATCAGCCCCTATCAGCACGTAATAAGGGGCTTTAAGGAATTCACATTCCTTAACTAAGGCGGTTTGAAGAGACTGGATAAACGCCGAAACTTTGGCTCCAAGTTCTGTAAAAGCTGATAGGGAGTTTATCGAATTTTGTAACGCGATTGTAATTACGGTTGAAAGGTCATAACATTCCTCGTAACGTTTTAAGCTTATGTCTTTGGATATTTACGCCAGCATCCCTTGTCGCCCCTCATATATTTGATCAGGCATACAACTCTTGCGAAGATGTTGATAAGCCTCAAAACGTAGTAGAGTGGCGTATACGGTAGAAGCCGTTTATGGTTATATTTTCCATATGAAAATTTGAAGGCTATTGCCTGATATATTGTGCCGACTGTCAACACAAATAGTAGATAAATTAACAAGTTTAATAAAAACAAGATTTTGTCTGGTGCAAAATAAAGGAAGATCGGTAGGCTAAATAACGCCGTAAGCTCTAATAGGCCGCCACCGTACC
>JAUQZC010000042.1 GCA_030587435.1 Candidatus Baldrarchaeota archaeon | reverse complement strand
TTAACCAGCACAATTATGGCGAGGATTACAATGAATGATGAAAGGCCAATTTCTAACCACATTGGCTTTGTCTTTAAAGACGTTAAACTACCTATTCGGGCTCCGATTATTGAGCCTGCAACTACCATTACAGCGGGAAGAAATGGTACATTACCACGAGACCAAAATACAATCGCTCCCGCAGTTGCTGTGAAGATAGTCGCAAACAGTGATGTGGCGATTGCTTTTCGAATATTAAGGCCTACCATTTTTAGGAAAGGGGGAAATAAACTGCCACCACTACCTCCACGTAGGATTGTTAGAAAGTTGAGAAAGAATGTCCCTAAGATGACAATCTTTGCATTTGGATTGAGCTTTTGAGCAACTCCCGGGAAAATCTTATCGAAATAAATCCCAAACACCGTTACTATGGAAACAATAACAAAGATAATCGCTAAAGTTAAGGTTGGCACAATTCCTGTCAAAAATGCACCTGCTAAAGTACCCATTATCCCGCCAATTATTACATATCGGGCAATTTCCCAATCTATATTCTTTCTGTGACTTATAGCGCCAATAAGCGAGGAGAAAGGTATAACCACTAAATTTATTCCAAAAGCACTCAGTAAAGGCAACCCAGCCACGTAAAGGAGTGGCGTCCTTACAGATCCTCCGCCTATTCCAAACATACCACTCATGAATCCGGCAAAAAGGCCTATGAAGAGATATATCAACATGTGTGTTATTGGCTCCATTTTATTCCTCGCAGTATATCCTTGTTGGGTGAATGCGGATCATCTCTTTTCTCCCACGTAGATTTTTACTTCATCGAAATAAGCTACTGCTCCGTAATTTAAATAATTTGAGATACCAAAATAGTAAGCTCCAAACGAGAAGTCATATATCATGTAATCAGTCCAAGCTGTAAGCGGAAATTTCCACTTATATTCCTTACCGTCAATGTATAGCTTAAAGATCATCCCATCATCGTCTCCGAATTTGCTGAAATCTGCGGATAGCTCTGCTTTATACCATTTGTTGCAGTCAATAGTGAATCTGCCATCTAAAGATTCGTAGCTTATTTGCCCTCCAGTTACCCCGTAACCTGTTCCATACTTGATAAGCCCTTTACGGTTGAAACCCACTATGGCAATATACCATTTATTATTCTCACGATCGTAGAGGTCAACATCCAACCACACACCTGCATCTGTGTCTCCGAACTGGCCTTCAGGAAGGTAGAAATAAACCGATATCTTCTTGAGAGGGTTATCCCAATGGGTAAAATCTGGAGCTACCAGAACACTCCTTACATTGCCATTTTGAGGGATCGTCCATAGTTTTGCACTCCTATTACCTGAAAGAGAAACTTCTGTAGTAGTCTGGGCGTGCTGGTCTGGTTTTTCTAAATGCCATTCATACTCAGGGTGTGCAGTTTGGTCCTGCCAATTTTCTGGAAAATCAAATACCTTCTCGTATTCAAACCCATCCTCTTTTAACAGATTCCAGTCTATGCTCTGGTTAGTTTCATCAAAGTATAAGCAGCTTTCGAATATGAAAGACACCAGCAACATAACTGAAGAGGTAATGCTGCTTCTCATCTCATTTATTCAATTTTCCTTGCATAGAAATTGTCAAGATATACTACTTGACCTCCCCTATCGTTGAAGCTAACCAACCCAGCATAGAAATTGAAGGCTCTATATCCTTTATAAGCGGGATTGTAATATCCAACCCATACATCAGCTTCAAAAATCTTTTCCTCAGATGACGATTTATATCCGATCAAAAATTTTTCTTTGCTACCTGTGAGATCAAAGGTCACCCAGAGTTTAAACCAGTTATTGGATTCAAACCCAACCTTACCCACTCTTGTCCAACCTTGTGGGTTTGGCACCAGCACAGAGCTATCCCTTACATCTATTGCTGCATAGGCGAAATACTGGATAATCCACGACGGATGGTATTCCATACCTACGATGACTAATGGGTCTCTGTCTTCAGGGACATAGAACCAAGCCCCAACTTCATATACACCCTCTTTCACACTGGATTGTCTCCGAACGTAATGGGCAACGGCAACGATTAGTTCCCTATAGCCTGGAGGAATCTCATATGAGACTATTTTTACACTCTTTTCTCCTTCATAAGCTATTTCAGAGGCTATACTTGCATCTCCCATATCTGGGGCGAGTTCGTATTTTCTTACCTCATTCGTCATTCCTACCTCTAACCAGTTTTCCTTTTCGATCCAACAATTTCCTCGTAGAACACAGTCTCTAACAGCTTCCCTTAGCCCCGTGGCCGTCGCCTCTCTAAAAATTTCCACATCTTCAAACCCATTCCTCCAATTTACATATTGATTGGTTTCCTCATCGCTCGTTTTATGAAGGCATCCAGATGTGAACACGATTAGCAACGAAATCAAAGCGGCTTTTTTGATTTTCATATTATCCTCCTCGCATTTCGTCTAACGTTTGCATAAAAGAAGTTTACGGAGAAATTTGGTGGAGTGAAACAAAGTCTTTTATCCTCTGTTAGGCATCTCGAAGGGCAAAATTTCTCTGAAAGAAATTTTGAGTTTTCTAGGACTCACAAGATTCTGTATGTTTGGTGTCGCGAAGTATTTTTTTCTAACCTCGCAATTCTTTCAATCGGGCAGTCTTCACGTTTAGAATGTCTGATGAAAGATAAAAAGAACCTCACTATTTGGTTTCTACTGACTGGATGAAAAAGCAGAGAACACAATAAAAGAGTATCTTGAGAGATATTGGATAGAGGAGAGCACAGGAGGGGCAAATCAGTTTTAAAGCTTGAGGGAATTATTTGAAGAGCGAAAGAGTAATAACGGTCTTATTCTACTTAAGGTTTCATTATCAAGCTATATAGAGTATCTGAGCTATAAGCTTGGCGTTACTTTCTACGATGTTGCCAATCTTTGCTCCGTTGGGATAGTATAGCATTTGCTTACGTGATCACGTGATCAGTTTCAATGATTAAATTAAAATCCCGAAGAGATTAGGTGATATTGTGTTAGACGTCTTGGAGTGGTCGAATGGTTGTACCGGTTCCGCCCCTCGGGTCTAAGTCGAGGATGATGAGGAGTCCTCTATACCCCTCTTTCTTCACGACTATTTCGTAGACCTCTCCAAGCTTAAACATGTGACTTAATTCTCCATTGCTATCGGTGTGACCTACGAATGTGCCGTTTATGTAGACTTCAGCTCTCTCGACGGGCCGTCCATTGGAGCTAATGCGCATAACTTTGAGCCGCTCATCATCGTACAATTTTTCAAACTTCATGCTAAAGGACAGAGATCCTTTAAGTCTCACGTTGACGAGCGTTGCTTGGGGGAAGAAACCTTCCTTTTCGGCGTAAATTTTGTACCATCCTTCCTCCTCGAAGACATGGGTAATTTCCCCGCTTGAGTTCGTCTCGCCTATGTACATTCCTTTCGTCGATGAGCTGTGGTTCCTTGCGACGTAAACCTTAACTCCCTCGATGGGGTCATCTCCTGAATCCCTGACAATTATTTTGGCTCTCTCACCGATCGTAAGGTTTTCGGGTATGACGTCTATCTTCAGCTTGTTAGCTTCTGGCTTCTCTGACTGCTTCGTCTCTATTTTAACTTCAATAATTTTCATGTTTAACGCCGAGGTGCTGACTACCAGTATGACTATAGCTGCGGCTGTAGCTAGGAAGATAGCTCTCCTTCTATGCATCTGTATCCTTGATGGGGATCAATAGTGTTCACATATTTTAAATATTTCAATCTTTCATTCTCGTAGTACCTTCTGATCAGACAGTCTTCGCATTTTGGGATTCCGTGACTGCAGATTCTCTTTCCAAATTCTACCAGCTAGATGGTTTTTTCGTTCTTTGTACTGGTAGTAGGATTCGAGTTTCGCCCTTAAACTTATAATTATCTTCCCACTCCTCATTTTCTGAAAACGTGAGATCAGTGGGTAAGGACTCGTTCTCCTCTGATCGCCATTGAAAAGACATCCGCGGTTCAGACCAATTACCTTTTGAAGTCAGTTTTTCCTGGATTCATAGCATAGAGAGGATCCAATTTATTATTTTATCTATTTTCACTCAAGTCTTCGGCGATATTTTATTTTTCAATTCTTCTGTCTCTGAGTTCATGCAAGTCCTCGGTTTAATAACCTCTTCAATCTCCTTCATGCTCGCTTTCGCCACGCCTCAATACCATAAACCCTCTCACAAATCTCTCGGTGACAGTTTTAGCATTTTCCAGTAAGTTCGGTGACAAAACTACGCTAACAGATATTCCAAAGGGTATCATTCCATCACTCGTTAATTTCGTATTTCTCGGATGGAATCCCTACCATTTTTTGAAGTTCTTCATGTCCATTACTTCGCCGCACTCGCCTCACAAATGCGCCTCATCTTACATTGCTTACATCCCTTTTTTCTCCCGAACTGGTTCACGACCATTATCGTCAAGAAGCCGGTTAGAGTTATTCCACCGGGCACTAAAAATCCCCTGTTTAAAAGCATCGCAAGTGGAATGGCGATGATTGGAACAATAGTCAACAATCCCCAAGTTAAGCCAGCGAGTTTCATCCCAAGTTCGTAATTTCCCGATTTCTCTTTGAATAAACGCGAACTCAATTTGCCCCAGCCCGTGCCACATAATTTGTTATAGTAATAGCAATGCGTGCATAGATGTTTTCTCAAAACGAATCCGAGCATTATGATGGCAAATAGCAAATAAATAATGGAAATTATCGGTAACCCAGCAAACCTCAATACAGACATACCGTAAGCAGCAAATCCAAACCAGAGAAATAGCAAAACATTTGTTAAGACAACAGTTGCCTTTGGATAATTCTCCAATCCCTTTTCGTATAGTTCTTGTTTTTCCATATTTTCACACCTCCTTTCTGTTTTCCATATTATAAGCACAAATTAAATAATAAATTATCCAACCCTTGAACTTGCCCCATCTTTCCGTAAATCTTCTAACCGTATCGCTGGATTGAAGTTTTCCGTCAAAGTAGAAGTGTGAAACCGCTTTTCTGGCTCCGAGATCATCGGGAACACAGAGATCCATTCTTCCCAACGTCGTTATCAGTATCAACTCGGCAGTCCATCTTCCAATCCCCTTAAATTTCATCAACTCTTCAATTGCTCTCTCATTATTCAATCTTTTAATTTTCCCCAAATCGTATCCATTAGCGACTTTCAACGCGAGTTCTTTAATGTATCTGGCTTTCTGACGGGATAACTTGCATTCCCTTAATTCCCTTTCATCTGCGTTTGCCAACACTTGCGGTGATGGAAAATCGTAATAAATTTCGTCATCAACTTCCGCTTTCTCTCCGAATCTCCTGACTAGTGCTCCAGTCATCACATAGGCGACCTTTAAAGAAATCTGCTGTTGGATTATCACTCTAATCGCACCTTCAAATATGCTTGCCCCGATTCCCGGCGGTCTTAGACCGTAAAGTTTGTTTTTTACCTCAAGAAGTATCTTGTCTTGTTCCATAAAATTATACAATCCTCTCAGGTCATCTCTTAATCTAAAAATTTCCGTGATTTTGTTTAACAGATATTTCTTCTCTTTCGCATCGAGTTGGGAAAATGCGTTAACCCTCAACTTTGGCTTTTCTACCGTGCCGATAGAGGTAATCTCCACTGGGACTAATCTATCCTCAATTTTAAAAGCCCGTCTCCAGATGCCATCTTTATATATTTCTGGCTGCGGATCCTTGGATGAAGAAAAAAATTTCCACTGTAGATCAAAATCGTAAGGTGGAGTTGGTTGGAGTTCAAATGACACTCTAACCATGATGTTCATTTAAATTCAATCTATTTAAGAATTTTCACACGCCGTATCAAAACCGGGACTTAAAAATTTATGCATTTCTCCGTGTATAAATAGGTATCCGTAGGGTGCCTAGGCTCACCTATTTTAAGCTTTTATCCCCTATCTTTATTTTCTCTCTTGCTATGTATTTGTTTAATAACCCCGGCTATCAGATTTATTCTCGGAACTCTTTTCATATAGTCCCTGTATGCATCGCCAAACTTTTCTATGTTTCTCTTTTCTTCTTCTATCATGGCAAGAAACAGTAGAACAATTAAGATTGCGCCAACAGTCAAGCTGATCCAGTGTTGCGAGATAATAATCAGCGCAAAAATTATCAAAATATGGCCCAAGAATTCAGGATGGCGGACAAAAGCATACATTCCACTTTCAACAAGAGATTCTCTGCCAGTACCCTCTTCTACATGCCCTTTCTTTCGTGATCTGCTTGACCACAATAAAAAAATAATTCCGGTTGCCAAGATCATCCATCCTGCATAAAGTAATTTCGTTAAATTCGCAGAATTATAAAGAAAAATGGTAGATATTATCAATACTCCATATAAACCAATGTATGCTATGTGACCAATTAAGTGGCCAATACTTTTCTTACGCATAATTCCCATTCCCCCTAAATTTTTAAATTTGCGGCTTACGCGTTGGATTGTCACGCGTTAGAGATATTATTCTGAAAGCAAAATTCGAGTGATGATGTCTTTCTTTAATGTTATTGCTCATTTTCTCTACTTCCTTTCCTTTCGTCTACAACCCTTCAGCAAACCAATCGATTTTTCTTGCATTCATAAATTTACGTTTAGGCCAACTGATGAAGGTAACCTGCTTCTCAGCGAGCCTCCTTAGTTCTTTCCTGCCTTTCTCGGTCAGTCTGAGTTTGCCTTGCACCAATTCTACCAGATGGTCTTTCTCCAATTTGGCATAAATAGTTTCATAGTCCTTGTCCTCCAGCCTCACTGGGAAATGTCTCCCAAAACCCTTTTTAACACGTTCAAGATTCTCTTGTTTTGTCATCTCTTTTAGACTTAAAAACCAAAGAGACACAAATACTCCCCTATCTGGTAAAACCTTGAGATGGCTTTCAAGAAACTTAGAGAACTTTTCAATTTTAAGATCCTTGCCTTGCGTAATTCCATACGATTCCTTAATAAGTTCATAGCCACCTAAAAGTATGAAAAAGGAAACGGTTGTTCCAGCAACGGCATCAAGCACAAAGAAACCTAAGGTTGCTCCGAGTAGCCCGATTAAAACAGCTATTGATGCCCAAATATCCGTTTTTGTATGATAAGCATCAGCTATTAGTGATATGCTCCTTGCCCGTCCACCAACATAAAACTTATAGTATGAGAAATAAGCATTGACAGCAATATTGACCACAATTGTGACCAAAGCCAAAACTTGGAAATGTATCTCAGCAGGTTTAAATATCTTTGTTATCGATTCAAAGGCGATAAAGGCACCAATGCCACAGAGTATGATTCCCCCAAGAAGGGCAGCTTGCGCCTCTCTATTGATCCTTATGCCAATCCATGTTATCGCTGAGGCGATTATATCGATAGCGGTGTGCACCGCATCTGCAATAAGGCCAATACTGCCGGAAAGGAAACCGATAATAAATTCCAAGGCGGACAGCCCTACATTTCCACCTAGGGAATATTTTGCACACGTCTCTTTTGAGAGATACTTCATTCTGTGCTGCTCGATTTCTCTTTCCTTTTTACCTAAAGCGTCTAAACCTTTTTCAGTTATCTCGTATTTATCTGAATATTTTATCAAACCTTCATCTGCCAAATGGTTCAAATTAATGTCTATGAGTTCATTATTTACCTGCCAGTAACCCACATACATGTCCCTAATTTTATCTACAAGTTCTTGTCTCGTTCTTCTGTTTAACCGAAGCAAGCGCAAGATGTGCCACTTGAGATTCTTTTCTACCTGTGAGTCCTTGATTTGCAATCGTTTTTTGGGCATATTAGTAATCCCCCCATTCTTCTTTTAAAAGGCAATTTCGCGCAACGTTTTGCGGACGTACGAAGTTGGTAAACGAAGCGACCCGATTTGAGTGGAGCAAAGCATAACCGTATATCCGCTGTTATACGCTCCCAAAAGGAGCGAAGAATGCGAAGCAATCAGAAGAGCCGGCGAAGGGATGCCATACTTATTTTTTACGTTTAGAATACCAGTCGATGAAAATTACCCAATATAGGAATAATAATGCAACAATGCTAATCCAATATGGTTTCTCAAAAACCGGTTTCGGTAGCGTATTGAGATATGCTATCACACTTATTGTTACTATTACCGAGAGCATAGCAACAACGATTTTTCGCAGTTTGTCTTTCTCCATTTTGTCACCTCCATTCAAAATTAATTATCGTTTCTTCTAGCATCTTTTTGTTTTAAGCGTCCCGAAGCCAATTGTGTATAACGTTCTGAGCGTATCTGAAGTTCCCTGAAAGGGGAATTTGGGCGGAGTGTCGAAGGCACGAAGCCAGATACGTTCTGTTAGGCGATGTTGAACACCTGTCTTTTTAACTTTCATATTCTCAAACCTACCTCTTCAGAATGTAGCCAATTAACGATGGTGCGATGAACGTAGTTAACAATACAAGACTCCATACTCTCCCTTTAAGGATGTTGTAGTCTGCAAATAACTTACTCCATGAATGACCTATAACATAGTGACCGAAGCCAAATTCAAACAAAATGGTTAATACAGTCCAAAACGCACCGATCAAAAGCAGGTCTGTCTTAGTGTAGTTGATTTTCAAATTGCTGATAAATAGATGCGTCACCGCTAAGATAACACAGATAAGAATGATTGTGCTGATAATGTGACCCGTATGTTCTCCTACCTTAGGTGTGATAAATGACTCCCTAAATACCCCGTTCAAGATACCTGCAATAACAAATATGAGCCAAATCCCAAGAGCATATAGATATATCTTTATTCCCATTTTTAACACCTCAGAAGTTGATTCGCTATTTTCTTTCCGAAATCCTTGCACCTAAGATACTCTTCTTCTATGACAGGACCCTTCATTCCCCCGACCCTTATGGATAAGCCAGAAGTTATTAGCTTCAGGCTAGGAAGCTTTTCGCCTATTCTCTTCTCCATTTTCTTCACAGCCTTCTCGAAATCTCCTCCAAGATAGGTGTCGAAAACAGCAAACCACTTCGCCTTCAAGTCAAGTTTACCAAGCTTGTCAATAAACTTTCTAATAGTTCGAGAAGGCCCACCCCAATGATTTGGCGACCCTATCAATATTGCATCAGAATCAGCTATCCTTTCAAGGTCGGCTTCCTCAACATCGCTGATGACAGTTTCTATCCCCTTGATTTCCCTCATTCCCTCCACGATCTTCTCTGCTACAAGCTTCGTGTTGCCATACTTTGTGTCATACACAACAAAAACTTTTACCAAGAGTTATCCTTCCATTATGTTCCTTATTTTATGGATTTTACTTTCTGAAGTACTGAACTACTCTTCTTGCCTTTTCTCCTGTTCCAAAACATGTCTCCACGTTCGCTCATTCCCGAATCGTCATGATGCATCGCTATCCTTGCACCGAATTTTTCACGGAGATAGGCTGCATTACCTGTGTGGTCAAAATCTCCATGGGTTAAGACGATAAGCTTGAGAATGCCGGGTTTACACCCCGCTCTTTCGAGTTTCTTTTCAAGTTCGGCGCGCTTATTTGAACATGCCGTGTCGATCAGGATGTAGTTGGTGCCAGTTTTTATGAGGTAGCAATTTACGGTACCTAACTTATAAGGTAGTGGTAAAGTAATGATCTTGAGTTTTGTAGACATTTATCCATCCTTCTTTTCTTGCTCGGTTGTTACAACCTCGTGATTGTTAACAACGACTTTTTTATAGTCGTGTCAAACATCTTTTCCTTTTTAAGGTTTTCCTTTTTGTCTTTCATCTTTAAGGGAAAAGTAAGGAAACAGCTAAGATTTGGTTAGATGGCTGGTTTGTTTACCATAGTTTCTTAAGACTCGTTTGAGCTTAAAAGGTAACATCTACTGAAGTTTGTGGAATTGATTTGAAATTGGAAATGGTTGGGGAAAATTTGATAAGAGAAGTTGTTTACTATCAAACTAAGTTATTAAAGTTTGTTTTCAATGAAGCGGAAATGAAAGCACAATGATTTTTATTTTCATCTCACCAACAAGTTAACAGAACCCACTTATCTACTTAATTTATAACTTGTTGGTTGTTTAAGTAGTTAGGTGTATTGTGATGGATAGGCGCGTTGTTGTTATTGATTGTCAAATGGCTGGAATATCTGGTGATATGCTTTTAGCTGCTTTAATCAGTTTAGGTGCAAATTTTAACAATATCTCTAAAGTGGCAGATTCTGTTAAAAAACATCTTAAAGGCTGCGAAGACGTAACCTTAGATTTAAAAGATGTTATTCGAGGAGGAATTCAAGCTAAAAGAATAGAGATCGATGTGAAGGAGAGTTTTGATAAAAGAAGTGGCAAGCAACTTAGAGACGCTCTAATTCGGTGCTTAAAGGACTTGAAACTTTCATTTGAGGCTCAAAGATTTGCTTTAGCCTCTTTGGACGCATTGCTTAAGGCAGAGGCTAAAGTTCATAGCAAGTCTGTTGAAGATTTACATTTACATGAGTTGGGTTCTGCTGACACTCTAATTGATATTTTGGGTGTTGCAGCAGCTGTTGAGGAACTAGGCTTCTTTAAAGACACCTTAATATATTCAACACCCGTAGCTGTCGGTGGAGGCATCTTTAAGTTTTCTCACGGTGCTTTTTCTAGTCCTGCTCCAGTCACACTGGAAATTTTAAGGTCGAAAGGTTTTGCAATGGTTGGTGGCCCGGTGGACGTTGAACTTGCAACTCCTACTGGAGTAGCTTTGCTTGTTAATTTGGTTCATGAAGTTGTTTGTTTTTATCCACCTATGGTACCTGTTGTTGTAGGTTATGGTGCAGGGTCTAAAGATTTCAAAGTTGTACCGAATGTCTTGAGAATTGTTGTCGGAGAACCTTTAGATTATGGTCTTTTAAGGGATGAGGTGTGTGTTCTTGAAACTAATCTTGATGATGTAACTGGAGAGGTCATAGGCCACACCGTGGACAGATTGTTGAGCGAGGGCGTTAGAGATGTTTGTATTGTTCCAATGTTTACAAAGAAAAATCGCCCTGGACATATTGTTAAGGTGATTGTTGATAAAGAGGATGTTGAGAGAATATCGCGAATTTTGATGGAGGAAACAGGTACACTTGGTGTTAGAATTATTCCATGTAGTAGATATATTTTGGCGAGAGAGATAATTTCTGCTGAAATAGATACAGAGTCAGGTAAGGAAACTATTAGATTAAAAGTTGCTAAGGACAGTAAAGGTAAAATTCTTCAAATAAAGCCTGAATACGAAGATATTAAAAGGTTGGCTGAAAAACTTAATAAACCGCTTAGAGAAGTAACAAAACTGATCATAGAAAACATTAGGGCTATAAAATCATCTGAAAAAACAACCAATAATGAAAATTATGGAGAATATCGGAAACTTCAGAAGTTAGAGGACGAGGAAAAAGATAAGTCCAATTGAGGAAGACATTTCAGAAGAGGTAAAAAATCTACGTGCGAGAAGTATTAGCTTGAATTGTAGTAAGAGTTATGGGTTAAAATACGTCTAATATTCGCTGTATCTTCTCTTCCTTTCCTTTTTCCGTTGTGGGTTGTTCATTTTCCTGGGAGCTGGTCACCTTTACCTTTTCTAGTTTAGAAGCCCTAGATAACTCTTTTTCTAATTCCCTAAATTTACTCTCGAAAGTTGATGCTATTTTCTTAGCTTCAAGTATAAGTAGTCCCTCTTTTGTAACACTATTTAATGCTAAGAAAAAATGGTTAGTAATTTTATATACGAGAAGAAGGGAGTCTTCCAGCTTTTTCATCTGGTAATCTCCAATATCCCAGAGTGAAGAGCCTACTTCAACAATTTTTAAAGCAACATCTAAAGCGTTTGGTGATAGGAAAGAATGAAGAACCTGCTTTGTATTTGTAATTATTGCTAATTCAATTTTTGTAGTTAGAGTATTAGAAATTTCAGTCAACAGTTTCTGCACGAAAGTTTCCGCCACTTAAATTCAACTCGCAAATATATTATGTTAAAGGTTCATTTATTCGAATGTTTAACTATAAATAAAATTATCGTTTTTTATAACAAACGTTAATGAATATTACAATTTGTTTTATAGATTAAATAACATGAAACTTAGTTAAAATACGTCGCATTGAACTTGATAAACGTTGCAACTATTTTTACATCAACTTTGACCCATGGATGTTATATCCACAAAACTTATTAAAGAGATCTGAAATAAAATAGGCAAGCTATATGGGGGGGGTAAATGGGTATGGGTACCGTTTTCCCTTGGCCTATTTGGGCTAAAGCTTCCCCGCGCACTTACCCTTATGGTGACTTGGGCTTTATTTTCATTACTTTAATTGGAGTCATATATTTAATTTTAATGTGGTTTATAGGAATATCTTTTTACAAGGCGTTTAAAGCTTCTTCTAGAAGAGAAATCAAATATTTCAGCATTGGATTGCTTAGCATTGCCTTTTTTGACACACTTCACTCCGCAGGAAATGCCTTATTCTACTTTTTAAATGATTCACGTGTACCAATAGAAATTGGATCAGTAACCATATACTATTTGCCGTTTGCAACAAGTTTAAGCACCATGGGGCTTTTCATCTGCTACACAATGATATACCTATATGCTGCAGTAATGATGAGAAATCAAATTGCAGCAGTAGATAAATTTGTAATACTACTAGGTATTACGAGTATTTTTGTAGGTTTTAATCCTTATAATTGGTGGCACATGGTTCCTCCAGAGGGAGCCATAGATACGAAGCCTTTAACTGGAACGCTTATATTAATTATGGGTTTTATTACAGCTATCATGTTTATTAAAAATTATAGAGTTCGATTGAAAAGAGAGCTTCGCGAAAAACCTCACTCAGTTATTAGATTAAAACTTACATTAATAGGCATAATATTACTAGTTGCTCAAATTTTCTTAATGACTCTACACGGTACAATGGCAACTATTAAAGCTCCATGGGCAGCAACAGCACTACTAATAATTACTGGAGCAAAATTGATATCACTATCTCTTTCAGTAACATTCATTTACATTGGAACAATTTGGCCAGCATGGGCTGAAAAAATCTTCAAAAAATAGTAGCTTAAAACTAATAATATTTAAAGCTGTGATCAATCGCTAGGAAATCACATGTAATAGGTTTAGGAGCAAAATTAAAATGCTTATCGTTAGCAAGTAGGATACAGTTCCATGTTTCATTAAACTTATGTTCTTTTTCAGTAATTTCTCCTTAGTTGTTACTGTCTGTAAGTAGATGGAAGATAGGGTTATGTTTAGTAAAGAAGCTGTGTGAGACAGTATAACGCTAGGTATAATGTTGAGATGGCTGTGAAGGAAAGCAATTATGGCGAGTGTTCCATAGTAGTATGATAAAATAATTATAGGTAAAGAGTTGATCCTTATATTAAGGAGAAATTTGTTGTGGCTTGTCGTTACGTATGCGTGAGCGAACATGCTTTCCTCCAACCAGAATAAGAGCGGGACAAGAAAATTATACATTGTAAGGAAAGGCAGTAGTGATGAGAACTCTATCATTTCCCTAGATATTTCCCCTATCACCGTAAATAAGAGCGGTGGAAAGACTATTAGAGCAATGTTTAAGAATATAAGAATTAGGTTGTTTCTAGATGTTTTAATAATCGTCAAGTAGTGCCTAATGAACATTTTTCCTTTCACCTATAGCCTCTCTTAGGGACACAATTTTTAATTCTTTGCCGGTTTTTTCACGAAGTTCTTCTATGTTTTTCTTTTTGCTTGAAGTTAATACGAATACTTTCTCTTCAGATTTTCTGATCCACTCGCAGATAAATTCTATGGTTTTATCGTCGAGGTTTGATTCGTAGTCATCAATTAAGACAACAGGTTTGTTGACGATGTAAGCTTGTATAACATTTATCTTTCGTTTCGTTCCTTGTGAATACGTTTTAGCAGGTTTATTGAGCAAGCCCCCTACGTCTAACTTATCTGCGACAGAATATAATGAAATTCTAACTTCGCTGATTCCTATGGAGTTAAGTGCTAAGTAGTATTCGATGTTATGTAGCCCAGATAGTTCCTCGTGGAGCATGGGTTTTTCTGGAACATAGCAGATAAGTCGTCGGGCTTGTCTCGTTCCAGGAGGCACATTGTCGATAAGTATTTGTCCTCTATACCTAATAAGCCCAAGCAAAGAATATATTATAGCGGTTTTTCCTGATCCATTAGGTCCAACGATCAAAAGAACGTCTCCTCTGTTGAGATCAAACTCTATATTTTCTAGGGTGAAACTGCCTAACGTTAGTTTTTTTACTCTGTATTTAATCAAGATTTTTCACTCCTGTACCAATCCATTGACATTATAACCTCTATTGGCAGCTTATCGAAGGCATTTCCAAGAAAGTAGCTTATAGCATTCGACAAAAGACTAAGGATGCTGATAATAACCATGTTGAGCAATTTAATGGGCAACACAAAGACTATGAAGCCGATATACATTTCTAAGAAAGTGAAAACTAGCAGTATTACTGGGCATCTTACGTGATATTTTTTGAGTTTGCTTATTTTAGGAACTAGTGTTAGATCACCTAGTGAAAATGTGACCAGAACATAAGCTAGAAGAAAGATTGTTATCTCGAAATTGAAATGATGAATTCCATACATTACTTGGTATACCATAAACACTGGGATGAGGGACATTAAGTAGGCAAGGATCTTTTTAGATAGGATAACTTTTGAGAAAGGGGTATTTGTTGACCAGTAGAGGGTGATAACATTTGTTTCCTCGGATAGAAAGTCGCTTAGAACCAAAATGTACATGAATACTGTTGCTAAGAATAGCACTATATAAGACACGTGCCATGAATAAGATGAGTAAAGAGCATTGGTCAGCATCGCTGCGGGAACACCAATCATGAATGTTAAACCAATAAGTTCTACAAAGTAAAATGGTTTTTTTAATAATAAGCGTGTGTTATGGATAATTATTTTCCCGAGGATCAAAAGGATCACCAAGAAATAAAAGAAAAAAGAAAAATTATAAGTTTAATCCACATATTTTGTTTACAAAAGTGGATTTGACGTGAAATCCGAATTTTACAGCGATGGAAATTTCAATAGAAGCAGCAATTTAAGGTATAATACGGGTCATTTGCCTCTATGAGATGCGAAACAAGAATTAGATAAGCTGAGCCAAGTACTTTTCGAGAAAACAATAGTAGACTATGCGATGAAATGATCAATGTAATAAGTTGTGTTAGTATCCCTGACGTTTTCTTAGAAGTACAAGGATAATAAGGACGATTGCTACGGCTGCCAGCGAAAAAACTATGCGCAATAAAAATTCTTCAAGACTCATTCGCCATCACCTTTAACATGGTTAATTTAGCATCCAGGTTAGGTTTAATGATTAATATTGTTTTTGATCTTGAAGCTTGGAGTAAGAATTTAAGAAACACTAATTTTATTTTGTGATGTTTTTTCCCTCTTCTAGTTTTATTAAAAACTCTGGGATGTCTTCCCTTTCTAGGGTTATAACGTTACGAGGATATTTTCTGTGTGGTTTTCCAGCTTTTACTTCTACTTTTAGTTCACCTGCTATGCAATCGATCTCATATCTGTTTTTAAAATAGTAAATTTCATTAAATTTCCTGTAAAGATGTTCTTGAATAACATTTTCAAAGATAGCAGATTCTACAAATTTTGCGCCTGACCAAAATGAAAATAATCTGAGGAGAAGAGGGTCTCTGAAAAAGAATTTTTTCTCCTTTCTGTAATAGACTTTATCAGTTTTCAGATATGCGATGCCTATTATGTACAAGTTTTTGAAAAATTCCAAATATTCTTGAACAATTTTATATGAGTGTCCAGACGTTTCAGATGCTATTGCTCTATAGCTCATGGAGGATGGAATTTTACTTATCAAAGATGCGAATACTTCTTTGGAGATTTCAAAGCTTTTTCTAAATCTAATGAACTCACCTACAAAACTGTTTAAAATGTCATCTACGGGAAGTTCATTTATACTTGAAGGAAAACCTCCAGTTTCAAGGTATTTTTCAAAAAGCTTCAAAACTTCGCTGTAATAGAGTTTATATTTTTTTACACCGTGTATTTCAACATACTTTTTGAAGCTTAATGGTAATACTTCTATCGTTTTCCCCTTTCCAGTTCTTCCTGGAAATAGCTCGATATCTCCTTTTATCTTTAAGCTACTTGACCCAGTAACAGTTACAATGTCGTTTAATACTTGGCCTGAATCTATTAATACTTTAATAGCTTTCCACCACTCATTTAAAGAGGTGACTTCGTCTAAGAAAATGTACGATATCTCAATTTTTTCAGTTCTTTTAAATTCTAGGTATTCCTCTAATAATTTTCGAAGCGAAGTAAAATCGGGAAATATTTCACAGTTAATATAGATTATTGCTTCAGGCTGTACTTTTTCCAGTAATTTAGTGATTAATAATTTTATACCTGTGGTTTTTCCTACTTGTCTTGGTCCCAATATAAAGTTTAAAGAAAATGGTTCAAGGGGTATGTTAGTTATCCATTTTGGAATCCATCTGTATCTTTGTTTCCTCCACAACTGCACATGGATGTCTGGTTTATCTTCCCACCAAGGATTTAAATTTCTCAGTATTTTTATATTCATGAGAATTATAAGTTCTCACGATATTTATAAATGTTCTTACTGACAGTTCTCACTTCAAATTCAAATATGTCTTACTAATCGTCTCCTCATGCCTGATAGGTAAGTGATAAAATTCTAATAAGTTATATATCTTGCCAAGAGCTAATTTTAAGATGTTGTCCAAAGGAAGATCATTTATGCTTGAAGGGAACCATGGTCTCAAGATATTTTTCTCTATATTTGGGCAATTCTAAATCAGGTTGCTATTTTATAAGGTTCAATAATGAAAGAGAGGTTTAGTGCCATCCTAAACTTTTTAGAATTCTTTCACCGAATCTTTCCCTCAACTTTTTAACTAGATACATGTTTTTAGGATCTTTAAGTGGTTTACAGCAATCGAGGCTCGCTTCTCCTCGTAGAATCTTGTCTGCTAAAGCAATACATGTCGGTTGACCGCAAAGACCGCAATTTGTTTTAGGAAGATATTTGTAGAGTTCTAATACTGTAAGTTTCTTTTTTAATTCGAGTTCTTTTTCTTCTGGCGGTCCATTTTCCATGTATTCTTTTTTAGCTTTTTCTATAAGAAGTTTAACGTGATTTAGTATAAGTTTTGCCTCTTCTAGATCTTTGGCGCAAAACGTTATTTTCCCGGAAGAATAAATGCTAATAAGTTTCTCAAATTCTCTGAGCGTTACGCATCTCCATTCTTTAGTGTAATTGGCTTTCAATGGTGGGAGAATCATTGCTAAAACCTCAATTATGGAGTTTAGCTCCTCAGTTGACCAAGCCTCTATAGTTATATTTTCAGGATTTACTAGACATTTTCCTTTAGAAATATGGACTTTGAAACCTTCCAATTCTGTGACGTTCATACTTCATCACTCAAAGCTTTTAACCATTTGTTGCAAATAGGATGGCGAAGATTTTCTAATACATTTTTCTATTGTCTGTGCTAAATGTCATAACAATTTTGTTGACGATTCCATTCAACATGCAAATTTATACATTTGGCTTTAACCTAGTATTAAGCTAAGAGATTGCTTGCCCACTATATTTTAACGCTATTTTCGAAATAGTTACATTTTGAAGAGAATATAAGTATTTTTGTTTCAAAATGTAACTATAAATAATTTCGACCTAACTTATCCCATGCAGCTGGAAAGGATTACAAATATTCTGCGAAAGACATATTTAATGCTTAAAAGTCTTAAAATAAAGTCTCTCTATGTTTTGATTTTTAAGAACATATTTAATAGTCAAAAAACTTCAAAAAGTTAAGTAACCATGAATATTATTATAATGGAGTAACTTTTCTTAATGTTACCCTTCTCTGTTAGAAGAAGCAAAGCTTATTGGACATAAGAAAACAATTTTAAATAAATTAGGCAAAATCGTAGAAAGATTTAGTGATCGAGATTTTAGACTATGTTATAATCTCGTTGATTTTAATTAACACTTGATAGGGTTTGTTAAAATGAGGTGTTAGTGCCATGAATATTGGGAAGCTTGTTTCTTTGTTAAGAGAAGAAATTTCAGGTGTTCGTGCAAGGGAATATGTTGCAAATATCACATGCTTCCATAGAATTCAAGCTTCACCTGGATTTCATGAAGCTGCACTTTACGTCTATGATGAATTGAAAAAGAGCGGCATAGAAGTGGAGTTATGGAAATTTAAGTCGGACGGAAAGAAAAAATATTTTGAGTTTACTTCACCTATAGGTTGGGATATAGAGGAAGGATATCTTGAAATAGTGGAGCCTGAACATAAGAAACTTGCAGATTTTTCTCAGATACCTACGTCAATTGTTGTACACAGTAATTCAACTCCTGAAAATGGAATAACTGCTGAAGTTGTTTACGTTGGAAAGGGAGAAATCGATAAAGATTATGAGGGGAAAGATGTAAAGGGGAAATTTGTGCTTGCTTACGGGACTCCACGTAGAGTTCATAAAGAAGCAGTTATTAAGAGAGGTGCTGTCGGGGTCATTCTCTATAGAAAAATGTTTGATGCCCCCGATGCGGTCCCATACAGATCTTTTTGGCCAACAGCGGATGAAATTAAAAACCTAGGCGTGGGTTTTTCAATTTCTCTAAGACAAGCAGAACGGTTAATTTCTAAATTGGAGAAAGGAGAAAAAATTAAAGTAAAAGGGTACGTGAAGGCGAAGTTTTTTGATAGTTGGCTAGAGGTAGTTACAGCAGTGATAAGAGGAGAAGAAAGACCGGAGGAAGAAGTTCTTTTGATTGCTCATCTTTGTCACCCGAAGCCGAGCGCAAATGATAATGCTTCTGGTTCAGGACTACTCATAGAAATAGCAAAAACGTTGAAGAAGTTAATTGATCGCGAAAAGATCCCTAAGCCGAAGAGAACATTGAGATTTATGTGGGTTCCCGAATACTATGGGACAATTGCTGTAATTTCGGAGAAAATGGAACAACTTGGGAAAATAGTTTCTGTGATAAATTTGGATATGGTTGGAGAAAATCAAGATCTTTGTGGTTCAACAATTACAATTACAGAAACACCGCTATCTCTTCCATCTTTTCTACCATTCCTATTAGGGGATTTCATTGAAGAAGAAGCTAAAAGAGAACTAAAACAGTTTGGTGGAACAGATGCCCTTTACACATTAAGATTTAAAGGTACCGCCTATTCCCATGGAAGTGATCACGACGTTTTTGTAAACGTTGATTTACGTGTCCCCGCCGCCGCTATTATATGTTGGCCTGACAAATTTTACCATTCAAGCGAAGACACCATAGATAAGGTTGATCCGAAAGTACTTGAAAAAATAGGGGTTGCAGCCGCATGCACAGCCTTAATTTGTGCTAATCCAAATTCTGAATACGCTTTAAGACTAGTTGGTAGAACTCTTAGAGAAACCTTGATGAAACTGAAAAGACTGGAAGAAAAAGCTTTGATGTCAAAGGATAAACGAGAACTTTACCTACTTTATAGATCCGCTTCCATACTTAAGGAATGGGGACACCGCGCAGTTTCATCTCTACTCTTAGTTTTTGAAAGCGAAGCTTTAGAAAATCTGATAAATGAAAGTATTAGTGAAATAGATAATGTTGCTCTTAGAACAGAGAACAAAATAAAGATGATTGCTAAGTCGCAAGGTTTTGATGTGGAGAAATACGAACTTAGTGACAAAGAGAAAGATGCGCAAAAAATATATCCTGTTAAGAAGTTTAGAGGCCTTCTTCCATCAAGAATCCTCACAGAACAGAAAGATGAACAAAAGGCTCTCTTCTACCTCAAAAAAATGGAGAAGGAAGACATTTTAACGGCGCAAATCCCAGAAATCATTAACTTAATGGACGGTAAGCACTCCGTTTTCGATATATATCTTATGTTGTTCACAGAATACGGTAAGGCAAACTTAGAGGACATAAAACACCTATGTGACGACCTAAAGGACCTAAAATTAATAGATTATTTGACAGAACCATAAACATCTTCATTTTTATATGTAGAAGTATCGAAAGAGAGCAATAAATTAAAGCTAAAACATTTGAAGTTATATTTTTCAGAGTTATGCTATATTTTCGCATTTTAACAGCTTTCCACCTATAAATTAACTGTCTAAAAATGTAAGGATTTGCGATTTTAATTTGATAAAATAGCGTTTAGTTTCTTTCTTCTTGTAAGTTTTATCTTAAATTTTAGAGCATATAATTTGGTTCCTATATTCTTGGAGTTGGATTTTAGGAGGTTACAGTGGTGAAGAGAAGGGTTTATTGTGCGAGTTGTTTCCGTGCCCATGCTAATATTTCTTCAGATGTTTCTATTATCGTTTTTACGTCTTCTCTGGTTATTGCTGCGTACGGTTCATACCTTGCTCTACTTCTAATCATTAAGCATAAATTAAATTTTGAAGCTATATCTCTACTTAATTTACCAGATGCCACATATTCTTTTGCAAATACTTGAATTATACCTCCGTGGGTTGAAGGCAAAGATTTTCCCGCCCAGCGAATCATCGCTCTCAATGTCAATTCTAATGAATTATATCCGATGTCTGCGGCAACCCTATAGTCTCCTCTCTTAAAATCTTCTTTCGCATGACTTAAATAATATTCGGCTAAAGATAGATATCCTTCAACTTCTTTTCTAAGAACGTCTTTTAAAGACAATTTATAAAGCACCTCTCCCTCTTTTAAAACACTTTGCAAAAAACCATATTCTTTTAAATGTTCAAACTCCCATAAACTTATGAAAAATGGTTCAATAACTTCTCCGGTTTTCTCAAAAGTTTCGATCCAAATATTGCCAGCAAATTTAGCGATCTTCCGAGGATCATTTGATGTAACTATCAAGAGGTCCACGTCACTATCCTTACGCGGCCTACTTTTTACAGTACTGCCATACAATATGACCAGGACTATATCATCACTGAAATTCTTCAACAATTTATCCTTAAATAGTTTTGCTGCCCTTCTCTTAGATTCCACAACTCCTAAAATATCGACATTTCCGCTAATTTTACGTTCACCCCACATAGAACCTTCAGCACAATTGTTACACAATAGTATGTAAGAACATCAATTATTTAAAAGTCATTAAACGTTACAAATTATTCATGAGCTTTGATAAAGTGGGAAAGTGTTTTGGCCAAAGAAAAGTGATGAAGGTTCTGTTAATATGCATAAAATCTAATTAGATTTAACACTTACAATGTACTATCTCGAAAAATATTTTTAAAAGTTGGTCGGTGTTTGATGCTGGCGATAGGGCTTGACTAATTGCAAGAAAGTGAGAACTGTAGAAACACCCTCAATTTTTTAGTATACGTAGAAGGATTGAAAAGCAAAACTTCACATATCCCAGAACGTTACACTAACAATGAATCAACAAAAACCGCAGAAGGATAACATTTATATAGGTAACATTGTTATTTATGTTGATCACCAATGAACGCGATTAAGGCTGAAAATCTAACTAAGTATTATGGGAATTTCTTAGCAGTAAACAATATTAGTTTTGAAGTTAGACAGGGCGAGTTTTTCGGTTTACTAGGTCCAAATGGAGCAGGAAAAACTACAACAATTCGCATGCTTACAGGGCTTTTAAAGCCAACAAGCGGCACAGCACACGTTATGGGAATAGACGTTGTAAAAAACCCGGTAGATGTAAAAGCACAAATAGGTGTAGTCTCGGAAACCGCAAATCCCTACCCAGAAATGACTGCCTGGGACAATCTCATGTTCGCTGCTAGCTTACACGATATTCAAAAGAGAGAACAAAAAGAACAGGCAGAAAATCTTCTCAAACTACTTGGAATATATGATCGCCGTAATGAGAAAGTAGAAAATTTTTCAAAGGGGTTACGAAAACGGGTAGCAATAGCTATGGCTCTTATCCACGATCCTCCACTTTTATTCTTAGATGAGCCAACTGCGGGACTCGATGTGCAGAGTGCAAGAATGATACGAGAATTTCTGCGCAGATTAAATGAGAGAGGTACAACAATTTTCTTAACGACACATTATATTGAAGAAGCTGACATGCTTTGTGATCGAATCGCTATAATCAAAAACGGGAAAATTATCGCTTTAGATTCGCCGGAAAATCTCAAATCTGCGAAAAGAAGAGAAAAAGTAATAGAGGTATCTTTCGACAGATATGCAGCTGATGTTGAAAAGAGTATTGCTAAACTATCCACTGTTAGTAGAGTTAAGAAACGGGGAGATAAGATACGGATCTATACTAGCAATTTTCCAAAAACAATACAGGAAATAAGTAGTTTTGCTGAGGAAAACGATTTGGAGATAGTATCTATTAATACGCTGACGCCAACGTTAGAAGACGTGTTTGTACAATTAACTGGTCTTTCTTCGCTAGATATAGAGCGAATGGAACAAATAGGCCGGTTAAGAAAATTAAGAGCAAGAGGAATGTGAAATGAGAAAGAATGCTGTGAAAAATTTGAGAAAAGCCGCTTACATAGCGTGGAAGGACGTAAGGATATATTACTTTTCAGCTCCCACTGTAATGATGGGATTACTTTTCCCCGTGTTGATGTTCTTAACGTTTTGGATTGGCCGGGGACTCTCCGTTCCCGAGGCACTTCCAGGCTTGGCAGCACTTACAGTGTTCTTCGGTAGTTCTTCAATAGGTGTCACTACTTTAGCGCTTGAGCGAACAAAGGGTACTTTTGACACACAACTTGCTATGCCCGTCTCCTTATTAACAATCATCCTTGGAAAAACCATTGCCAGCTTCTTATATGGGTTTACGATCACCATAATTCCCGTGGGAATACTTGCAGTAGTATCGCATCATCAAGTAGCAAGCCCATTACTGCTTCTTATTAGTATAGCCTTCTCGGCAATCGCATCAGCAGGATTAGGTATGATTCTCTCCGCCTCCGCTAAACACGTTCATGAAGCAATGACGCCATTAAATATTATCCGTATCCCTATGATGTTTATCTCAGGTATTTTCGCTCCAATCACTAGTTTTCCAACCATTCTTCAATACATAGCTTACATCATGCCTCTAACTCACACAGTAAGTTCGCTTCAATTCGCTCTTCTTAGCTTAGGAAACATGCAAACATTTTTCGTCAATATAGGAGTACTATTTTTGTACACTGTAGTTTTCATGGTAATCGCAGCCAAAAGACTTGAAAAGTCATTAGAGTAAGATATTTGAACGAGAAAAGGTGAGATGGAGTTGAGTCGTGAGAGGAACCATTTTCGAGACCGTTATCCAGGTCGCGCATTCATTGAAACCCTTATCCTTTGGATTATTCACAGACAGCCCTTACACGGGTATGAGGTGAGAAAAAAGATTGAACAACTAACTACTGGTAACTATATTCCCAAACCGGGAGCCATTTATACCATATTGAGGAGAATGGAGAAAAAGGGGTTACTTACATCACAATGGAAGAAAGAGGTAGGAAGAAAGGGGAAACGTATTTATCATATCACAGAAAAGGGGGAAAAACTCCTCAAAACGCGACTTGAGACCATGAAAAAAAAGATAAAGATATTAGAACAGATGGTATCCTACTACGACCATGTTTTTCTTAAAAAACAAAGTAAAGGTTTTAAAGATATAAGGGAGAACTGTTATTAAATTAAATGGAATCGTATTTTCATCTCTTTAGTCATTATTCCATAACTTCGTTAAGACTCGATTACGTTTCCACCGCTAATGTAGATGAAGTTAACTGAATTAGATAAGACTACTGTGCAATTTATCAGTTTAAGCGTTCCATGCACTTCAAACACGGGGAATTCCGATGCTTCGTATCGAATTATCGCATTACTACGTTCAAAGGTTTCTCCAGAGTTAACTACAATCTTGTTGGTTAAAGTTTCCTTAGTATTTAAAGTAGCTGTGGAGTTTGGAATCTGTATTCCATACGCTTCCTCTAGCTTAATTATGTTGTTTTTAAACCTGGTATTTACTGTTAAAGCCATTAAGACAAACAATAACAATAGTAATTTGCTAAATTGAATCTATTCAAGTAATTCGCTCGATTTGATATTTATTTTTGATAAATTCGGGCTAAATGCTTCTATTAAGTAAATGATTAATAAAAAATGTTAAAATATTTGGAATTCATAATATTTTCCGTTTTTTGAGGATAATGATTATTGCTATGACTGCTACTGCGAAGATCGAAGTTCCAATAATGTAGGGAACTAAATTATTAGCAGAGGGTCCTGTGGGTGCTTGTATCATGTAGCTGTATGTTTCGCTCTCAGCCCAGTTTCCAAAGATGTCTTCAGCATATATTTTGTATTGGATTGTTTCTCCTTCTTCTGGTAAGGGTATTGATGCATAGTATAGGTGTGTTGACTCGTCATAAGTCATATTTACTGTTATCCAAGAAGAATCGTTAAGGTACATTAACTGGACTTTTGCAATTGGGCTCCAATCTGAAACTCGAGCATATATGGTTAAATTTGAAGTGTTAAACGGTTTTATTTGCCACCCTATCATAATCGATATTCGAGGTGGTGCAGAATCATTTTTATTCCAGTTGCCCCACTGATCTGTTATGTATAGAGTCAGAGTAGCATCTTTTAGCCATGTTGCATTAACTACGTTTGATTCAAAAGTTCCTCTGAAAACATTAGTTAATTCTTCTGGACCTAGGAGTTCCCCGGTTGGTGGGGCAGGGTACCCTAGCCATGGAAACTCTAACTCGTAATATGGTGGATCTAATTGTCTAAGGTTCGGACCCACGTAACAGTAACATCCAAAGTATCTCAACGTGTCTTTAGAACCGCTTCCACCGAGTAGGCTTTGATCAATAACAGAATATTCGAATTTTATTTTGAAATGCGTTGCATTTACCCATATTTTTTGGTCGTTGTACGTTTTAATGAGCGGCCCTTCATCATCTAAGATTGTAGGTATTTTAACTGGCTGATCAAGAGGATAATAATCATACCACCCAGGACACACTTCATATGGAATTGTTTGCTTATCCCAGTCATCCCAGTAATTACCAACAGGCTCATCTTTGAAGCCATACATTATCTGAGAAATGTTTAGATAGAATAAACCAGATCCCCATAGACCTCCACCACCACCCGGACCAACTACAGCATGTTTTTTATTCTGAATGAAGTTATTTTCATATATGTTCCCTCCAGTTGAATTAACGTAGATACCGATGTTATTGTATGATATTTCGTTTTTCTGTATCCTCATATAACTGTTAAAGTAACCAGGAGGAAAGTCCATGTATATTCCATAGGTATTGTTTCTGATGTAGTTTCCTATGATTCTTGTGTCCCCAGCTAGATTTTCAAGGTGGTTCCAGTATAGAACACCTTGATAAACGCATCTATACATGAAGATCCCGGCAAATGAGTGATTGTAAATTTTGTTGTTCAGTATCGTATTTACGGGGCATTCTTCAAAGTAGATTCCATTGTGGGCAGAGTGTATTGTGCAGTTGTAGATCTTTGTCATGCTGCTTTCCCAGCAGAAAATGTTATTGCCTTTCGAATTGCTGATTTCGCTGTTTTTGACTGTTACAAAATTGCACCCTATAATTATAATGTTAGAATAGGTGTTTCCAGACACATAGCATTTATCTATAGTTATCTTTGCTGCACCTCTGCTGGGAACTTTTCCTTGCTCCCACATACGCATTAGTGCTCTTAACCGTACACCAGCATCATAGATATCGGGAGATTCTACGCATATACCAACGTTATTGTTGATCACAGTATTATTAAAGAAGTCTACGTAAGACGAATTAATAATCGCTACACCAACACTATTATTGGAAAACACGTTATTACCTATTATTGAGTGATCTGCATTGTAGAGAAGGATACCAAAGTCATAGTTATCGTGTATCACGCTGTTCAATACTACTGCATACTTTGTTTCAATGCATAATCCACCTCTATCTAGAGTGCCAAATAATCCGGCTCCCGAAATCTCGGAACCGTTAATAAAAATTTTTGAACCTCTTCTAGCAACCATGTAATAGTACCCAGTTTCCTTTTTCACTTTAGAGTTAATTATATAAAGAGCTCCACCAGGTAGTACCTCTATTTTGATCGGCTTCACAGAGCCTTGAACATTAATTTCTGAATCCAATAAAACTAGGGTAGAATTCACTAGTAAATCTCTGTCTAGGATTATGGTTTCACCATTATAGATAGTGGGTTCATCGATTATTGTTGGTTCGTGATATTCGAAGTAAGGTCTAACCTCTATCATTGTTAGAATAGTTAATTCTGGAATAGTTATAGTTACGGTGTCTCCACTGATGTTGTAAGGTATTTCAAATCCTTCTGGGTGTTTCTCATTGTAGACCCATATAGATAGCTTTTGGTCTCTAAGTTGGGGTGGAAGTTTAAAGCTAAAATCGACATTGTAATCCTTGATAACCCTGTCCTCTGCGAAATCGTAGTTAAAGTTGATAATACCGAATATTAGTGCGTTTTCTTCTTGGTTAAGGAACCTGTAAATATGAGCTCTTGGTGATAAACTATCACTCCACATTTCAGGAGGAACATACTGGTTTAAAATGCTTTTGAAAGAATCCAAAACATAGTCTGCTAATGGATCGTGAAGCATTCTCAACTCAAGATATTGACTCGGTGAAATATTAGTGATAGAGACTATTACTCCATCACCAACTTGGTATACTCCACCATCAAAGTAACTGGAAAAAACCCTATTAACTGGGTCTCCAAACCCGTTACGTGTTGCTATCTCACCTATTCCAATAATTACTCCACCATTTTGCACATATTGCTCAAGCAACGCTACTTGATCATCTGTTAAACAAATAGTTTCTGGAAGTACTATTGCTTCGTATTTTGAAAGCTGTGCTAACGAAGGGGTAATGTTCAACCAGTAACCATCACCAAATACGATCACGTCAGCAGACCGGTGAGAATCGGCTAGTAGATAGTAGGTGCCTTCATAGCTATCGTAGCCCTGAGTAAAATTCGTGAAGTAAAAATTC
>JAUQZC010000086.1 GCA_030587435.1 Candidatus Baldrarchaeota archaeon | reverse complement strand
CTCCCTTTCACCAGCTACTTCCTTATACATTTGAGATATTTTCTCTAACTGTTCAGAAATCTTATCTAACTCACCTTTCAGTTTCTTGTTTTCCTCCTCAAGTCTTCTTTTATATTCATCCATTTCAAAGGCTCTTTTTTCAACGGTTTTTAATTCTTCTTTTAATTTGCTGTTCTCACTCGTTAAAGAGGAAATATCTTCATTTAAACGGCTTATTTCTGCTTCCTTTAATCTAAGAGCACCTTTCAACTCCGTGTTTTCTTTTTCCAGCTTATTTACTTCCTCTTCGAATCTTGATAACTGTTCCTTTAAATTAACTACTTCATTTTTCAATTGCTCATTCTCTAACTTAACGGCGTTTAGTTCTTCTATCAAATTTTTTGTTTCTTTAAGAAGGTCCTCTATCTTCGATAAGCTTTCTAATGAACTATCTATTTTCTTAATGTCAACGCTCAATTTATTACCCTCCCCATCTCAAACTATAACAGCATCTTCATAACCCATGAGTTTATAGAATTTATAGAAGTTATTATTAATAGTGGTGCGCTTTTATATTAAGATTAAACTTAACACTGTTATATGAAACATCTTTCTCCTTGTAGGGAAAGGGATGTTAACATGAAAATAATGGTATTAGGCGCCGGAATGATGGGGTCCGCAGCGGTTAAGGATCTAGTTAAAAGCAACATCGTTTCGGAGATTGTTTTAGCCAGCAAATTCAAAAAAGAAATCGAGAATGTTGCTTCGAAAATAAGAAGCAGTAAACTTTCAACCGCCATTATAGACGCAATGGATTCAGTCGCCCTGAGTAGATTATTGAAACATGAGGATATCGACGTTGTTATCAATGCTCTTCCACATGAAGTAAGTTTACATGCCCTTAAAACAGAGGTTAATGAAGCAGTTAACGTTGTCGATTTAGTTTTCGAAGACGAATATATGTCCTTACACCGAGTTGCGCAGAAAAAAGATGTTATAGTTGTTCCAGGATGCGGTGTTGCTCCTGGGCTTAGCAACATGTTAGTAGGCTACGCTGCTAGCAAATTGGAAAAGGCAAGAATAGTTAAAATTATGGTTGGAGGGCTTCCGCAGAAACCTAAACCGCCACTAGAATATAGAATTGTTTTTAACCTTGAAAGTGTTTGGCAAGAATACACCGGGAAAGCTAGAATCGTAAGAAACGGTAAGGTAGTTGAGGTTGAAACACTTTCAGGACTAGAAGAAATATACATACCTGAAATAGGAGAATTGGAATGTTTTTACACCGATGGGTTAGCTTCACTCATATTCACATATAAAGAAATAGAACCTTTGAAAAATGTAGAGGAAATGTGTGAGAAGACGATAAGATATCCTGGTCATGCTCAAAAAATAAAAACATTAATTGAATGCGGACTTTTAGACACGGAACCAATAGAAATAAAATCCGTAAAAATATCGCCCAGAGAATTCTTAACAAGACTTTTAACGCCGAAGCTTCAACTCGGCGGAGAAAAAGACCTAACAATAATGAAAATAAAGGTTGTTGGAGAAGCAAGAGGAGAAAACGTCGAATACATATATAACCTCGTAGATTATTACGACGATAAAGAAAAAGTAACTTCCATGGCACGCACCACAGCCTATACCGCTTCCATCATAGCCCAGCTAATTGGCCAAAGTAAAATTGAAGAAAAGGGAATAACCCCACCGGAGAAAATTGGACTAAAACAAAAAATCTTCCAAACAATACTAGATGAATTAGCTAAAAGAAATATAAAAATAGAAGAAACGGTGACAATCTAAAGCTAAGATCCCATTTGTGCTTCGTTAATCAAATAAATAATTCCGCTATGCGTTCCAACTACTACGTCCATGATATTATCGGAGTTAATGTCCGCTACATTCACAGTAATCGGATAGGTATCACTAAGTCTGTAGAACCATTCTACGATCCTGTCTCTACCGTCAAGTACTATTATGGTTCCTGGTTCAGATATTAGATTTTCACGTGTAACCAGTAAAATTTCCAGCATTCCACCGTTATCAACATCTGTCATTGTAACATCAGATATTATGGCACTGTTCTGTTTAATAATCCACTACGAACAGTGAGAAGATCTTTTGATGATCTTTTACATATATGATAAGAGGCTTAAAGCTTATATTGAAGGTGTACATTATTAGTTGTTGTGTATATAACAACAATATTAAGCGTGTAAGTTCAAAGATTGCTTAATTTAGTGAGGGAAAAGATTTGAACTGTGTTGAAAGATCACCAGGTCAACTGTTGAGAAATCTATCAAGCCTGATTAAGAAAATTGTTGAAACAGTTCTAAGCGAGTATCCAGACGATATTTCCACTAGACATAGAAGTTTAGAAACCTATTTTCCATCGGCAGAAACTTTCTTCAAAGAGTATTTAAACCTAACAGAAAGATTAAAGCTTTGGTTTAAAGTTCGAATGCAACTATATAACACAATAAAGGGACTTGTAAAAACTATGGACACGGTTAATGACAACCTAAAAGCCACCGCTGAACATGTCCAGGCTCTTATTCTTCCAGAGTATAAGAGACTTCTCGATCTATTACTTGAGGATTTAAGATTTGCGAAAGAAGTCTCATCAAAACTCTCTGTGCTCGAAATAATAAATGAAAACTGTAGAAAAGCAGGTATACGCGCACAGCTTCACCTAAAAATATCAGGCTACGATATAGACGAACATACCGACGACATTGAAAAAGCATTAACTAAAATTTCAGAAGGTAACCTTGAAGAAGCCGAGAAATTGATCACAAAACTTCGTGAAAGACTAAAACAACTACAATACGGTTAGTACTACGAACAATTATTAAACACTATTCTAATATTTCATGAGACACAGTTTAACAGTTTTGTCACTCTTTCTTTTCCTTAGTTTAAAACTATAATGAGGCGTTTATAATTTTATTTTTGTTTGATAATCAAATAGTAAGAAGATTATTTTAATTGGTTTTATCGAACTTCCACTTCATTTCACATAACTGCTCATAGATATCTGGTCTCAGGTCTCTAAGTACAGGGGCTTTTGTTTTCTTTCTAATTCTCCAGAATTTTCCTAAATCAATTTCCCCAGCAACTAGGTTTTCCTCATCATATCGACTTTCGACTATAATTCCATTTTTCTCGTAATCTGTTGAAGCAATTATTGCGGATTTCCCTTCAAAATTTAATCCTTTAAATTTACCTACAAGACATGAATGTACTACAATTGATTGGTTTTCTATGGCTCTTGCATGACAACAATATCGTAGCCATTCCCACGCAGATCTACTTGGTGCAGCGCTTGGTACCAAAAGAATGTAAGCCCCTTTGAGCGCGAGTATTCGCGCTAACTCTGGGAAACCAACATCGTAGCAAATCACCAAGCCAACTTTGCCAAATTCCAGTTCAGCCACAATGGGAATTAACCCGGGTGAAAAACCTAAGACTTTATCTATGTAGTGTAAGTGAATTTTATCATATTTCACTATTTTTTGACTTGGTAAGAATAAATGGGCTGTGTTGAAATATTTTCCGTTTCTTTTTGTGGCAGTCGTGCCGGCAAGTATCGAAAGCCTAAATTTTTCAGCTAATCTTAAAAACAGATTCAAATAATTTTCATAGTATTCGACCAAAACTTTCGGTATTTCACTTATTTCATTAACGTTTTCTGTGCTTAGGAGTTCAAGTGCGAAGAGTTCTGGAAAAACCAGCAAATCTACTTTTTGTCTTGCTGCTAATTCAACAAACTTAGTTACATGTTTACTAAACTCTTTGAAGCCATGTATCTCTCTAACCCTAAATTGTATGGCTCCTATCTTTAAAGAATCAGAAGTACTCAAGAGTGTTCCCCTCTCATAAAGATTTCTTATATGCTCGAATAAATATGATAACTTTAAGAACTATAAACAATGTGTTGACAAACTTTAACATAATTTATGGTTTTATCCTTCGTGAATTGTAGGTAATAAGGTTATTACATCTCCATCTGATATTTCAGTGTTTAATCCGTTGAGCACAGAGATTTCTACATCATTTACCAAGATAAGAAATTCACTTTTCACTTTACCGTTTTCATCGAATATAGCTTTTCTGAATTTCTCTCCATGTTTTTCTGCAAGTAGGTTTAGGACTTCTAATAGTTTCATTGGGCGGGGAATCTCTAAATCAACACTTTTAACACCTAGAAGGTGTCGTAATGTAGCTATGAATCTAACTTGAATCTTCAAAGCTAACCTCTCCTTTCATTTTAAGCTAAAGCATATATTTTCCCTGCAGCTTCTGATTATTCTATGAATTTATTAGATCTGGCTGTGTAGTGGTGAAAATACTAAATGTTGATATATATGTTTCCATTATCAATGATTTGAAGATACTCCAGGTTTGGAGGTATGTGAGTGGGAGTTGAGGAGTTAAAAGCCTATTTAGCAAATTCAGGGATAAGTGCTGAAATATTAGAGTTAGAAGATGAGGTCAAAACAGTTAATCAAGCAGCTAAAGCTCTAGGTGTACCAAAAGAACAAATAATAAAAACAATTATGTTTATTGACGCCTTAGGTGAACCTGTCTTAGCTATAGTTAGAGGAGACCAAAAGGTAGATAGCAAAAAATTGGCAAACGTCGTTGGAACTATTGGTGTAAGAATGGCTTCAGCCAAAGAGGTAAAAAAACACAGTGGATATGCAATTGGAGGGCTTCCCCCAATAGGACACAAACAGAAAATAAAAACAGTCATAGATAAAAAAGTTCTGGAAAAAGAGTTTGTATATGGCGGGGGAGGAACAGAAAAACATCTCCTCAAAATCTCTCCAAAAGATGTACAAAAACTAACAGATGCAATTGTGGCAAACATTGGAATGTAGCTAGATCACCCTACAAATTGTAAAATCTTTTATTAACCGCAAATTGTGTTGTGAGCGCTATGAAAGAGCGAAATCTGGCTACAAAAAAGGCGGTTATAACCTTGCTTTTCCTATCCCCTATTACGGCTGAGCTTCTCAGTGGAAGTGCGCCTCCTGTTGAATTCTTTAATCCTTTTGGTCTGATGGTGCTTGTTGCCCTCTACGGCTGTGGCGCAATAATTTTGAGAGAGCTTAAAATACGTTGGCATAAAGGTTATGGGGCACTGCTAGTTTTAGGTGCTGCTTATGGAATTATTGAGGAGGGGTTGATGGTTAAAAGCTTTTTTGACCCTAATTGGATGGATCTCGGAATTTTAGGTGTTTATGGTAGATGGTTTAGTGTAAACTGGGTTTGGAGCGTAGAATTAACAATATATCATTCCGTTGTTAGCATAGTCATCCCAATAGTCCTCGTGGAACTAATGTACCCGGAAATAAAATCACGAAGCTGGGTAAAAACCAAAACACTAAAAATATTAACAATTATTTTCATTTCGGATGTAATTTTCGGCTACATGTTTTTAACAACATATTTCCCACCTATATCACTCTATTTAGCAACAATAATGATCGTACTTGCCCTATTTTATGTTGCATATCGTTTTCCCGAAAGTTTGGAGTTTAACGGCCAAAAAATACCGCCATCCCCAAGAAAACTATGGCTTATCGGATTACTCTGGTTCATAGTATATTGGCTTATTATTTTCAACATGCTACCATATACTGGGATTCCACCGGCGATTACAATTATCTTAGGAATTCTAGCTTTTATCCTTC
>JAUQZC010000056.1 GCA_030587435.1 Candidatus Baldrarchaeota archaeon | reverse complement strand
TCTAGTTTTTCTCCTGCTGGGTAGCCTACTGCTTCTAGTTGTCCTGGTGTTACCGTTGAAACTATTGTCCCATCTTCAATTCTGCTGATTTTATGTGCAATGGTTGCAATTGCTAGATCGTGTGTCACTATTATTATTGTTTTTCCAAGTTCTTTATTTAGTTGTTTGAATAGTTGTGCTACTTGTCTGCTTGTTTTTGTGTCTAGTTCTCCTGTTGGTTCATCTGCTAGGATTATTGGTGGATCGTTTGCAAGTGCTGCTGCTATTGCTACACGTTGCTGTTCACCGCCGCTAAGTTCATCCGGTTTATGATGTGCCCTATCTTCCAATCCGACTAGTGCAAGTAGTTCCATTGCTCTTTTATGTCTTTGAGATCTTGGAACTCCTGCTATTGCCATTGGCAACTCAACATTTTCCATTGCGGTTAGATTTGGAACTAGGTTGAAAAATTGGAAGACAAAGCCGACTCTTTTTCTTCTATATTCAACTAGTTGGGCTTCACTTAATGTTGTTAAATCTAGACCGTCTACAACTATCTGACCGGCGCTAGGTCTATCAACTCCACCTATAATGTTTAGAAGTGTTGTTTTCCCGCTTCCAGAAGGCCCTACTATTGCTCGAATTTCCCCCTCTTCCACTGTTAAATATAGTCCTCGAAGAGCTACAACTTCAACTTTTCCTGTTTTATAAATTTTTACGAGATCTTTACAAACAATACTCATTTCTTCTCCTCCTAGTGGTGAATTCTTAGAATTTCAGCAACTCTTTTTCTTGTTATATACCATGCAGGTCCTACTGAAGCAATTATGAAAGCCATTAAACCTCCAATTAACATAAGGTAGAGGCTTGTTGGAACTACAATTGGTATTTTGAAAGGTAATTCAAGCCATAGGGGATACATGAAAGCTTTGACATATCCGTAAGCTACAGCAAATCCTTCAACTATACCTATTAAGTAAGATATTACTATGATTAATATTACCTCGCCTAAAAATACTTTTATGACTTGTTTCTTATTCACTCCGCGTGCTGCTAGTAGACCTATTTCTCTTTCCCTTTCTAAAGCTGCCATTATCATTATTAACGATAAACCAATTACAGCTATTAGAAGAGCAAAAGCAAATTCAATGCTATAAAACTTCGGGTATACAGAAAGCAAAGGTGACCTCATAGACTGTTGAACCACTTCTTCAAAAGAAACTACACTGTATATCTCCTCATATTTTTCTCTAAGTTCCTCAGCTATTTTTGTGCTGTTTGCATTCTCTTTAACATCTATTAGAAGTTGTATAGACCTTATTTCCTGCGGGTTGAACAGCTTTTCTACGCACCTATAACTTATTAAAATGATGTTTCCATAGTAGCCTACACCTGGAAAAGCCTTTCCTACCGCTATTATCGTTAGACTGATTCTAATGGTTTTTTCTCCAACTTGAAAAGATACTATCATTTCATCCCCTATTCCATACTCGTACTCTTCACTTAGATACCGGCTTATTATACAGCAGTTTTCACCGCTTTTGAACTTGCTGTAAGCCTCTTCTATTGTTATTCCTTCAAGATATCCTTTTCCTATAAAAGAAACATTAAAGTAGTTTTCATCTACGATTACAAGGTCGCTATAAAATCCCTTGGCATCTATGTACTGTTTCCTGATTGTAGAAATAAGATTTATTCCTTCGATTTTACTTAGATTTTCCAGTAGCTGCGTTTCATTGGATGGATAAACAGGATTTGCGTTTATATCTGCTCCTACACCTAGCTCTATCATTTTAATATTATACTGAATTGAAGAGTTTGAAATTATTGTCATTGTTATTCCGAAAGTTAATGTAATTGCTATCAGGAACATTACTCTTGCTGTTCTTGTAGATTTTCTTGCAAAGTTTTTTACAGCTATGTCACTTAATTCTCCTAATAGAGGTTTTACAATTGATTTAAAGAACTTTTGGAACTTGGATACATAATGGGTAACTATTTTACTAAAACCGTAAATGAAAAATATTGGGCCCAGGTAATTGAGAATGTTATCTATGAAGCTTGCAGCTATGAGCACGAGAATAATGAAAATGTTTGGCATTGTTTGAGGGCCCATTTGCCAAAGTATTTTCATCACTGAAAAGCCCAGAATCATTTCAACTGTTTTTGCTAGACCCAGGATGAACATTATCCATGTTAGTCTCGGTTTCCATTTTTCTGCCTCTATTTCCTCCAAGTATTCTTGTAATAGTTTTTCTAATGGCATATTTGCTACTCTTCTAGCTGGAATAAAAACAGCAAATAGAGCTAACAAGCACCCTAAAATAATACTTAATTCAAGGTAAAAGGGCATAAGCTTTGTAAATACTTCGATTGGGATTAGAACTTCTGTGAAACCTTTTGCAAAAATGTTAATAAGGTACAAACTATTGAAAAAGCCTATGATAGCGCCTATTATTCCTGCTAATACCCCGGTTATGACTGCTTCTATTAGTATTATTCGGAATATTTGTTTGTTGGTTGCTCCTCTAACTTTTAGGAGGCCTATTTCTCTTCTTCTTTCATTTACCGAAATCCAGCTTGCAGTTAAAGCAAAAAACCACGCCAAAAACAAAACGGGCAAACTATTGAAGCCAAAAGTATATTTTAAGTAATCTACAGCAAATCTAGAGCTGTTTATGGCATCATCTAATCTGTTTTCGATCGAATACTCTGTAGAATACATGGAGTATTTAATACATATGTTTTCTATCTTTATTTCGAGTTTTTTCAAATTGTCTAACGTTTGTTCAATGTCCCACAAATTAATTAATTTGTCGCGGTCAACAAAAATCCAATACTTTATATAAATAGGAGAAGATAGTTCTTGAGATGCCTTAGAAGGTATAATTGGAGCGGGTTCATAATAATATCTGTATTCGTACATCATTATTCCTAGTTGTTGTGCAAACTCTATGCTCGTTATTATGTAGCTTTTTTCCTCTTCTCGGTAGTAGGGTGCCATGTAGTAATATGGAGACACGAAGTAGGTGAAGTATGGATAAAAGTATCTTTCTTTCATTGCTTCTTTTAATGTACCTTTTATATCTATAATCGCACATATAGTTGCGTTTATTTCAACTATTTTTCTTTCCTCTCCATGCCAACTTACATAAGTAAAAGTTATGATATCGTTGACGTTTAATTTTAGGTCTTGTGCGAAATCTTGAGTTATGGCTATGTTTTCCCCTGTTAAATTCAGGTTACCTTCTAATACAACTATTTCGCCAATTGATATGTTTTGCCTGAAACCGTAAACATAAACATCATGGTCATAATAAGGACGAGATATGTTTTCCCCGTATTCGGTCACATTAATGTATTCTGGCCATATTATCTGTCCGTTTTTTGTTATATTGTAATTCCAATAGGACAAATAGCCTGAAACATAAGGTTCAACAATATTTATTTCCTCAATTTTCTCTAATTCCTCTGTAACATTCTTATAATCCAAGACGCTTTTGTGTTGCATTGAAACTTCAATGTCAACTTTTACATCTTTTAGAACGTCTGCAAGAATCGCTTGACCCATGTAATCTGCTGTTAGAAAAGCCCCTACAATAAGTGTTATAGCTAAAATAACACCTATTCCAAGGGTTAAAGATCTTCTAGGACTTCTAATAATTGAACGAAATGCTATCCCTAAAATACCCAACCTTGCTCTACCCCTCTATAGACATAATTACTATCTAATTACTATCGAAGACTGTGGTTTAAATGTGATTATTCAATCTTATAATCCTAACATTTAGAACATGTCGTACTAGTTTTGATACACCCCTCGTTTTAATATAAGAATTAGACTAACTTAAAATAAATTTTGATGATCTAATTTCGATCTATAACTTATTAAACTTCTAAGGCCATATTTGGAGAATTACTTGAAAAATATGTGAAAATTGATAATTAGTTTTTGTGGCTACAGATTCTTGCTTTTGAAAGTAAATTAGTCTATTGTCACTTTTTCCCCTTTCATTTTCTTTCTAAATTTTATTGTAAGAATTCCTGCGTCCATTTTGGCTTTACCAGAATTTGGTTCAATGGTTATAGGCATTGAAATTCTCCATTTTATTACGATTTTCCCGTTCTCAAGATATCTTCTCCAATAATGTTTTTCAAATTCATCTACAGTTGGCTTTTCTGCTTTCACGTATATTTCCTCTTCATCTGCTCTTATTTCAATATGTTCCTTTTTAAATCCAGGCAAAACTATCTTTATAATAACTGTGCCATCCTCCTCGTCTATCCACACATCTTTTTCCGTAAAATAGGGATGAAACAAAGTCTTCACACCTAGAAATATGTCAATTAACGGTTTAAATGGGCCTATTCGAAAAACATCTCTACTGAAGTACATTTGACTCCCTCCCTTTTATTCAACCTTTATTTTCACCATTCTTTTCCTTCTCTCCTCGATAGATCTTTCAGTTTCGCTTATTGATAATGTTATTTTATGTAATCTTCTCTCTAGCATTTCCCTAGCATATTGTAGCTTTCTTAATTGTTCATTTAGATCTAAAAGCCTTATTTTCCTTATGGCTACATCTAGTGTTTGAAATGCTTTATTTAACATTTTTTCAATGAATCTTTTAGCGTATCTTGGTGCAAATTCCTCTAAGAATTTATAGTTAGCCATTTGGACAAATCTATCTAAAAATTCTGCCTCTCTATCGAAGTTTTCAGCGATTTCTCTTAATATTTCGATCCCCTTGTCGGTTAGCATATATAGCTTCCTGTTTCCTCTTATTACTCCTTTTATGTATCCTTTTTCTTCCAGTCGGGAAAGGGATGGATAAAGGGTGCCGCTTCTTGGTGTCCACACGTTTTCAAATTTTTTTTCAAGTTCTTTCATTATATCGTAGCCGTGTTTTGGTTTTTCAAGTAGACTTAAGAGTATTAGAAACTCTACAGGGCTTATTTGATATTTTAAGTCTCTGAGAAAGCCTCTTCCACGCCATATAAACATTTTAATTACCCTTGTTATTTCTACTTGTTAACTCAACATATAGAAATATAAAAATATCGATATGGGTCGTGAAGCATTTAGTTGTTTTGTGACAAATAGACGGATTTTTTAAGAATTTGAGGATGTTTCTGCTTTATTTTCTGATCTTAAGATGTAAAATATAGATCTATATCCTTACTAAATTTGTTATAGGTTATAGCAAATAGGACGCAGCAAAATATAAATAGGATAAATGGTTTATGCCGTCTATTCATAAGTCGTCTGGTTAATGCAAATTATGGTTGGTGTGGCAGTTTGACTACATTAACCTTTTGTTGAAGGTATTAAATTACTCTTAAAAAACAAGGGGTTAAGGTACCCGTTTGTTTCAACAGTTATCTTTATTATATTTTATTATTCTGTACTTTTAAGTTTAGGATTGCCTTCGTCGACTCCAGTTTATTTAGGAGAACTAAATATCTACGTCTTTTCATTTTTATTATTAGTAACATTTTCTGTCTACTTGTTATTGATTACGCTGCTCATGGCAATTACTGTTTCTCGAACTAAACTTTTAGCTGGGAAGACGGATTTAAAATTACTATTTTTAAACATACTATCCTTCGTTTCAGCCATGTTCATTCCACCCTCCGTGTTTTTAGTGATTTACTTTGTTCCTTTTGTGTTTTGGGCAATCTTCTCCTCGCTTTTTATGGTAATGCTCCTATGGGAAACTTCAGAGCGTATCAATAATGTTGTTAAAAAACGCAGCGAGAAATTAAAACTAGGACTATTTGCGCTATTTCTTATTATTGATCTTGGTTTATTTGGCATGTTATACGGTTCACTGGAGAATTTGAGCGCCATGTTCGAAAGCACTATGATCCTTTTGTTTTTTCCCATTGTTTATTGTGTTACTTCCAATTTTTGCAGTTGTTACAATGCTACGTGGAAAAGATTTGAAGCAAGTTACGTTGTTTGGGTTTTTAGTATTTACTGTGGTTAGCTATTATTTTGCTAAAGTTAACAGTTTAATACCATTTGGCAAAACAGGAGAAATAGACCTCGTTAATGTTGTTGTTCAAGTGTTTCTTGTTGTTTATGGTCTGGGATCGTTAGCGTATAGAGGTGAAAAAATTTCAACTGCTTTGAGGTTGCCTTTTGAGGTTGTTTTTGTTCCACTACTGTGGTTTAAGGTTTCTTCCTTGATAGTTCTAATTGCTGTTAGTGAGATATCAATTATGGGCTATTCTCCTATAGTTGGAGAACAGTTATCTACTATGTTTAGTTTAATTGTGGTAGGTACGATATACGGCATTTATCAATTGATTAAAAAATAGAATTAATTTGTTGTTGGAAGAAATCGTATATTATGTTATGTGGCCCAACCCTTTGGTTTGCTGTAGAAGTACAAATTCCTCAAAGGTTAGTTTTTGCTTTCTTTTTAGCTTCTCTTCTATCTCTGCCAATTTTCTCTGTATTAATTCTTGTTCTTTCTTCTTTCTTTCAAGTACTTCTCTAGCTTTCTCCTCGATTTTTGCTTCCTGCAGTTTTGTTATGGTTTCTCCTAGCTGAGCTGAAATTTTGTCAAGTTCCTCTTGAAGGCTTTTTATTCTTGTCATAAGTTCTATGTAGTTGTTGTGATACGCATTTGCTTCCTGTCTAAGTTCGTCTCTTTGCTTTCCGAGTTCAAGTATTTTTAACCTGTATGTTTGGCTTTCTGCTTTTTTCTGAATGAGATTTTGTTGAACCTCTTTTACCTGTGCTCTGAGTTCTTTTATTTCCTGTTTTATTTTGTTTATTTCCTGTTTTATTTTTTGGTTTTCCTCGTAGTCGATAAGTTTTACACTTATTTGCGCTATTTCTTCAACTAGTCTATTTTCCTCTTCTAAAGGCAGTGGTTCTGTTTGTATTCGCCACTCCAGTTTTTCTCGAAGGCTAAGGAGTTTCTTAGGGTTGAAGTCCAGCTTTTTCATAGATTGCATTAATTCTTTTATTTTTTCCATTTTCTCTTCGATTTGAGCATTTAGCTCCGCTTTTATTTGATTTAGAAAGTTTATTTCCTCATTTATTGCTTTTCTTTTTTCCCTTTCTTCTTTTATTTTCTCTGCTATCTCTTTGACCTTACTGTTTATTTGATCTCGCTTTTCTCTGTATTCTCTCGCCCTCTCCCTTAGTTTTTTTAATTCTTCTATTATTAGAAATCGTCTTTCCCTGAGAGACGTCACTTGGGATCGTAGTAACTGTAATCTACTTGCTGTCAAGCTGCCTCAACCTCAGAAAATTGTCTTAGACGCAGATCATTAATATAACATCTCGATGTATGTGTCTCCAAACCCTATGACACATCCATGTCGCTAAACTTGTTCTTGCTCACATTATGCTACCTTATTTTTAAGGTTTTTGTATTGTGATAAAGGTTACAATTTATAATTTTAATTTAAAATGTGTACATTGCTAATTTTCATGTAAGGAGCACCACTACTTATGGGGTTCCCCTTCTCCAAACCGGGTTTAAATGTAATGTTCCTTCCTATGCCCTCAATTCTCTGCAAGACCCTCTTAACTTTACCTGCTATCTTTATTTCCTTAACAGGAACCTTTATTTCACCTTGTTCTATAAGGTAGGCTATTTCAGGTTCAATAATTATATCGTCTCCCCTTAACTCCGCTTTAACTAAGCCTTCAAGGTAAAAACCAATTTTTATATCTTCCGTCATTTCTTTAAACTTCCAGTCCGAAGGTTTTGCATAAATGTTGCTCATTAAGCTTCTCGGAACATAGGTTAGCCCTCTAGCACTTCCATTTGGCTCCTCGTTTGCTATTGCTGCTGTCCACCGTGTATGAAATAAATTTACTACGATACCATTTTCAACCAAAGTTTTCCTTTCTCCAATTACTCCTTCATCATCAACAATATATGACCCGTAACCTCCTAACATTCTTGGATTGTCAATTACCGTTAGTTCTTCAGATCCTATTTTTGACCCTATAAACATGTGTAGGTTGGTTTTTGTCTCTATTAGACGGTCTGCTTCGAGCATGTGTCCAATTGCTTCATGAATTAACGCTCCAGCTGATTCTCCATCTAGTATGACTGGTAGTTTTCTTCCCCTCCACATTGGGTTCAACAGCCGTGCTTGTGTAAGCATTTTTGCTCTTTCAGCTATTTTTACTGCTTCTTCCTTAATTTTTTCACTTAAAATTAATTCGTATCCTCCCGTTCCTCCTTCGATCATGCTTGCTGTCGAGAGTTTTCCGTAAGGGCCTTTAGCAACTGTATATAGAACTAGGTCTGTTAACGGTTTTTCTTCGGTGACGTTTGTTCCTTCACATGTTATTATTTGCTTCTTTATTTTTCTGTATGTTATTATTGCTTCACACCAGCCGTATCTTGGCCCTAAAGTATCTATTTGCAATGCTTTCAGCTTTAAGAGGAAATCTGTAAGATCCTCTTCACTGACGTTTTCTGGTGTAATTCTCTCAGGATGTTTATAGGTTTCCTTTACTTGTTTTGTTGGCGCTAATTGGATCGGGTTTTCCCATTTTTTCTCTAATGGAATTGTTGCTGTTTTTGATATTTTATATGCTTTTTCAGCTGTTTTCTTAATGCTTTCTCTATCTAGCTTGTTCGTTGTTGCTATTCCCCAACCTTCGCGGCTTAAAACTCTTATAACAGCGTATTTCGTTGAATTTTGGTGTGTTTCAACAGATCTGCTTCTCAGTGCAACTTCGCTTTGCCGCTCAGAGACTAAAATTAGATCTGCATAAATTACTTTACTGAGAAGAAATGGCGGAAAAGTTTTTTCTAAATTTCCAGACATATCAATATTACAATAATATTGTTCGCATTTTAAATTTATTCTTTAAGTAATGATTGTGCGATTAAAAACACTACAACATTGACCAATAGTATGGGTACCCATACGGATGGTTGAAGCTTTATAAGCATTGCTGGCGTGCAAATGAAGACAATTATTGAAATGCCGTAGAGAACATACGGGAAGAGGTACGCTTTACTACGCTCTTTTTCTTCCCCGTTTTTTTCTACCTTTTTTTCAGCCAAAGGGTTCACCTCTCCTTTCGACAAATGGAAATGCTGCACAGCAAAGTTTTATTAAATTTCTTTAGATACAAGTTGCGATAACAATTTTAAAATTAACGCTTAACATTTAGAGGAAGTAAGTTTCACTTATTTTAACTGGTGTTAGCATTGAGGATATTTGTTTTAGGTTCATGCACCGCTAAGAAAAAGTTTAAACGTTTAGATATTACTTGCGAAGTTATCGATAAATTTGGTAGAGAAAAATTAATTGAACGAGAAGACCTTAAGGACATGGTTTTACCTGCTAGAGACATGTACTTGGGCGGTCAACATCTATACACTATTAAAGCTGTGAACATTCTACGTTCAATTCCAAGCATTGAGTGCGTTAATTTTTACATTCTTTCCGCTGGATTCGGGCTTTTAGAAGAACAAACTTTAATTCCACCCTATGAATGTACCTTTGGTACTATGAGTAAAGAGGATATTAGACATAGAAGCAAGAAACTTAGAATAGAAGAAAAACTGCTAAAAATACTTGAGAGGGAAAATTATGATATAGCCTTTTTCCTACTTGGAATGAAATATTTAATTGCAATTGAAGAAGCGTTAAAAAGCTTTCCAACCAATACACTTCAC
>JAUQZC010000121.1 GCA_030587435.1 Candidatus Baldrarchaeota archaeon | reverse complement strand
AATTTGCTGAGATCTCTCTCAGCTCTTTTTATTTGGATGGCTTTAAAGTTAGTGATGATTCTATACTGCAATATTTGATGTTGTGATGCGTTTAAAATTAGATTCATCGCGTTTAAGGGTTCTATATGATTTCTGTTAATATTTTGTATAGTTTTTCTATGTTTTGTCCTGTTAGGACTGATATTGGAACTACTTGGTGATTTGGGTAGAATTTTTTCACTAATTCTGGTTTTGCTTCTGGTAAGTCTATTTTGTTTGCTGCTATGATTGTTGGTTTTCTTTTTGCTTCTAGGGTTCCTATTATTATGATGTTTATTTGTTCGTAGGGCATTTTTGTAGAGTCTATAACGGTTATTGCTGCGTCTATTTCATTCATTGACTCTATTGCCTTTGTTATTCCTTTTAGTGCTTCTTTTGTTCGTTGAATAGCTTCGGATTCGCTTAAGCCGTGTTTGATGGACTCTAGGTGGCTTATTTTTGTTGCTAGCCTAGGTGTGTCTAATATGGTTAGCTGGAGATTTTTCCCATTTATGTTTAAGTTGAGGTTTTCTATTTTTATTACCTCTCTGGTTTCATGGGGTATTTCTGAAACTACTCCTTTTGGTTCAACGTTACAGTCCATTGCTATCCTGTTTGCCAGTGTTGTTTTCCCGGCATTCGGTGCGCCGTAAAATACCTAGAACCACCCTTTTCTCTCTTTTCCCAAACAGCTTACGGATCCATTCCTCCGCTTCTTCCAGTCCAAATGTATCTCTTCTTCTCTTTAATGACTGCAAGAGTTTCGCCCTCATAGAGGTTTAAAGACGACAAACCTTTCCCCATAGAAGCATCTTGCTACACTTCTTTTAAAGTAGGTAAGCCAATAGTATCAACCATGTATTACTGTCTGAGCCGTATTTTTAAAAAAAGAGAAATATAAATCAAGTTTATCAAACTTTCATGTTTTTCATTAATCTTCTAAGTTTATTATGTATTTTGACGAACATTTGCAGAAAACAGTAAATTCTATGTTTAAATTACAACTATCATTTTAGAAACTTGAAACGATTGCAAACTATTTACAGGTATTTATATAGAAGTTCTTTTGCCTTTTTCATTGATTCCGAGTATCTTTCTGTAAGTTTGCGTATAATTTCTTGCGGACTGTCAGATTTTACTATTATGTCTAATATGTTTAGTAGTGTTTTCTTGGCTTTTTCCGTGTAGTTTCTGCTGATCTCTAAGGTAACGTACGATCCATGTTCCCTGAACTTGTTTTTAGCGTATGGTGGTGGTCCTCCATGTAAAACTTGGTCTTCTATTACCGGCTGTTCCTTGTAGGGTATAAGAGGTGGTACACCCTTTTTCTCTAATCGATGCGGATCTGTTAAGCTTTGATAAAATTTGGAGTTAAATGCGTGTAGCTCAACAACAATGTCAGGCTTGTAGTGCTCCAATATTTTGCAATATATCTTATAGGCTGTTGTCTCCATATATTTTGGATTAATTACACTGATGTTTACTTTTCCTTCGATATCAACTGTAGGAACTATTATAACTGATCCCTTCAAGGGTTTGGGTTTAAATTCTTCAAGTATAGGCCATGTTGCTTCTCTTTCTTGCCTATGCATTTCACCTATAATGAGCCGCACAATACCTTTGTCAGCGTGGTACTCCTTTATTCTCAGCTTTCTTTTCAGATTTTCAATTTCATTTATTGAATTCTCCATTTTGCTGGTCGACATCCTTCCACGGCTGTGGTGATATCATTAAATATTAAAATAATTTCTGAATTTCGGCCTTTAACATTTCGTTGTAAGGTAGCAATTTTGAAAATAAGACTTAGAAAATTAAAGGGTTAAAATGTGGAAGTTATCTTGCTCGTTGACTGATTTTTTCTGCTGCCTTTCTCATACTATGAAGTATTATTCCAAGACTTGTTTCTGGGTTTGCCATTCCAACTATTACAAAGTCTTTGCCAGCAGTTACTGCAACTACTTTTGCATGTGTTCCTTCAATTATGATTCTCTTTACATCTCCTTTATCAAGTTCGGTGAAAACTGTTTCTGCAGCCTTTATTATCGTGGCTGTCATAGCTGCTAGAGTTTCTTCATCTAAATCTTCAGGCATTAAACTTGCTACAATCAATCCGTCTCTTAAAACTATTGCCAGAGCATATATACCTGTATTTCTCTTAATCTCCATTAGGATTTCATTAAATGTTTCATGAACAGCTTCTGTGGAAGTCAATTTTCCCACCTAACATCTTAACTTTACAACAACATTTGTTGTATTACCTATTACTAAATATAAAAATTTGCGTTTAACTAAGACGTCGACTATAATCTCTCACGCTCCACAATGCATATTTTAAAACAATAAATCAATCAAAAATGTCTAAAAGATGAAAAGAAAACGTTAATCTCAGATTATTTTATGTGTTTTTCAATGAACTCTGCAGCGTTTTTCCATAAAATTTTCTCTTTAATTTTCTCGTCAACGTTGAGTTTAAGTAGGTTTTTTAGTGTTTTTTCTGGTTTCCACCAAACCAGAGGTATCTCGCTTCCGTAAAGAATTCTGTTCGGATAGTCCTCTATTAAGTTTACAACTTCTTCAGATAACCATTTTACTTTTTCACCTGTAACAGGGTCGATAACCGTTATATCGATTAGCGCGTTTGATGTTTCGGTGTAAACGTTTTCCCTTGCATCAAGGAATTTTCTGAGTTCCTTTGGTTTTCCAAGCATCATATGGGCGAGAATTACCGGAATGTTATAATTATATATTAGGGGTTCGTACATTTTTGGATCTGAATATTGGAAACCGTTGTCTGGAAACCAACCCGTGTGAATGTAAAGCGGCCTTTTCAATTCTTCAAGTAGATCGTAGATTTTCAAAGCTTCTTTTGAGTCGGGTCTAAATTTCTGAACAGGTGGATGTAATTTTAATCCGTCTATCCACTTGTTTTCAAAAGCTTTTATGAGTAGTTCTTCGCTGTTTTCCGGATGAAATGCGCCAAAAGTTATGAACCCGTACTTCTCTTTAAGTTCTCCCTGCCATCTATTGAGTTTCTCACTATATTCCGGGGTGATGGCGTGAGTTAGATTAAAAATCTGCTTTACACCCATGTTTTTCAATACGTTTAAGGCTTTTTTCCATTCAATTGGCATTACAGCTTTCAATTTATGTTTCTTTTCAATCCAAGCGTAAAAACGCCACACAATATCGTCAGGAAACAGGTGAACATGGGCATCAATCATCTGTTTCACCTAAATAACATATGAATTAACAATACCATTGTTATTTTAAGCTTTGGAGAAACTGTTAAAGTTCTTACTGGAAGCGAAGTATCGTATATTTACATAAAAGCTCGTTAATAAAATATAAAATAAAATTGTTGAGTAATGTTTACTGTTGTTCTATGAGTGTTGCTGAGAAGTAGCCTATTAGTGCGCTAAATAGTCCAAGTAGTCCTGCGAGTATTAGGCCGATTCCTAGAAACATTGAGAGGTTTAAGTATGCCATTGCAAAGCTGCTGGGTAGCTTTAAATACAAGGCTATGAAGAGAATTCCTCGGCAGAGAAGTAGGCCGAAGAAACCTGAGAAAATTGCTGTCTTAAGGTTTTTCGCTAAGAATCCTCCGATAATCCCAGCGATTACAAGTAGCTGCCATATCCTTGTAAATTCCAATGCAACTCCAATTACAAGCGTTATTAATAAACATTGTATAAAGTTGAGTTTTTTCATTTTATCACCCCGGCATAAATTCCAGTACGCTTTCAACGTCTTCTACTTCACTTGGACTTGCAGGAAAACTCATTTGCTTATATTCTCCGTCAAGCCACATTCTAAGTTGATCATAATAGTGTTCGCTGAAGGGGTTACCTGATTGGCCGCCAGGGATTATGCATAAGCTTTGGTTAAGGTCTTTGAAGTTTAATATTTCTCTCCAAGATGGTCCACTTTTGCCAGATGCTCCAATATTGTTAACGCATTGACTCCATCCCCAGGCTTCCCATTCAGGGTAGTTGAGCCAACTGAACACGGAGCCAAATGGATGCTCAGCGTGTAACTTGTGTATTTTAGAGAATTTCCAGTTACTCATGTCCTCTCCAAACTCGTTTTCTAGTAGTTCGATGGTTTTTTCGAAGCTTTCACGTATTATGGTTGCTGCGTTTTCAGTTTCATCTGTGAAAACGTTGTCAAACCAGTGGGAGTTTGGTTCAAGTTTTACGTAAGCTTCTAAGATACTGGTTGGAATGGATTCTACAAGGTCTTCGAGTTCGCTTTTGCTAATGGTAAATCCGCTGACTGTTTTGTTTAATTCTATGAATTCGTCTGCAAGTGTCATGTTTTTGAAGATACTAAGCCATTTGGCGAAAATTGTTGGAGCAACGAGGTCTGGGAGCATTGAATAGTTCCATTCCTTAAGAATGTTAAGTGCTTCTTGTACCTTCTCATCTGTTACTCCTGAAAGCGCGTTTTCTATTTCTGGTACTAGTTCAGCTGCTGGGACATAGAAGACGTCGTTCTGTATTTTCTTCATGTCTTCAATTGTGACGTAGCCTTTCTCTTTTATGCATTCTCTTATGAGGTAGTCGATTCTATATGCTCTATAGTAGTCTGCAAATGTCCATGCGACATCGTAGATATACGGGTATGTTTTGTTTGCTAACCTGTTGTTTGCAGTTACCACATAGCCTTGCTTAGGATTCCATAGCGTTGGTGCTTCATTTGCATCAATCCAGTCATTTACATTCCATTCAATGACATTTTCAGAACTACCATTGATGGGTAATCTCGGTGTTAGGGCTGTTAATGGTTTTGAAGGATCTATTGCCATAGTGCCGTTTGGATAGGTTCTATTGGGATACCAGCCAACTGCTCTCCATCCAAAGTTTCCATAGATGTCTGCAAAAGCATGATTTTGAGGAGGCGTATGAAAGTAGTACGTTGCTTTTAGGAATTCGGTTGCATTTTTTGCATGAACATATTTTAGTAATGCTAAAGATTCAAGTGAGCCGTATTTTTCTCCCATCCAGCAGATTGCAAACTTTGTCCCTTTTCTCTCAATGATTGGGCCGTGAACCGTGAAGTTTAATGTAATTGTTCTTTTTTCATATCCATTGTTGGCTTTAACGAGTATTTCTTCATTTACTGTTTTTACATCTTTCCAAGACCCCTTATACAAATATTGTCCTTTGTCATTCCATTTATAGTAGTAGAAGTCCATTTGATCTGCCATAACATTTGTAAAGCCCCACCCGACGTATTGAGTACATCCGATAATTATTAGACCAATTCCTGGGAAGGTTACGCCTCTAGCGTTAATAAACTCTCCATCCGGGCTTTTCACAACGTAGTGAACTTCGTACCAAACTGGCGGCACCATAAGTTGCAAGTGAGGGTCATTACAAAGTATAGGTTTTCTTGTTTCGGTTAGATTTCCACCTACAACCCAATTGTTGGATGCAAACATAGATCTTATTGGCGTGAGTAATGGAGATGTTTCCTTTATCCATTTAAGTAGTTCATTTATTCCTTGCGTCTCTACGTTTACTGTGGAAGAGCTAAATGTTTTGGAGGGGTCTGCTGGATTAACGGTGTGAATGCAGCTTTCATTTTCTGGGACAATGAAATGATCAGTGGACCTATCTATCGGTAGTAGTTCAAGTAGAAGTTTTGTGCCGTTTTCCACACCGTATTTACCGACTAACCCTTGATATACTAAGTAAAGCTCTAGGTCAGCGAAGGTTCCAGTTAGACCCCAGCTGATAAGCCTACCTATTTCAAGGATGTTTAAGGGCGTCCAAGGCTCCGGCTTGTAACCTAAAAGTTTAAACTCCAATGGTAATGCATTTTTCTTTTCCATTTCTTCTACTGCAAAATTCACTCCTTTAGAGTAGGCGTCTAACATGTCTAAAAGTTTATTGGCATCATCTTTTATGAGTGTAACATCCATTTGAGGATAGTGGCTCGCTTTTTCTCCTTTAGAGATGTTTTCTAAGAGTTCTAAGGATTTTTGCGCGCCTCTGTAAAGCCCTAGAATTCTATATAATACGTCGGTTTGATAGGCGGCTTCTCCAAGTACTTCGGATAGTCTGCCTTCTACTAGTCTTCGTTGCAGGTCCATTTGGAAAAGTCTATCGTGAGCATGCAAATAACCTAGCACATAGGCGACATCTATTTCAGATTTCGCAAAGATATGTGGCACTCCATAACCATCTATTATGACTGTTACATTGTTTTCCAGTCCGGGCATCACTATTTTTCCGCGGTTTGGATATTTAGCTGTGTAGGCAGAGCCCCAAATGCCTGCTAATGGGTCTGTCATTGACATTAAGGTGGACGGTGAAAACATTCCTGGAAACGGTATTAAAAACGCTACTGTTAGAACAACTGCTAAAATTAAACCTATTACACCCCTCTTCACCGCTACTTCCTCACGAACACAATAGTAAAGTAAATTATGAGATTTTGCAAATTAAACTTTTGCATTAATTCTAATGAAATTCGAACCAATATTAGTTTAAGTTAAGCTAACGAAGTCTTTTTGACAGAAAAACACAATAGTAAAGTAGAAGTTAAATTGCCATTTTCACTATTTAGGAGAGTGAACCAAATGTTAGAAGACATTAAAGATGCAGTTTTCTCCTGTGTCGAGTGTAAAGCGTGTAATGATGTATGTTCTTTCTATCTTTCAAGCAGAGACGAAAACATAGGTGCTTTGAGTAGAATTAAAGCAGCTCAATCTATTCTAAACGAAGAGAAAACTATTGGTGGAATTATTAAGGAACTGTATACATGTACTTGTTGTGGAACTTGTGAACTAATCTGCCCCGCGAATATTCCTATTTCAGATGTTGTTCGAAGCCTTAGAAATCTTGCAGTTAAGGAAGGAAAAGTTCCAGAACCCATTGCAAATCTTTGCAAAAACATTATAAGTAGCGGATCGATGACCGGTGAAGGCCCAGAATACTGGAAGAAATGGGTTCCCGACGGCATTAGGTTTCCAGAAAAAGCTGAGTATATTTATCTCGTTGGATGCATGGTTCCATTTAGACTACATGAAATAGGACATACAACAGTAGACATTTTTAGTAAAGCTAATCTTGATTTTACGATTCTCGGCGGGCAAGAAAGGTGCTGTGGACTTCTCCTTGTTGACCACGGGTTTTTTGATGAAGCAAAGAAAGTAGCAGAAAGCAACATTGCAAAAATAGAGGAAAAAGGTGCTGACAGAGTTGTGATGGCTTGCGCTGCATGTTATCACACGTATAAGCATATATATCCACGTATATTTAGAAAACCAGGTTTCAAAGTTCTACATGTTGTTGAAGTTTTATCGGATCTTATCGATCAAGGGAAAATTGAATTCGGTAAGCGAATAGAGGAGAAAGTTGTGTTTTTAGATCCTTGTCACTTCGCTAAGACGTCGAAAAAATATGAGGAGCCTCGGAAAATCATTGAGAGTATTCCTGGAATAGAGCTTTTAGAGTTTTCAAAGAACAGGAATGAAGGCTACTGTTGTGGGGCTCCCGGGGGAATTAGACTACTATTTAGGGATATATCGAATTCTGTAGCGATGATGATAATAAGAGAAGCCTTGGATCTCGGTGCTTCAAGAATTATAACGGCGTGTCCGCTGTGCATGTTTCAACTTGCAAGCACCGTTAGGAAACAGGGAATAAAAGACCTAAAGGTAACGGATATACCCCTACTTCTCCATGAGGCCATATAGCATCTTGAAACCTAGGTTTCAGCGCTTTACTTTCGTCTTCCAGGAAGCTTCCTCATGTAAAATTTATGTTCACGGTATCTTAATTCAATTATTTTTCCTTCATTGATCAGTTTTTCTACAACTTCCCATCCTACTCCAGCCCTATTAAGAAGTTCTTGAACCGCGTCTTCGCGCATTGGATGCACTGCAGTAATGCTAAGCAAATCTTCCTCAACGTTACCCGAAAATGAAAAAGCAGTACCTTCATATCCTATAAGGTATTCCACGTTCTTAATCTTTTTAGAAAACCTTTGGAATGCTTCGTTAATTATTTCTTCTCGTGGAGGTTTTGCCCATTTCTCAGCGGGAGGCCTCGTGGGAATTGCAATATATGCTATTTTTGGATTCAATTCTCTGATGAAGTCGGCAATCTTATCGAACTCGTTTTCATAGTTGATTTGGTCTATTAGCATTGTTTCCGTTATTAGGTCTCCTTTGAATTCTTTGGAGAACTCTAACATTCCTTCAAGGATTTTTTGAAGAGAAAGCGAAGGGTGTGGTCTATTTATTTTCCGCCATAAATCTTCACTTACTGCGTCAACCTTCAGGGATACAAGATCAGCTTTTGAAAGATCATTTCTTACGTCTTCTCTAAATGTTAGAGAACCATTTGTGAGAACAGCGATCCTATGGTTTAGACTTTTTAACATTTCTATTTCTTTTCCTAAATTCTCGTCGAGGGTGGGTTCTCCATCCGGTACAAAAGTAATGTAGTCCACTTGTACATTTTTTACTTTGTTCTCTGCTTCTTTGAAGATTTTTTCTGGATCATAGAATGGACGTCTTTCAATACTTATTTTTATGGTTGTACCTAGCTGACAATAAACGCATGAATATGAACATATTTTTGCTGGAATATTATTTACGCCTAAACTTCTTCCTAATCTACGCGAGGGAACTGGACCGAATACTAACATAGATGTAAGTGTTGTTTTGATCTTCTTAAACATTTCCTAATTTGAAAGCTGATTGTTAGGGGAGGCTAAATCTTGGCTTCCGAAGCACACCATTACTTATATTACGTACATTATTTCGGGGATAGCAACCTATTACTGTTCGAAAGTTAGGTTTGACCTTGAATTTGGGGCAATAAACTTTTAGGTTACATTGCATTTGGTTTGAATATCATTCAACAAATGTTCCGAGGGGTAAATTTGAGTAGTAATATCATTGAACTGCAGAGAATTCCAAATCTTGGTCAAAGCTGAAATAATGATAAAAAGAGGGCTTGAATTCGTAGTGGACTCCTCTGGAAAAATAGACCTCTACATAGAAAGACACCGGTTACACAAGGTTAAAAGTTAATTAACAGATAATGTTTAACATTTAATATTTATTTGTGAGGTGGTTTTGTGCTGAAGTTTGTGTTTTTTGACTTAGATGGAACTTTAGGCTACGTATCCAATAGGAGAATGTTTACTAAATGTTTTATTGATAATCTTGTTGAAGTGGCTTTAGAAGAGATAAAATTAGATAGAAAAATTGTTGCTGAAACTTTTTTGAAAGTTATGTGGGACATAAGAATGAATCCCCCGCTTACCAGAACTATTATTGACGAGTTTTGTATACAAATTGCAAGAAAACTTAATGTAACTTCCTCGGTTGTTAGGAAAATTGTTGACAGATATTATAATGAAAGATTTCAATTATTGAAGCAGTTTTATGCTCCAATGAAGGGAAACCGCGAGATCATAGAACTTTTGCTAAATGAGAATTTAAGTATAGGTATCGCAACTGATCCAGTTACAAAAGCTATTGCCGTAGACTTTAGGTTGCGTTGGGCTAATATTGAGGATTTTCCTTACTGTTTGATTACCCACGGTGAGAATATGCATGCCGCAAAGCCTCACCCAGAATACTTTAAAGAAATATTGAGAAAATGTGGTGCAAGAGCCCATGAAGTAGTTATGATTGGAGACGATTTGCTACAAGATATTTCTGGCGCTAAAAGAATAGGTATAAAAACTATACTTGTTAAAACAGGTGTTAAAAGAAGTATAAATGTGAAGCCAGATTTTGAGGTAGAAAGCATCAGAGATGTTCCTGAAATTTTAATGCAACTAAAGGAATAAATTAATGCGGTTGCGTGGGGCATTGTTATGAGTTGGGAGGAAAAGTTGAAAGAAGTTGTAAGGGAATACATGTGGAATAATTGGCCTGGTCACGACTATTTTCATGCCATAAGGGTTTACAATTTATGTTTAAAACTTGGCGAAAAGCTTGGTGCAGATTTAGATGTTTTAAAAGCTGCTGCTTTACTACACGACGTAGCCTACGGTGAAAATGTGAAGGAACATGATGTTTTAAGTGCCAAAATAGCTGAGAAGATTTTAAAAGATATTGGCTTTCCGAAAAATAAGATCAGCCAAGTCGTTTACTGCATAAAGACCCATAGGTTTCTTAAAGGCTGTAAGGCTGATACATTGGAAGCTAAAATTCTTCAGGATGCTGACCGCTTAGATGCTATTGGAGCTATTGGTATTGCGAGAGCTCTAGCGGATACAGGTTTAAGAAAAGAAAAGATTTGGATACCTTGGATTAAACCTAAAGAAAAGTATGATGGTAAAAGCGTTAGCTGTATAAATCATTTTTACGAAAAATTGTTAAAAATTAAGGATCATTTGAACCTTGAGGAAAGTAAAAAGATCGCTGAAGGGAGAACAAAGTTTATGGAAATTTTTCTAGACGAATTTTTCAAAGAGTGGAAAGGAGAAAAATAGCAAATTTCAACCATATAATTTGAAGCAAAATAGGTTTAAACTCTCTCTTCATCTCTAGTGTCATATAATTGGTTGGAAAAGAGTTTATAGTGTAGTAGCGACATACATTAGTAAAAGGTTATGGGTGTTTTAAATGAAGGATAATAGGCTTTTAGATTTCGTTGTGGAGATATGTGATAAGGTTGGGGCGAGACCTCCAGGTAGCGAGGCTGAAAGAAAAACTGCTCAAATAATTGCAGAAAGATTGAAAAAATGTTGTGATGAGGTTGTTGTCGAGGAGTTTGTTACTTGCCCTAGGGTTCTTCAAGCTCTCATAGATTTCGTTGTATATTCTTATCTTGTTGCCCTTATTCTCTACCTGTTTTTACCGTATCTTTCTGCTGTTTTCGTAGCTATCGGGATTTCGATGTTTTATTTGACTAGGTTTCGTGGAAAGGAAATTTTGGATAAGTTTGCTAGAAAAGCTAGGTCACAGAACGTTATTGGTCGAATTAAACCTACAGGCAAGGTGAAAAAATATGTAATTTTCTCAGGTCATCACGATTCAGCTTACATGATGCCGCTTTTTCAACCAAAATATCTTCGTTACGTTCCTTTGATTCAAAACATGGGGGTCGTTGGCGCAATTTCATTACTTATTTTGTCTATTTTGAAATCACTAGTAGTTTTGGGAGTTGAAGTATTGGATTGGAGACCTGTTTTCGGGGTTTCCATTTACGATTTACTCTTGGTAATTCCTGTAATTGGATTACTTTTTGCTTTATTCTTTAAGCTAAATATGGTGACAAAAACTCCCGTAATAGGAGCAAACGATAATCTTTCTGCTGTTGCCGTCGTTTTAGGTTTAGCTGAAATCGTTTCTCAGAACAGACCGAAAAACGTTGAAGCGCTTTTCGTCTCTTTTGGATCGGAGGAACCTGGACTTAAAGGGTCACGTAGATTTGTGGAAATGCATCCTAATATCGCTAAAAATGCTTATCTGATAAATTTGGAGATGCTTGGTACTGGAGAACTGTTTATAGATGTGAAAGAAAATTCGATAGGTGTTAAACATTCAAAAGAACTGGCTGAGATTGTTATGAATGCTGGAGAAAGAGTTGGGCTTAAGGTGGATACTGTTGCTTTACCCTACGGTGATACCGATGCTGCCTCTTTTTCTCGAAAAGGTTTTCACGCTATCACGATAATTGCTTTGAGTCCAAGATTGGAGTTAATGAAATGGCATCTTCCCGACGATGTTCCAGAAAATATGAGTGAAGAAAACTTACAAAAAGCTTTGAAACTATGTAAGGCAGTACTGGAAGACATTGATAAAATGTTAGAAAACTAATCTCTTAGCATTCTATTGTACTGATTCCCAGTATGTTTTTGGTCTACCTCTATGGCTGCTTTTTACCGTTTTTCTTCTCACTTTCCCCTTTAAGGACAGTTTTACTAATTTAACGTACAAGGTTGTTAGAGGTATCCCTGTTATTTCCATTAATTCTTTTCTTGTCATTGGTCCCTTTTCTCTGAGAATTTCAAGTAGCTTTTCTTCGAGCATTTTTATAACCTGTCACGTTGATAAAAATGGCTGTATATGAGATAGATGATTAAAACTTTAAAAGTTATTGGTTTGTTTTAATTTTTGATATTTTTGTTGGCTCTAGAAGTCGTATTGGTGCGTAAGTTGGTAGGGGTTGAACCACTATCCCTGGAACCACAGATTCCGCTATTACTTCTCTCCCTCTATGGGAAACTGTTATGTAGCCATGTTCGCTTTTTATTTTTACTCTGTTTACATCGAATTTAATGGCTTTATAGGCTTGAACACATCTTTCTTCTCCAATTGTTTCAAGTTTTTCTCTTAGCGACAAGAAATATTTTTCAAACTTTTCTCTTAGTTTTCTTTCTTTTCTTAATGCTTTTAACAGCAGTTCTTTCTCTTTTTGGTGATGTAATTCTGTTTTCCAAATTATTCTTGTCCCTCTTCTTTCTCTAACTGTTTTAATTAAATCTAATGCCTTTAACACTGCAATTATATCATATATTCTTCTTTGCGGTATTTTTAGCTTCTGTGCCAACTCTAAGCTCAAATAACCTCGTTCTCCAGATCCCTTGAGAATTTCAACGACCTTCCTTGTAATTTCCACTAGTCGCATCGATACCTCTCCATGTCAAAAGAATAGTTAATCGTATGTTTTAGATAATACGTACGACTATCTTTCTTAAATACTTGCTTACTTCAGACGCAGTACCAGTATAGAGTTTTTGAGTTTGGCGCCAATTTAGTTTTTAGTAGAAATAGATATTACAACTTTAGCTCAATTTCGTTTTTTACTTAAAACAAACGCAGCAAACTGCACTAAAAATGTAAAGCTCCATTTAAGATGAAACAAATTGTAAATAATGTTTCAAGTCGCAATACTTGCTTTTACAAATAGTGTCGGACAACGGCTTTGTTAATCACTACTTGATCAGAGATATTCAAGTATTACGTAGCAAATTACTAGTGATCTACTTACTTTAAAGAGATGAAAACGATGATGGTATGGGATTTAAATTGGCTTGATTCTTAAAGCTATTTACAAAAAGAAAGAAAAACTATTTTTAGGCTTCTATGGAAACTACATGACTTAATATTTTCATGTTTCTTGTAGCCTACTCATCTTGTTCAACTGCTTTAAGTAGTTTTAACTTTCAAGGCAAACAATTGCTGACTTGTTGTGGAAACTCTGACAATTTATATGCGCGGTTTGAATTTGGTGTAGGTTAATCTTGTGGTGGTGCGTTAATAACTATTAGGATTGCTGGTTCATTTGCTGTGTTTTTTGCGCTGTGTTGAACTCCAGGTGGTATGTGTATGACGTCCCCTGGGTTTAAAACAAATTTTTTATCATCGCATATGATGAGTAGTTGCCCACTAATCATGTAAAATATGTGTTCTACTTTTTTGTGTGAGTGAGGTTCAGCTGTTCCTCCCGGTTCCATTTTGAACAGTCTTAAGGAGCAATTGGTGGCTTCAGTGTTTTCGGGTGTAATTAGGTTTTTTGCGAGAGCTTTTGTGTGTAGGGGTGGTTCAAACCATTCTATTTCAATTGAATGTACAACTTTCGCACTCGGCACATTCATACCTCCATAAGAAATAACAGATCATTTATATTAGATAGTATTGCTATTCGATTTTAAGGTTTAAATGTCTCGATGTGTTTATTGACGACTGCAAAGATATGAAATTTTAACATGCCTTTACGTATTATTTAAGACTTAATTTTGCGAAATTTGCAAGGTTGAAATAATTTTAAAAGGGGGTTGTCATAACGTAGTTATAATATTTTCTAGTACGAAAACGTGTTTGGACATGATATCTACTGCCCTTGCTAACGACAATAGGTTTCGGTGTAACACTCTTAACAAAGTTTGATGTAATCAACGTTTAATAGGTGTGTCTGCGTTGAAAAGATCAATAAGTTATCGAGTAAAAGAAGAAGAGGACAGGTCTTGCATATTTGTGAGAAGCTTAAATACGTTTAATGAAAATGAAGTTATTGTTTGTTTTCATAAAGAAAAAGGTGAATTCATTTTTATACTTGGAACTGAAAGTATATGGCTTTCTTTCAAAGAAATAAAAGAATTATTGGATACTCTGCAAAACTGGGTTAAGGAAATTAAAAAAATATCTGCGAAAGGAAAGATTAAACTATAGGTTAATAGTTCTTTAGAAATGTCGGTTCTTACACCGCTTCCCAGTAAATTTTAGGTCTTCCTCTTTTCTTTCTTTCTTCAGGTTTTTTTACTACTTTTTTCTGCAATAAGAGTTTTGAAAGCTTGTCATAAATTGTTGTTCTCGGCAACCCCGTTATTTTTGCTAACTGGTCTCTTGTTAGGGGGCCATGTTTTTTAAGTATTTCAAGGAGTTCCTCTTCTTTCATCTACATTCCTCCTTTAAGAGCGAGTGTTAACTTCACGGATTTTTAACGGAATTTTCACCGCAGGTCTTCTAAATTTTGTTTTAGTTTATTTCTTTCATTTTAGGGCAATTGTGTTCCATTTTTTAATGCATAAGTATTATTTAAATTATGCGTTATAGCTCACATTAACATCCAACTTTTATTTGTTTCATTTTTAAAGGTTCTGAAAATAAAAGAGTTGAGAATTTCGCAGTAGATTAGTCATCATCATACTACATAATGAGTTATTATAAAATGTTGTTTTCATCGCTTTACGACAAGAACAAATATTTCTCTGGTCTTACATCAGCTAGTCAAAACTAGAGGAACTCTGACACACTTCGCGATGAAACAAGCTAGAGTAAACTTTGCATATGAAACATTTTTAGACCTACTAATTTAATACATTATGAACTACCGTACTAGGTGCTATAAAGCTCTTTAAAGCGCTTGCTATATTTTACTAAAACTTTTTCTGTTGTTTCGCGTCTTTATAAGGTTTCTCAAATCGTGTTACCTAAAACTGTTGAAAAATTCTTTCTAAATTATCTTTCAGAGGCAGAATTTTAGCCATTGTTAATGCTATTCTACTGGGTTGGAATACTGTGTGCCCAAACTTAAGGCTGGAACTACGCGAATTGAAACTGAAAGATTTTGGTTTACTAATGCCTGAGGTATTTGTTGAAGCTTGTGAAATAGCTTCTAACGTTTCTCTTAAAACCTTAGATGCTTTACACATTGCCTATGCAAAGATAATTAATGAAACTTTAGGCGATTTGAATTATTTTGTTACACTAGATCAAAACATTTTAGATAATAGACTAAAAAGAAACTGCGGATATTGACGTAATATCTCCAAAAGAGCTTATTAACTTATTAGCTCCGTAGTATTTAGTGTTTTAGTTACGCCTCTATTAGTCCATGTAGTATCCGCCGTTTATGTCTATGACTTCTCCTGTTACATAGTCACACTTTATTAGGAATATTACCGCTTCCGCAACTTCTTCTGTTTTACCAAATCTTCCCATAGGAACTCTGCTCAATATTATTTTTCTTCGCTCCTCTGAGATGCTTTGAACCATTTCTGTTTCTATCGGCCCTGGGGCAATCGCGTTAACGGTTATGTTGTATTTTAATAGTTCTTGTGCGAGGGAGAATGTCATTCCTATTATTCCCGCCTTGGATGCTGCGTAGTGTGGCCCTACTGTGCCTCCCATTTTCCCTGCAACTGAAGATATGTTAATTATTTTTCCTTCTCGATTCTTTATCATAACTGGAACTACTGCTTTTGTGCAGTTGAAAACTCCGGTGAGGTTTACTGCGAGGATTTTCTCCCACTCCTCTAGGGGGATGTCGAATATTGAGTAGTGCTGTGGAATTATTCCTGCATTGTTTACGAGGATATGGATTGTGTTAAAGTCTTTAACTATTTTTCTAACCATTTCTTCTACTTGCTGATAGTTTGAAACATCTGCCTGATATATTTTAGCTTCTACTCCATATTTTCTTGCCTCCATTGCGACTTTTTCAGCTTTTTCCCTGTTTTTCAAATAATTTATTGCAATGTTTGCTCCTTCCTTCGCTAAACGCAATGCTATTGCTTTCCCTATCCCCCTACTAGAACCCGTAATAAGAGCCACCCTATTCTTTATTTTCACTTCTCATCCACCTCTTATGATGTAAGGAAGTTTATAGGTTGCTGTTTCTGATTTCTGTTTTGGTAAAAATATAACAATAATAAATTTTGATTAAGCTTTCTTTTTCAATTCTATGGGTTACCGTCTACGGTAATGACTTAAAATTAGGTAAAATGAAAAAGATTGGAACGGGTATTTTATTAGGTTTGTTTGTCCTTTTCTTAACATGTATCGGTACTTTTATCCCCTATTTGCTTTTGAGTTCTTTGATGCGTTTTCTATTGTGGTTAATTCCCTTTACTTTAAAGATTTTACAAGCTGAAGGACTGATTAAAAAGAAACAATGTTAAAAAGAAAGCTGCAACACGATCTATTATAAAATTCCAGCTCATTGCATAAAGAAACATTATCAGCAAAATGACAGTCAAAAGACCTAGCTGTACTAGTACATCCAAGTTCTTTAATAAGGTCTTCACAAGTTATCAAGTTTTTACTAATCTCAAATGTCCTTAACTAAAAGGAACTGAATATAATGTTCTTTGCATCTTTCTAGCACTATCTTTTAGATCTTCACCAATTATATTTAAGCCGCTTCATGTGCAATGATTTCTTAGTGCTATAAGGATTGGTTAGTTTTAAAAAGTTAAAAAGGAATATTAGACAAAAACAATGGTTTGTGATTTAGGTAATGAGAGATGAAATTAACGAACTGATTAAGATAGGCAAAGAAGTTTTTGAGAAAATTGGAAAGAGAATTGGAATAGAATATGCTATTATTTTTGGTTCTGCTGTTAAGGGAACTTTGAGCGCTGAGAGCGACATTGACATCGCAGTAAAATTTAAGAGCCTCCCAAAACACTCAGGAACCTTATTAAAAACAATATTGAAAATTAAGGACTTACTTGAGGAAAAAATGAGGAGAGAAGTTGACATTGTGATTTTAAATAGGTCAAGTTTAGGTTTATGGTACGAGGTCTTTTCTACTGGTAAACCAATGTATGTCCTAAGTGAAGAAGGCTTTTTGAAGGATAAAGTACGAGTAATAAAACAGTATCTTGATTTTAAATATTACATTGACAAACATTTCAAGGAAAAGGTTGAGAGGATTATTTATGGTGAGTGAAAGTACTTTAAGAAGAGTTGAAAGATTTGAACAGGGAATTAAACTACTTGAAGAAATAGCTGAAGTAAGCTTGGAGGAATATTTAAGAGATATTAAGCTGCAATCGATAGTTGAAAGAAACCTTCAGATATGCATAGAAGTCATAATAGATTTATCTAACGTGATCATCTCAAAAAAGGGTTTTAGAGTACCTTCCACCTATAAGGAAACCGTAGAAATATTGAAAGAAAATAAAATTTTAGAAAAAGAATTTGCAAAAAAATTAGCGAGCCTTGTAGGATTGCGAAATATAATAGTCCATATGTATGCCGACATAAAATCCGAAATAATTCATGAAAACTTAAGAGAAATAATAAATGTTTTAAAGGAAGCTTTAAAAACACTTTTAAAATATTGTGAAAAAAATAAAATCGATCCTTAGACAGAAAAGCTCTTAACAACTGATTATATGTAATTAGTTAAGCTTTGCAAGAAGATTGTTTTCTTGGTACTTTGCTTTTTCTCTTCTTTCGAAAAGAAAAATTGAAAATAGATTAAAATTTGTGTTATTTGGTTACTATTTTTATTTTGATGGTTCTGGTATGTCTTCTTTTTTGATTCCTGCGAGTTTTGCTGCGTATTCCATGTATTGTTTCCATTTTGCTGTTGCTCTTATCATGAGTTTTGCTGCTGCAGGAGAACCTCCTCCGTGCATACAGCCAGGTATTCCTGCACCGCAAGTTAACCATTGAATTAAATATGCGATTCTTGCTCTTGCTTCTCCTGGGGATGCAGCTGTAAGATATTTTTCTAGTAGTTTTCCATATTCTTCGTTTTTGAAGTCTTTCCATGAGGGCATGCAGCCTGTTTCTCCTATTCCTCCAGCGATGTCCTCACATAGAACCTTTGTTTCATAGGGTAAAGTTGCTACATGTACCTTGTTTACGTTTGCTAGCAACGCGTCGGGTATCCATGCACCGGATGGATGTTTCTCCCCTAGTGTTGCGGCTGCTACACCTAAGCCATAGGTCGTCTCATTGTTAATAACCATTTTAATTAATTGTTCTCGAAATGTTCTTTCAGATAGGCCGTTAGCTCTCGCTATTAGAACTGCTGCTCCCACCATTACGTCTCCTTGCCCTGCTACACATGAGCCTATTAAAGCCCTATAGGCTGATGTAAAGTATATTATTCCTTTAAGTGCGTATTTCCATTCCCCGCACATGAAAACTCTTTCTTTTGGTATGAAGACGTCGTTGAAAAGTATCCATGCTTGTGTTATTCCTGTTCCAGTCGCTGGTAGCTCGTATCCGTCGCCCTCCAGTTCTCTTGCATCATCTGGATGTCTTGCTTCCACAATTGTTATTCCTTCAGCGTCTCTGGGCACTACGAAAGACACTGCGTAGTCTTTGTCTTCTTCTCTTAAACTTGTTGTTGGCATTACGAAGATTTCGTTTGCAGCGGCTACTCCTGCTATCATTACCTTTGCTCCACGTACAACTATGCCATCATCCCGCTCTTCCACTATGTGCAAATATAGGTCTGGGTCCTTTTGTTGTGATGGTGGTAGCGCTCTGTTTCCTTTTGGGTCTGTTAGTGCTCCTGCAACCGTTATGGCGTTTCGTTGTGCGTACTCTAACCATTTTTTAAGTCTTTGATGGTAGTCTGTTCCCTCATTTTGATCTATTTCATATGTGGTTGCCCACATTGATTGTAGACAGTTCCAGCCTACACATAGTGCTCCGGTGCATGTTCCTGTCAAATTATACATTAGTCGTTTGAATTTGCAGTTTTTTATAGCGTCTTCAGGTGTTTCCATGACTGTTAGCCATCGCATAACCTTTTCGCCTATTAATTTGGATTCAGCTGTTACTAGGTCTTGGTATTTTGGGTCTTGTGCTGCTTCGAAAGCTTTTGCATGGGAGTTAACGCATCTTTTTGTTGCTGGATGTGTTGTTACATCTTCTATTAGTTCGCCAAACTTGTAGATGTTTGGACGCATCTTCTTTAAGCTTTCTTTATATTGTTCAGGTGTTTTAATCAAAATGGAACCTCCTCCTTCAACTTCAGTTACAGATTGTATGATGTATTTAACTTATTTTCTTACAAATATATTAACTTCATTATAGTAAGGCTCTACTAAATTATAGTTAATAAGGTGATAGCAGAAATTGAGTTTGTGCTGTTCTTTAAGGTCTACTAATTAATAAAACTATGCGTTAAATATCAGCCAGTGTATACTGTTTGGTATCCGTATTTTTTGGCAATGGTTCGAAACATGTTTAAAATTTTACATCTGTCTTTTATTTCAGCTGGTGGTATATTGTCAAAACATATGTAGATGGTTTTGGGCTGAGCTTGATTGAAGCACTCCTTAATATCTGTTTTAAGTAGATAAACGAAGTTTTCAGATATTAAACCTATAGCTTCGTCTCCAAAAATATCTGGAACACCAAAATTGATGCAAACAACCCAAGCATGTTTCTCAGGAAACATCACAACGTTATTTTCGACAACAACCTTTGTATTCCAAACATCTTCACTAGTATCAATTACCGATGTTGGATCAACCATTTTATCTTTATATAATGTTTTAATTGCTTCAAGAACAGTTTTACATTCTTTGATTTTTTTTGGAAGCTTTGGCAATGTTTCGTAAAATTTTTTATCGTAAAGTTTTGGTAAATCCTCTAACTTTCCTTCCCATATAATGTCTCCAAATTTATTATACACTGCTACAGTATTCTTATGTTTGAAGTAGATTAGGTACCGTTTTCTTTCCTCTCTAATTTTTTCCGCAAATTTAAGATATTCAAAAAACTTTCCTTCAGCAGTTTTTTCCCCTCTCCTATTATACAGGATGGATAGCTTTTCTTTCTCACTGACAACGATAATATAGTGGACCTTGGCCTTTCTAGCCAATTCTTTTACATTTAAGCTTATCAAATTCTCCCCCACCACGTAACAATTTTAATAATAAACATACACTATTTTCTGCTATAGTACAATTTAAATATTTTTAACTATTTTTACTCTATTTTCGAAACAAGTAACAGTAAGGGAATAAATGGACTATTAAAGTTCAATGCCACTATAATATTTTTATATTTCAATACTATTTTGCTTTTGCTAAGAATACCTCAGTTCTTTTACTGCATATTTTTTAATCGTATCAGAATTTATCTCTACTCCCAGTCCAGGCTTCTCTGGGATTCTTACATAGCCTCCTCTCGGCTCTATCGGCTTTTCTAGTATTGCATCTCTTATCTCTGGGGTGAGAGGTGGATCCAATGGAAATTCTAGGTATGGGCAGAGGCAGTCGGGCATTGTACCAATTAGTTGAAGTGTTGCTGCTAAACCTATTCCGGGCTCCCAGCCGTGGGGAATAAACTGCACATGGAAAGCTTCAGCAAGTGCTGCTATTTTCTTCATTTCTGTTAACCCCCCACTTAGATTTGGATCTGGCTGTATTATGTCGAAACATTCGTTTTCCAACAGTTCTCTGATTCTAAAGAGACCGTATTCTAGTTCTCCTCCAGCAATCATGACACTAGTATTTTTTCTAAGTTCGGCGTAACCTTTGAGATCTGTTATTGGAAGTGGTTCCTCCAACCATAGAACATCGTATTTTTCTAGTTCTTTCGCCACTTTTAACGCTGTTTTCCTGTCCCAATATGGTGGGAAATATGTCCATGCTTGGTTTGCATCTACCATTATTTCAACATCAGGGAAAGTGTCTCTAAACTCTTTTAGAACTTTGATGTCATCTTCCCAGCGGCCTCTATGAAATCTTAATTTCACGGCTTTAAAGCCGTATTTTGCTTTTCCTTCCTCAAAGTCTTTTATATGTTGTTGAGCTTTCTTTATTTGCCCAGTGCTCATATATGCTTTAACCATTGGTTTAGCAGCGCCCATCAACTTGTAGATAGGTTGTTTTAACGCTTTTCCCACTATGTCCCATAATGCGATATCTATGAGGCCTACTCTCGGCCCAAAATAGGAGCCAGTTCTTAGGGGGCGAGTCATCATTTCTATGAAAAAGGGGTCAAACGGTATTCTGCTCAAAAACTCTTTCACCGCGCTTTCAATGAACGATATTATTTCGAATCCTTTCGAAATCATGCCGCTATATCCTGTAATCCCTTCATCTGTCTCTACTTCAACAAGTGTGAATGTAAATTCTTTTGTGGATGCTGCTTCCCACGCAGCAGAAAATCTTTGCCCATCTGGATACGGTACCTTAAGAAGATAGGCATTTACATCTATTATTTTCAAAAGCATCCCCTCTATCACATAAATTCAGTCAATTCGTTCAATAATATGCCCACATTACTTATAAACACATTTCGACCTTCAGCATCACCGTACTTGTAATATAGTTAAACTAACAGCTTTTTTGAAGCTCTTAGCGTCTTAGTTCGTTGCTTGGAACACAACAATAGTTTTATGAAAGGGGGTTATAGACGAAACAGAAACCAGGTTTTCTCTCGATTTAAAAGAGTATCTATTGTAACATTAACCTTTAGACTCTTGAAAAATGGGTCACACAAAGTACAGCTAATTTTTAAATCTGATGTTTACTTTTTACTTAATAATTTTATTTTTATGAAAGCATTACTGGACTTGTTTTATTAGAAAAAGGGATTTATAGGTCTAAATGTAGGTTTCAGAGTTGATTTGATAACTTTTTCCACGATGTTCATTCTTTTTGGGGGTTTTATTAGAAAACCGTAGAACAAAGACAATTTTGAATAAAATTTATATTCAAAAAGCCTATTTGAATTATTGAAAGGTGTTTGAGAACTTCGCAGGTTGTTTTAAATGTCAAAGAAAATTGTTGAGGAACTCGCAGAGAAAATAGCTAATTCTTTGCCAGTAAGAAGTAGACTGGCCATCATTGGAGATACTGGCCAAGTTTTCCACTCCACTTTAACGTCAGAGGCCAGGGAAGCAGCAGAAAAAATCGCCAAAATTGGACTACCGCTTTGGGATGTTGGAGACTACCAGGTAAAAAGACTCAAAAACTCGCAGCTTCTCGTATATAAGATTACAAATCGGTTGGCATTAGCATTAGATAGCGTTGAAAGAGAAGGAGTTCTTATACTTGCAGCAAAAAAGGTAGCTTCAATGTTTAATAATGAACTTAATAAATTGGAAGAACTTTTAGGAACTGTTCCAACATATGAGGTGGAGAAACCAACATTGCCTTCAGCTCCATTAAAAACCGAAGAGAGAAAAACGACGCTTACTTCTTCGACTTCGCCTACTACGCCACCTTCAACAACCCCATCAGCAACTTTGCCATCGGTAAAGCCTGCAGCAAAGTTTGAAACAGTAAATATACCAGTTTTAGTTGATAAGGGTGTTTTGAAGAAAGTTAAAGATGATATGGTTCGAAGTATCTTGGAGCTCTGTGATGGAAGTCACACGACGTCAGAGATAGCTAAGAAATTAAATATTCCAAGAAGTAAAGTTTTAATAGTTTTAGGCAACTTTTCGAAAGCAATAAACTATATCAGTAGCATTAGAAAGGTAGAGGAATAGTTCTAAGGTTAAATTTTATGTTATAGTTTGTGGTGGTGGTTAAATGGGTATTAAAGGTAAGATTGCTTGGCGTTTTATGGCTGAAAAAATTCATGCTGGTGCATATAAGGGAATCATACAAGCAATTGTTGCACATTTTCTTGAGGAATACGGAGATCCTGTAAGGGCTAATGAGATGTTAAAGAAAATTGGAAGAGCTGCTGGTGAGTACATCTATACAACTTATCTTGCAGCTACAAAACGACCTGCCAAAAATTTGAGAGATTTAGTTCCAACGTACAATTTAGGTTTCAAATACTTTACGGGGAAAGAATTTGATGAAATAACTTTTGAAGAAAAGGATAAGGATGTGTTTATTACTTATAGGGTGCGTGAATGTCCTCTGTGCAAAGGATTACATTCACCTCATCCAGAAATATTTATGTGCAACGTTCTTGCAGGAATCTTTGAGTGGATTGAGGAACAAAGATTGGAAGATTGGAATGCTGAATCTGTAACATGTAATGAAACTAAGTGCAGGGCTAGAGGAGACCCATATTGCGAATTTCAATACCACTTTAAATTAAAATAGTTGAAATATCTTTTATTTTACTTTTAACGTTAATTGAAAAGTTTTCTCATCTGAACTTCTTCAAAGGTAATTTCTTTTTTTATTAAACTTTCTAGTAACTTTGATTTTTCTACGGCTCTATTAATTTCGTGCCTGCATGGATTATTACAATATGTTTTGATTGTAAGTTTGTTAGCTTGAAAATTTAAGTCAATGGATTCTACTGATTGATCTAAACCGTAGTCTAGGGCGTCTGCCAGTCTGAGTATCGCTGCAGACCATGTAACAACATCTTTAATGTTATTTTTAAGTTTCATATTTGTTTTTGGATCACCTGCTTTAGTTCTATGATAATATGCGGTCCATGCTATCGCTTCGCATTCGCTTTCACTAAAGACTTGACGTATATTATTCTCGTTTTCTTTAATCAGCTTTAATGTATGTTCGTGGTGATTGAGATCTGATATAAAAACTCCAATGTCATGTAATATTGCTGCAGCTGCCAATGTAGTGGTGCAATGTTTTGGTAATTTTGTTTCATATTTTAGTTGTTCCCAAAGTGTTAGGCTGAGTTCCGTTACTTTGGATGCGTGGTTAATTCCTCTCCCATAATTGTATTTTTCGGCTGTTTCGACTATTTTTGTAAGTTTTGGTTCAGGTAGTGCGCTCAACAAGGTTTCAAACGTTTTTAGTCTTTTGCCTTGCTCCCATGTTTCGACAGCTCCACGTCTAACAGTTCTAACAAGCCTCAATGCGTCATTAAAATTCACATGTTTAGTGTATATTGTGTAGGCAACTGCTATTGTTCCGCTTCTTCCTTTTCCTCCCATGCAGTGAACCAATACTTTTTCCCCTTTCTCCACGTGGTTTTTAATCCACTTTACGATGCGATGTATTTGGAGAAGTTGTGGCGCTGTATAATCTTGTGTAGGTGCCCATAAAACATCGACATTGTATTTTTCCCAAGACTCTATGTTATATTCCATCTCATGTCTCTCTGCAAGTACAACCACTGCTTTAAATCGTTTAGAAAGATCGTGGATAGCGTTTTGATAGGGCATTCGCGAAATAGCAACACTTTCATCAATAAATATGAAATTCATACTAGTTCACTTAAACAATAATTCAATTACAACTTATTAAGTATTGTCAGTTAGAGCAACAAGTAGGAAGAATTAAAGATTAACAAACTTTGCCTTTTCTACAATGTTAACGATTAAGTATGATATAAAGCCTGCAAGAGCTCCAAAGGCTACATGGAGCACAAGAACATAGGGAAAACCCAGTTTCAGGATACGCATATTAATTCCAATTAAAATGAACAGTGTAGCTAGGGATGTGAAAGATACAGCGTAGCTTGAAGCACCGATAACTGCTTTAATGTAATGAGTATTACGATTTTTAGAATATAGTGTAGAAGGTCAATAGTTAAGCCTGCTGAAATATATTTAATTAAATGAAAAGGTCCAGGAGGAGTGTCTAATAAGAATGATGCTATTAGACCGCCGATAAAGCTTATTCTTGTGCTTGATAAGCGGGATGACAAAAATGCTGGTGTAATCAGCAAAATAACTAGCCATGGAACTCCTCCTAATCCAGACATGCGAAATGGTACATGAAACATTCTAACTACTACTAGCAAGGCTGAAAATAAAGCTGTCAAGGTTACATTTCGAGTTTTGTTAATTTATCATTATGGGCTCTGGTTCTCTTATAATGTCCCAGCCTCTCGGCTTACTTGACTTTATTGCCCAATAAAACCTTTTTTCAACATAGAGAACGGCTTTGAAATTTCCATTTTAGGGCGAACTTTATCAACTATAACTAGATCGTTTGGATGGATTTTGCTTCCATCGACTGCTCTTACTTCGTCAACTCCTCTTTTTAGCAGCTCTGAAATCGACATGACTCCAGATAAGCTTCTTATTGATCCTATATCGATAAATCTTCCATCGTTTCCGGTTGATGCTAGAAAAGCTGCTGAAAAAGCTCCTATGATTCCCTCTCCTGTGCAACTAACCTCTGCCAGGATAATATTGTTCGCTTTTGCTATTCTATAAACATCTTGCTTTTTGATTTTGAATTTTTAGCTTTAAAGGCCAAGTTGATGGCATCTTTATTTGCAGAATTTTTGGGACATAAGATGCCTGCATTACTTCCTGGTGGTTGCAATTCTTTAACTGTTGATACCACTAAATTAACTATTTTATCAATTTCAAATTCATGGTCTACTTGGGCTATAATGCATTTGGCACCATTATTTGATGTAAATTTAATGGTAGGAAGTTTAGCTAGTTGATGTCTTGTAACAGCTATAAC
>JAUQZC010000068.1 GCA_030587435.1 Candidatus Baldrarchaeota archaeon | reverse complement strand
TGGGGAGACTTTTAATTTGTTTTATCGTGAATATTTTAGAAATAGGCTGTACAAGTTTCTTTGTCTTATTTTGGAAGTTGAATTAAAGCAAAAACGTGTCTAACAATCTTTACTTAGAAATATATTTTAGTTGATCTTTGACAAGAACTCGCTTGTTAATGTTAAAAACATTTTAACACAGACCGATAAAACAAATATAACACGAAACAATCGCTTCTCCAAGTTTAAATATATCTTATATTGTTGTTCACATCTACACTACGCCTATTAGATATGTTTCCTCTTTTCTTCCCCACTTGAAATAAGTTTTTAGTCGGAATACGTTGTTTCGCTGAAAAACATTCACAAATATTTTCACGTGAATATTCCTTACCAGAAAAAGAACAAAGCAGAAAATAGAGCTAGAAAAGAAACGCACTTCAAACATTTGAATTTAAGAAAATCACATAAGCCCATTTCACCCATACGTGTTAAATAAACTAAAGGCTATGAAAACATCTTACCAAACAAAATGCTATCTCTTATAAGAGTCTTTTAAGGCATTTAACAAGTAAAGACGGAAAATCAAATCAAAATTCCACCGACTAAACATCTCTTTTCATTTAGGAAACTCACTTCGCCTTTTACACCATATATTTAAGCGTCAACTTTCACCGCTGGAAACCCATACCCCTCTCCTCCAACAAAACCACACACCCCCACTCTTTTAAAGTAAAACCGAAGTTACTATGCAAACAATCATCCACCACCCACCACGAAAAGTTCATAAAGAACATTACTAGAAAATAGCCAAACCTAGAAACTTGAACAACAACCACAACCTAAACCTTTTCTTCCCCCTTTAAATTCAAACCGAAATCAAACTCAAAGAAAACTTCAATTCCCCATCGAGATTTTATAGTTTAAATCACACGTACTACACGTGAATGACCAGCTAAGAAAGAAACTCTTTTGCAAAAGCTCGTTTTCAAGTTCAACCTCAACTATCATACCTTCCTTGAATCTCCTGACCTTTCAACCCTCTTTTGAGAACTTCTTTTGCAAGAACTGGCTACACGACATAGATCCAACCATCAGTTCCTAAACACTAGATGTATAAACCTGCTTCCACACTCTTTTAACAAGTTTAAATCAAGTTTTCGATGCCCTGATCTCCCATGTGAAACCCATTACAAAAATAATTTACTCATCTAAAAGCTTTGAACTCGCAGAGAAATATAATTAAAAATTAAGGCTATGAGTAAAATTGACAACCAAATAACTACTAATCTAAGATATACAAGCTATTTATGTTATATCGCATATTCACGACCACCAACATCATTCACGAAATTACACTTCATCAATAACAAGGATCTAAAGGTATTTTATAATAATCTGAAACGGTCAAGAGTCATTGACTATTAGTCAATGGTGTTAGAATTAAATAGGAAACCTTATTCATAAATTGCGGTGATTTACGTGGAAGAAGAAGATGAAAAGTTTGAGGCCATTTCACATCCGATAAGGATAAAGATCCTCGAAATCCTCTCTAAGAAGGCTATGAGGTTCTCTGAGTTAAAGAGGGAATTGAGCCTAGAGAGTAGCGGTAAACTCGATTTCCACTTGAAGAAGCTTAAGGACCTAATAACTATAGAGGATGGAAAATACATATTAACTAGAGATGGATATGCAGCTCTCCAAGCCATATATACCATTAGGAAATATGGTTGGCAGAGGAGAGCATACATACTCAACGTCACCATATATATCATAGTCAACATATTATCCGCCTTCAAGGCATTCAACATCTGGCTATACCTAATACTTCCAGCCTCAACCATATGGATCATATTCTACAGCTACTGGTCAATAGTCAAGAGAGGCGTATTCAAAAGAATATAAGGTGATCTAAAATGAAACAACCAGTAATCATAGTAAAAAATCTAGTGAAAAAAATCAACAACAAACCCATATTAAATAATATATCATTTAACGTAGAGAGACGAGAGATATTCGGCTATCTAGGCCCTAACGGAGCTGGTAAGACAACTACATTAAGAATACTATTAGGTTTAATGAAACCCACTTCAGGCAAGGCTCTGGTCCTTGGAGACGATCTCAGCAAGAACATCAATTTAAGGAGAAAAGTAGGAGTCGTCTTAGAGAATGACGGATTATACAATAAACTTACAGCCTATGAAAACCTAGACTTCTACAGCCGAATATATGGAGTTTCAAATGGTAACGAAAGGAACAGGAAGATTAAGGAATTATTAGATTTAGTAGGATTATATGACGAGAAGGACAAAAAGGTAGGATATTATTCTAGGGGGATGAGAAGGAGATTAGCCATTGCCAGAGCATTAATACACGACCCTGAAATCGTATTTATGGATGAACCTACATCCGGCCTAGACCCTGAAGCAAAAATTACAATAAGAAATTTAATATCCCAATTAGCTAAAGAGAGAGACGCAACCATATTCCTAATATCACATGATCTTGACGAAGTTGAGAGACTATGCTCAAGAGTAGCTATTTTAGTAAATGGAAGAATCGCCGCATTAAATACTACAAGAAAACTAATACATAGCCTCGAAAGAAAATCTATAGAAATCACCTTCAAGAATATGAAAGATGCTATGAAAGCCGCTAAATACTTAGATAACAAAAAGATTCTATACAATCTACATGGAAACTCTATAAGAATATTCTATCAAGACAGCAACATATCTAGAATTCTAAAACCTCTAGCAATAATGGGGCTAAAAATCATCGATATAAAAAGAAGTGAAGAAAGCCTCTACAACGTCTATCTTAAGATTGTAAGAGGTGGCAAATATGAAACACATATTTATCCTAATTAAAAAAGAGTTTATAGAAGCTATTAGAGATAGAAGCTTAGGGACATCACTATTTAGCACACTGCTATTCACAGGAATTTTCCTATTCACCACCAGAGAAAAACCAACATACCTAATAAACACATTCATACCATACATACCCTTAATCATCGGGTTAACGGTGGGATTCAGCCTAAGCAACAGCATTGTTAAGGAAAAGAAAGAAGGAATCATAGAAACAATACTATGTAGCCCTATAAAATTAAAGGAACTATGGCTTGGAAAAACATTAAGCATCTCAATAATATCAGCGACAATCACAACCTTAACAACACACATAATATTGATACTTAATAACTATGAACCCAACCACACCACAATATTCTACACACTATTTACAGTACCATTATTCATACTAGCATGCATAGGATTATTAAGCCTCATATACTTCTACCTAGGGATGAAACAAATACAAACAATCAACTACATATTATTCATAAGCATCTTCCTAATACTATTCACAATCCTAAAAATCGACATCACACCAGAAATTACATGGAAAACCACCAGCATAATAACATCATTCTCAGCAACCACACTCACAATAACATCCTACATGATCAACCACACCAACATAGAAAAAATAGTACTCACAGCCGAATAAATCCGACCCCAAACACACAGCAAAACCCCACCAACACATCCCTTTCAATTCCCTATTGGGATTTTCTAGTTTTGAAACAACCATATAAGGAGCGTGAACCAGATTGAAAAACCTTGTCTTTCAATTCCCTATTGGGATTTTCTAGTTTTGAAACGCAGTGTTTCGAGGCTAGATCTGAAAACACTTTTTACCTTTCAATTCCCTATTGGGATTTTCTAGTTTTGAATCCTATACGCTTGTTGGCACAACAGACAAATATATAATTGGCTTTTAATTCCCTATTGATATGCTCTCTGCTAAAATTATTTAAGGTCACGTTAGATCATTTTTTATGAGTTTAAAAATCATGTTTATGAGTTCTTTTTCAAGTTCATAGTAGCTTATGCATTTTACTTTATTATTCTCCATGACGTTTTCTTTTTCTTTATCAAAGTCATGTAGCGTAACAATTAGTCCTTGGACATCCTGTATCCCGGCTTCAATAAAATGTTCTACTTTTTTCTCCATTTTTTTGATTTCTTTCTCTCTTTTAGGGAAATTTCTTTTACATTCAACAAGTATGAATTTTTCTAGGCTGCTCGGTTTATTAAAAATAAGGCAAATCAAAACATCTATTTCCCCCATTTCTATCTCTTGTTGCCCGTTATTCTTGCGACTAACATTGATATTTTGTAGAGTAATAGCTGGAATATTATAATCGTGGAAAAATTCTCTTATTTTTAGAGCTATGTGCCATTCAAAAAGGGTGTCTTCCCTATACATATCAAAATACAGCTTAGGAACTACCAAACATTTCTCTAAACAATAAGAATGACGCCCTTCTGGTTTTTTAAACGAGTATCTTCTTTCTCCTCCCTCTTCGTAAACATATACTTCTGGTACAATTGATACAAAATATTTCTTAAAAAATTCCTCCTGTTTCTCAATAATCTTATTGAAATATTGACCATGAACTCCGAGCATACCTGCTGTAAATACATAAAAGGCTATTTGAGTTTCAATGTTAATATTTGCTTCATCTTTGACATTAAGAAGCCCCTTTTTATCTTCCAAATTTTGTTCATATATTTGTTCAAAAAGCTCGAAAAATTTTTCGTAAATTTCTAGGATATCCTTTGTAAAATTATAATATTGGGGACATGAAAACACTT
>JAUQZC010000053.1 GCA_030587435.1 Candidatus Baldrarchaeota archaeon | reverse complement strand
AAACTTCCATTAATCTGTTAAAAAGCTCACGCCAACAAAATCTGCTCCTCACGAAGGCCTTTAACCTCCTCCCAAAGTCTGTTTTTATCTTTCTCTCAAAGCCTCGATTTCACGCCAAATCTTAATTGTCTCTTCGCGAAGCAGCTTCTGCTCCTTGCGTAGTAAGACTTGTTCTTCATCTAGTTTTTCAAGTCTTTGCCAAATCTTTGTCGCTTCCTCTCTTAAAGCCTTAATTTCCTCCCAGATTTTTGGAGCCCGATGTAACCTGCTACTGTGTATCTGAACTCTTCATCCTCCTTTAAAAGCTTCAAAAATTCCTCTTTAAGCTTCGCTGCCACCTTTTGACACCTATCCTCTTATAAGCTTAACTCAATATTAAATCACAAATAAACTATAAAAACATCTCCACTTCACAAAATTTAGCACACAAATACATATTCATACGATCCTACAATGGACAGAAAGATTAAAACCCTAGAAACACCTTATAGACCTATAAAGTTAAATCTTTTCACTAACCTTCTTTTAGTAGCCATTTCCATAGCGGTATTATCTTGATGTTTTTTCCTTCTTTTTTTATTGTTTCTTGTCGATTCCATGTTATTATTTGTAGGTTTTTGCAGTTTAGTTCCTTAGATGCTTTAATTAAGGAGTTTAATTCTCTTTTTTCGTTTTCAGGTGTTAGTTCATAGCAGACTTGTGTTAACTGTGTAATGTTACTTCCCTTTTTAATTACAAAATCTACTTCTTTTCCTGTGTAGTCTTTCCAATAAAATATGTTTTCGTTCTCTCTGTATCCTCTTCTCTTAAACTCCATGAAAACTAGATTCTCCATTAGCTTACTTTTTTCTTCCTCTTTCATGTATAAACCGTTGTCTGCAAGGTATATTTTCGGTATGCTCATTTCAACGTCTTTGTAGGACAGAGAGAACTTTTTTAAAGGGTAGACTATTAAACTGTCGTGCAAATATTCCAGATAATTATATAAGGTATTTTTACTTATTCTTAGCCCTAAAGATTTAAGGTAATTGTGAAATTTGTGGACAGAAAATTCCCTAGATTCTCTTAAAGCCTTAATTAATAATCTCAATGCTTTTATGTTTCTGATTTTCCAGCGATCTACAATATCTCTTGCAATGGTGACCTCCCATATCTCCCTAAGTATTTCTTCCCTTCTTTTACTTTCAATTACAGTTTCCGGGTAACCTCCCCACCTCAAATATTCACCCAAAAAATTTAGTACTTTGCTTTTCTCATAGCTAGACATATATTTCCTTATTTTAAACCCTCTTGCTCTGAGAAACTCTTTAAAAGAAAACGGGAAAATCTCATAGGTTAACGTTCTCCCTCTAAGCTGAGTAGCTATCTCCCTAGACAACAGTTTCGAAGAAGACCCGGTTACAAATACTTGAACATAACTTTCATCCATTAAAGTTCTTACAATTTTCTCCCACCCATCTACATTCTGCACTTCGTCAAAAAAGAAATAAACCTTTCTTCTCCTATTTTCCGGAAACATTTCATAATACACTTCTATAATATTTCTAAAATCCCTCCAACCAATTCCCTCCAATCTGTAATCTTCAAAACCAACATACAATATTCTATTCCTGTCAACCCCCCTCCTTAATAGGCGATTCATTAGTAAAAATATGTAATAAGTTTTCCCCGCTCTCCTAGGACCTATAATGGAGACCGCTCTCCTAATTTTTAACTCCAAGGGAACCTCCAAATCTCTCTCAATCAAATCAGGTAATCTTTTCTCCTGAGAATCCCTAATTACCTCAATAATAATGTCTCTACTAAGCATAATATTATATGAAGAGAAATATTCATATAAAATTTCCCTCTATATGAGGATACTTCAAACAAAACTTTAGTTAACTTCACCATCAAGCTTAAACCTTGCTGTAAGCTTAACGTCTCTAATCGCTCGCTTGACGCCTTCTACCACCTTCTTTTTACGGCTTCTCACTTAATCCAGATGCTATATCTGTCAGAATATCCACAGTATTATGGCCTCTAGCCGAACAATATTCCTTTAAATATTCCATTTGTCTCTCTAAGTCACTTTTCTGATCCGATAAACTCACTCTCGCATAAATTATTGCTGTATTTACGGTCTTACTTCCAAGCAACCTTTTCACTTCATCCTCCTAGAACTCTAAACTCCTTCCCAATTCTTATAGCCCTTATCTTACCTTCCTTAATCCATCTAATCACAGTAACTTTATGCACTCCAAGCATCTTCGCTACTTTCCCAGTCCTGTATAACTTCATGACACCTAGTAAACGCTACAAAAGTATTTAAATGTTACAAATGATACACCATAAGTTTCTGCCCACAATATCCATATGCCATCCTCTTCAACACAAAACAGTAAAACATACACGACATAAACGAACATATAAAAATAAAATGTTTCAAAATTACGCCCTAAATTGCAGCCCTTAGAAAACCAAAAACAGCAATAAGTAAGGACAGAACAATAAACATTATTTGAAGTAAACGAACTAAACCATCAAACCTCTTATTCATATCCTCAAAACGCCTATCAACGGCATCAAACCTCTTATCCATATAATTCAGCAAATCCTCAAACCTACGATCAATAGACTCAAAACGCCTGTCAACAGCCTCAAACCTTTTATCCATGTATTTCTGCAGATCCTCAAACCTACGATCAATAGACTCAAAACGCCTGTCAACGGCCTCAAAACGCCTGTCCATGTATTTCTGCAAATCCTCAAACCTTTTATCCATGTATTTCTGCAGATCCTCAAACCTCTTGTTCATCGCTTCAATAGCTAAACGCAAATCCTCTTTAGTAACAACAGTCAAAGGTAAAATACGTGAAATTTCCTCCTTAATAGTTTTCACAATAAACTCTTTCACCTTATCACTAAGCTCAACCATCAAACCACCACACAAATACTATAAAATCAAAATATATAAAAACAACCACAACCCCCCGATCACTACCATAAATTATTATCGACAACCTCCTAATAACAAGGTTCTACATGGATAACTACGATATGATTGTAGTTAAAGACTTAAAGATAACTAATATGGTTAGAAACCACAACCTCGCTCAGAAGATACTTGACGCCCTCTCTGCTCTGGTCGCATGGCGATCTATGAGGGCAGACTAATGAAATGTGAAAAATGTAGACTTGTTATGGGTAGAGATGTTATAGCTGTTTTAAACCTTCAGATGTAGGGCTCAGAGGTTACCCCGAAAACTCCATTAAAGCTTTCAAGCTCAATGATGGAGAAACGGCTGAAAGACAAACCCACATTTATCTATAAAAGTCTATCAACCGTGAACCCTTCTTGGGGTAAATTCTTTCAACTTTGTTTCAAAAGCAGAGTCATCCGGCCTTCTTTTCAAATGTTTATCCTATAGTTACTATACAACTCCTTCAATAGCAACTTGCTTTGCGGTTTAAAACCTGAAAAACACAACGTATGGAAGACTGAAGACGCATACAAAAGCACTGTTAAAAACGTCCTTGTAATCGCTTCAAAACTAGGCTACAAAACAGCTGTAATCATGGAAAAACTCGGCGCTCTATCCTTCCAGAACCGCATAAACATCGTTAAGCCCATTGAAAAATTCCAGACGTTAAGAAATTCGATACAGCAATTTGCTCCGAAACCATTTCCACCATAAATAATTTTTCACCAAACCTCGTTGTTACCCATCTAAGAACTTTAGATAAGCTTGGCTTCAACCGTGAAACAATATCCCACGTAGATTCGATAGCCGAAAAAATCACTAAAACATAAATATTCCACCCAAAACCAAAGGACACAAAATACAGAAAGCTATAATCTAAAGTTTCAGCCTATGACTACGTTTCACACTGCAACCATGAAAAACCTGAAAACAGAACATATAATATCCACAGACACCGACTTCGACAAAATAAAACGGATAAAAGAATAGACCCACTACAAACCACCTAACATTCGAAATACAAACAAATAACAAACCCAACAAAAAACCAAAAAAGGGTAAAAGCGCTATCAACAATATTGTAACACATATAACAACAAAATTTTTAAAACAAGCTTAAAAACAAAACAACCCGACCTAACCACACAAAAAACCATCAAAAAACATCAAACTATATAAATGTTAAAAACCAACCACAAACACTAAACCTTATACACCACCAACCCCAACATATAACCACCAAACCAATATAAACACCACTAATCATCGTGAAAACTCAAGTAACGAAATAATACGTAGAAGTGAAGAGGAGAGAGAACAAGTCTTATTCGTTGAGGCAGGTAATTAACCTATTCGGACTTTTACTAATTTGAAGGGCTTTTGTTACGGTGTTTGAACTTTGTTGATTAAAATCAAGGATTTCAGAGGTGTTGAAATAGAAATTAAAAACGCATTATACCTTCATGTTAAGAAAAGACATCCAGACGTATTTAGAATCCTAGGTATTAGTAGTGAAAGCAGCTTCATTCAAGTAATTAAAAAGGCGGTTAAAAATCCCAGCGAGGTTTACAAAAATGATGCCAGAAAGCCCCTACTTTGGTGGGGGGATGAATGGCGTAGATAGGGGTTTAAATATATTTGAGTCTACTATGAGCAAAATAACGACGATAAGGGTTCGCGAGGAAGCTAAGAGGCTTCTAATAAAAACCCACCCTAGAGAGACTTATGAAGAGGTTATTTTGAGGTTGATTGAGAAGTGAAAAGAACAAACACGTTCATAGTCGAGGACAATTCAGCTTTATGGAAGTTGGCAGATAACTGTGCTAGGCTGTGGAACGAACTTAACTTCGAGCGCAGACATGCATACATCAACTACAGAAAGTTCTCATGGTATCCGAAACATCTCTACAAGAAATACGCTCCGATAATAGGCTCCGCGACGGCTCAACAGATAATTAAGAAGAATAATGAGGCTTGGAGGACTTTCTTAAAGCTTAAGCGTCTAGAGAAATTAGGTAAGCACCCAAGATGCATCAAGAAGGTTTCAATGCCAGGATATTGGAAGAAGAACGGGAAGAGGGAGTTTAGAGTAATCATCAGAAACGATTGCTATAAACTTGATAGCAAGTATCTGTATCTCCCAAAAGGGCTTAGACTGCAATATAAGGGCAAATTAAAGTGGAATGGGAAAAAAGGAAGATTAGAGATTATTTATGATGATGTTGATAAGGTGTGGAGGGGCTTTATGACTGTTAAGGTCGAGAAGCCTCCCAAGCGTGGAGGCAACAAGCCTCTCTACATAGACTTGGGAGTTAGGTGCCTAGCCACCATTTGGCATGAAGACATGAAACAACCCATAGCCTTCGGGGGAGGAGAGTTGTTGTGGGACTGGTGGTACTGGACAAAGAAAATAGCTAGGGAGCAGAGTAGGGTGGCAAGAATAAACAAAACTAGGACTTCTAGGAGAATTAGGAAAATGTTTAGGACTAGGAAAAGAAGGTTCAGACATGCAGTAAACGCTATGATAAAGTGGATAGTGGAGTATACACGTAGAAACGGTCTCTCAAAAATAGTAGTCGGCAAGCTTAAAGGTATAAGAAACAACAATCATAGAAATGCCAAGGCAAACTCGATGATACACAACTTCTGGAGCTTCTCGTGGGTAGTCCAGAGGCTGAGAGAGAAGGCTGAAGAATATGGAATAGATGTAGTGGAGGTCAGTGAGTACAGAACTTCAAGCACCTGTCCAAGGTGCGGCTCAAATAAGGTAGTTAGAAGGGGTAGAATGTTCAAATGTCTGAAATGTGGTTTAGATGCCCATAGGGATGTTGTCGGCGTGATAAATATGGGCACCCTCCATAATGGAGGTATGCCCATCGGGCTGGTGGCACAGCCCTTGCTTCTAAGGTGGAATGGGATGAGGTGGGAGCCTAGAAGGGCAATGAAAAACCAACCGATGAACACCCCAGAAGCAAGAATCTCCCCGCTGAAGCGGGGAGAGTGTCAACTAGTAGGTATGAAAAGTTATCGTAAAATGAGGCTTAAAAATGGCTGTCCAAGATATTCTAAAACTCAACCTGAAAAAAATCATCAGCCACGTTAAAAGCATCGTAGAGAAAAATCTGGAAGTCCCACTGCCAAATAAGGTGATCGAAATAGCCTTAGAACCCGAACTAGACATCCTCTTCATAAGATTCAACAAACCTGAAAAAACAGAAACAGGAGAACCACTAGAACCAAATATCCACATATTTACTGATAGCCAAAAAATTACAGCACTAGAAATACACAACCTAAAAAACTTCCTCCAAAACCTAACAAAACCCCAAAACAACAAACTCATATAATCAAAGCAACCGAACAAAAGTTAGCAACTGTTAACCAGAGCTGGAGTTTATCCTCCTATTCTCGTAAACCTATATAGTGCGCGTTATAAGGAGTTTTGGTTTGTGTGTTGCTGATGTAGTGAGGTTTTATTAGTGTTTGTGTGAATGGGTTTTTGGTTGATTTGTTGAGGGTTTTGATGGGTGTGGTTGTGGATGAGGGGTTTATGAGTTGCTGCGTATCTATGTGACTTCTCGTGATGGTTTGGTGATTGAGTTAAGTGGGGATGTTTGAAGGCATATAGTTGCTAGGCATCTTGAACTTAAGAATAGTATGAAGGGAGTTCTTAGTGTTGTGTTTAATCTGGATGAGGTTGATGTGGATGATGAAGGGAAGATTATTGTAAATTTTTATGAGATAAAATATTAACGCCGAAAGAGTTTCTAAAAGAAAGTAGGTAAGGAATGATGTGGATAAATACTATTTCTATGATGTTTTCGGTGATTCGCTGCTTTTAAATATCTTAGGTTTATGTTTGTGTTGGTGGTGGTTTTATGTTTAGGTTTATTGTGTTTGATCCTGAGGTTTGTGGTGGTAAGCCTGTTATAAGGGTACTAGGGTTACGGTGGAGGTTGTTTTGGAGTCTTTGGCTGAGGGTTGGAGTGTTGAGGAGGTTGCAGAGGAGTTTAAAATACCTAGGGAAGCTGTTTTAGAGGTTTTAAAATATGCTTTGAAGGTTTTGAGAGTTGTGAGTGTTGTGAAATGATTTTAGCTGATGAAATGTGCATTATTCTCTTGTAAGGGAGTTGAGGAAGCTTGGTGTAGATGTATTGTCTGTGGTAGATAGCGATTTTAGGGGTATTTCCGATGAAGGTTTAATTGAGTTGGCTAACAGGGAAGGGAGAATTTTGCTTACTCGAGACAAAGATTTTGTTGGTAGAGTTTTGAGGAAGAGAGTTAAAACTGGTTTGATTTATATAGCTGTTCCGATTAGGAAGGAGAATTACTATAAATTGGCGAGAATAATTAGAGATAACTTGGGTAAGTGTGTAAAGAGGTTGATGGTGGTATATGAGGATTATGCCAAGCTTGTTGGCTTGTAAAATAAATGGTTACGAGTTTTTAGATGTATTTTAGGTTCTATCGTTTGGTTTTGGAGAGGAGGATTTTGCGCTTTCTGTGACGATTCCTTTGCCTTTTGTAGGTGGGGGATTTTTCTATGTTTTCTTGGCAATGTGATTTGTGTTGTTTGAATTTTTCGGTTCTTGGTTTTTTCTTTTGTTGTGGGTGGGGATAGTTGGGGTTTGGGATGGTTACGGTTTCTCGTGGCATGGTTTGGTTTAGTTTTTCTTTTGTTGTTTGTACTGGTGGGATGGTGGTTGACGGGTTTAGGCAGGATGGGTGGGATGTGGGTTTGATGTGGGTTATTAGTTTTGTTGGTTGTGGTTAGGTTTATTATCTTTGTATCATGGTTTGTGTATGATTAGATTTGTTAGTGCTTTTGTGAATGGTTGGTTTAGAATTATTTTACTCTAGATTAGTTATGTTAAGTAGTAGTGGTGTTGTTTTGTGTTGATGTTTACTGGTTTTAGGTAGCTTATGTTACATTTAAGTGTACAAGTTAGTTTGTTTATAGAGAATTTATAAGGTGATATTAATGGAATTATTATGAGGAAAGAGTTATGGGTTATGTAAGAGTTAAAGGTTTGATTGGTGATATGAAGAAGAAAGTAATTAAGAGTGTGATGTTTCTAGCTGATACAGGTGTCTTCTACACAATAATTCCTCTTGAACTGGCTAGGGGACTGGGGATAAAACCTTTGGCGAAGACGAAGTTAGTTTTAGCAAATGAACAGGAGGTTGAGGCTGATATCTCCCTAGCTTACATTAAGATTTTAGATAGGGAAGGTGTCTTTCAGGTAGCTATAATGGATGTTCCAGAACCTCTTCTCGGAGTAACAACACTAGAAGGCTTAGGAATTAAGGTAGACTCTTCTACGGGAAAATTAGAATATTCAAGGCCTTATGGTGTCGCTCTACTATACCTATTGTGACAATTTGCTTTTGCACATAATGCGGCTAAGAATATGGTTTTAATAGTTGCTGGGAAGTTACTGAACGTTAAGCTTAGTGGTGAAGTGAGGAAGTTGTAAATTTTAAAGGTAGGGTAACACCGTTCCATCCAAGCTCGTTTCGGAGTTTTGCTAATTTGTTGCGGTGAATGTTTATATATGTTTTTGAAATTTTTATAAAGGGGTTGTTTATGTCTTTGGCTGAGAGGTTGATTAAGGAGTTTGAGGAAAACGTTAAGTTGAGGAAGCGTTTAGCTGAACTTCTTGTTTCCGAGCCGGATGTTAGATTGGCTTTGATAAATGCTGTTATAGCTGATGTGGCGACTAAAAAAGATTTAAATGAGCTTAGAAACGAGCTTAGAGGGGAGATAAGCAGGGTTAGAGAGGAGCTTAGAGGGGAGATAAGCAAAGTTAGGGAAGAGCTTAGAGGGGAGATAGGTGGGCTTAGAGGAGAAACAAGCAAAGTTAGAGAGGAGCTTAGAGGAGAAATGAACGGGTTGAGAGGGGAAATAGGTGAGTTAAGAAGGGAGATAAACGGGTTGAGGAGGGAGGTGCATAGTAATTTTAGGTGGACTGTAGGTTTAATTGTTACTGTTTGGGGTGCAACACTTATCCCCATACTCCTAAAGCTAATAGGAACAATATAATTGTTTACAT
>JAUQZC010000075.1 GCA_030587435.1 Candidatus Baldrarchaeota archaeon | reverse complement strand
CGCATAACCGTAAACTTTGAGCCCACAAAAATAATTGTCTACTCGTATCCCAGAGCAGGATTAGCTGAAGAACTAATAGTAGAGTAGGGGGAAAATATGCCTGACGTCAAACTTGTTAATATATCGAAGAGATATGGGAAAGGTAGAATTATTGCTGCTGACAAGGTTAATTTAGAAATTAAGGACGGAGAATATTTTACAATTTTAGGGCCTTCAGGGTGCGGAAAAAGCACTCTGCTAAAAATTATAGCAGGCATCGTTAGGCCAGATGAGGGAGAAGTTTACGTTGGCGGAAAACTTATCAATGATGTTCCAATAGAAGAGAGACGCATCGCCATGGTATTTCAAAACATACTTCTATTCCCTCACATGAATGTAGAGGAAAACATAGGGTATGCTCCTAGAGTTAAAGGAATAGAAAGAGAAAGAAGGGCGAAAATAGTAGAAGAAATAGTTTCAATGTTAAAATTAACATTAAGGTCTACAGCCTTTCCAGATGAGCTTAGTAGAGGAGCACAGCAAAAAGTTAGCTTAGCTAGGGCAATAGCATCGGAAACAAACCTATTCCTCCTCGATGAACCTCTATCAGCATTAGACTCGCGAGTAAGACTAGAGCTACGATATGAGTTACGGAGACTGGTAAAAGAGCTTGGAGTAACAGCTATACATGTTACACATGATCAGGAAGAAGCTATGTCAATTAGTGACCGCATAGCAATAATGAAACATGGAAAGATAATTGAAGTAGGGTCTCCAGTAGAGTTATACTTGGGGCCACAGGAAGTCTTCACAGCACATTTTCTTGGAAAAATGAATTTCATGGAAGGAGTGGTAAGAGAGTCTTCTGGAGGAGAATGTTTAGTAGAGGTATCTGGTGGAGTGAAGATAAGAACTAAGGCAAAAGGAAGATTTACAAGAGAACCTGTAGTGCTTGCTATTAGACCCGAATTTATTAAATTATCTCAAACAATAAATGAGAATAACAAAAACGTCATAGAAGGTAGGATTATTGAGAAATTTTACACTGGAAGCTACATTTACTATAAAGTGAAACTAGAAAATGGAATAGAAGTATTCACTTTAACAGAAGCCGAAAAAATATATAAAGACGGAGATAAAATCTATGCTTCTTTTCCACCAGAATACGTAATTCTCTTTAAATACCCCGAAGAAGGCTTAGAGAAGGAATTATCCCTAGAATAACCCAACACGGCAATTTCATTGCACACATCCTACTCGTTAAGTTTCAGCGCATTCCATATTTTTGGCAAGTATCTTACATGTTTTGGGCTCGGCCTAAGACCATACTCAGGTGCTCTATGTGTCATGTCCAACAAGATGTTCATTAACTCTTTTCCTCTTATTCTGTGCAACCCTCCTCTTACTACACTGATCTCATCAAAATTTTTCACAAAGTCTCTACGAATGTTAGGCCCTGTAATTAGCAGTGGTACGGGGTCTCCGCTATGAATACCTATACTACATGGTGTTGTATGGTCAGCTGTGAGTACAAAGGTAGCCCCTTCTTTTATTGTATCCATTATTATTGGCAGCGCATTATCTATTCTACTAATCATTTCAGCCTTTCCTTTAGCGTCTTTACTATGAGATAAAGTATCTGTACCCTTGATATGAATAAAAACAAAATCGTAGTTTTCCAAAGCATTAACGGCGGCTTCAAATTTTCCCTTAATATTGGTATTTGGTAAACCAGTTGCACCTTCAACATCGATTAACTTAAAACCTAATTCAAAGGCCACGCCACGATATAAAGGTCCAGCAGCGACACAAGCAGGCTTCATGCCCCATCTATCCTTAAAACTTTCAAGTTTAATTCTTTTACCAGCTCCTCTTGGCAACACGATATTAGCTGGTAGCTTACCATGTTTTATCCTTTCTACATTAATGGGATGCGTATTTAAAACACTAAAAGTCTGTAAAACAAATTTGTTAACTATTTGAGCGGTTTTTTGAGCAGCTTCAAAATCAACAGCAGATTCGAGAGGAACAGACTCGAGAACGGGAGCACCAACCTCATGAGGATCAGAATCAGTAATATTTGCACTTAAACCCTCACCCTTCAATATCAAAAATCCTCTATGCTCCAATGTATGGACAAACCTTACCTTAACCCCATCAATTTCATCTATTTTCTGAAGTTCTTTAGCTAAATCTTCTGCCTCACTGCCGCTGATCCTACCAGCACGTCTATCAACAACAATAAGTTCGTTATCTCTTTTTCTAACAGTAGAAAAATTACATCTAAATGCAACTTCATCATCTGAAATTTTATAGCCATATCCTGCAGCTTCAAACAAACCTCTACCCGGGTATTCTTTTTCAGGATCATAACCAAAAATAGCTAAATGGGCAGTATCGCTACTTGGAGGAACGCCGGGAGCGATAGGATCCATTAAACCTGTAACTCCTTTCTCGGCAAGTTCATCCATATTTGGAGTCTCAGCATACTCCAAAGGAGTTTTATCACCAAGTTCCTTAACCTGTCTATCAGCCATGCCATCGCAAACAAGTAAAATTATTTTCCCAAAGTATTGCACAATGTTCCCTCCATAGCTAACTATTAGAGATATACCATGTAAGTAGATGCTTTAAATTGCTACTTATTTTAATTTTTCTCTGTAAAATTGTGATTAGGCCCTAAAACAGCAAACTGAAAATTTAACAATGAACACTTATAATTTAACACTTCCTCTTATGTAAAAAGCTAAAACTTCAACACGATGGTTTCTTAGGAAATATGGTAACAATATTGCTCTCATGTACTGTATTAAAAGCGGCATTAGGACTGTTCTTCTCGTAGTAAGCGATATACCTACCTTAATTCCTATCGTAAACTAAACGCAGGAAAATTAACCATAAAATCGAGAAAAGGGCAAGAGGAAGCTGTGCCGCTGCAGAAGCCGCCAATACTCCTAAAACATTCTAAAGTTACCTTTCCGAGATAACATATATGAAGGAAGGGTAGCTTATTAAAGATATAAGGTAAAAACTGGATTGTAGAAAAGGTCGATGATTCAAAGCCTCCTTTTCACGATTCATTTAAGTAGGATTAGCCTTGACATATATGCATTAAAGTATAGTAGTAAGGTGAACCACTACATTTTTAAACCCTTAATAAAATATATCGAGACAATAAATCCAAGTTGCACTAAACCAAGAAGGTGCAAATCGTTGAGTACACATAAGAACAACACCGTTAAAATTTGGTTTGCTATTTCTATAACATTAATGCTTCTGTTGTTCATACTACCAACCTCTGCGCAAGAAACATTAACATTTGGAGTTGAAGAAGGAGCGACATGGACGTTACATCATGAGGCTGTTTCAGTATGGGAGTCAGAATGGGAAGCAGGACGTGAAACAGACATTTCAAATATGACGATAATCTTTCTAAACGTTACGGGAAATACAATATACTTAAACCATTCAGTTTTTGGAGAATCCACGTATCAAGGGAAAAATGAAACAGAAACATATGCATATAACCATACAGAGGTATACACTTATAATTTAACCGATTTCACAAAATTCCTAAACGAAAAAATAATGACAGGGGAGTTCCCATATATACTACCAGTAAATTGGAGCCTAATTGAAAACACTTTACAGCAACTCAACCGAACAGACAAAACCACAATAGTATATTTCAAAGAAGTACCTAAAGACTACATAGGAGATAAACCCGTAGATATAATTTTCATTACAGTAGAAATAAACAAGACAGAATCATACACATCAGATAACACAAATTACACACATATGACGCTCATCAACATTAAAGGGAAATACGGCAAGAAAACAGGTATCCTCCTGGAAGAAAACTACTTTTACGAACATTGCTACTACGAGAATAATAGTTTAACAGAGTATTACAACTCAACGGAAACACTTTGGATAACAAATAGCAGTTTTACCTACTGGGAAACAGAAGTGACAGAGCAACCAAGTGAAAACGAAACATTCCCTGAAATAACTGCAACAACCGTAGCAACATCAACATCTGGGGCTATCTCGGGAATTATTTCCGCAACTGCAGCTGTAGCCACAGCTGCGGGCGTTAGCGGTGTATCCACGACGGTGACTACTTCCGTGGGACAAGCTGCTGCTCCAAGCCTTGTGCCAGGTGAAGAGGCAACAAAAGGGTTTGAAAGCGCTAGGAGTAAATTCTCATGGAAATATCTCAAGTATTTATTAAAACTCAGAAAGCTTAAACGTAAAAAGAAAAAGGAAGAAATACCTCCTCCGAAAAACACCATAAAAATGACTATAGCTTTAGCTATAATCGGCGCCATAACCGGTTCTGGAGCAGCCGCTATTGCATATGGATTATCTGCACCTTTAACCCTGCTTGTAATGTTAGTCACTGCAGTTATAGGTTTCACTTTAGCAGAGGCAGGTCTAAGCCTCTTTATACGAAGATACGTATTCTATAGAGTGCGTTCGATACAATGGGGAAAGAAAGAGAAACTTTCACTTCTCATAATTCTAATTACAGGTCTCTACGGCGTAGTAACATCATTCATATCAGCAACCTTACTAGCTAAAGCAGCCGCAGCACTAGTGACATCTGCAGTGATCCCAACAGGTATAATTGCATACTTCACTGCAGAAGAAGTCACAATGATGATGAGTGCAGAATAAACACCTTTTCATCTTTTATTTTTAATCTTTCAACCTCTAATAGTCTGGTTTGCTGTTTTAAGCAATAATCGCAACTAGTTCGTTGAATAGAGCCTCATGACGTTTGAAGGTTTTTTCAGTATTTCTTTAATTTTATCGTGTTGCCTTAACAATTTTCTTGCTAAATTATAAAAAAGGAACCCTTTGATTTCAAAACGGGAAACATGATATTTCCTTGCTTTAAACTTATCAATAAAAATGAGACTAAAGTTTTCTTTTCGAGGAATGACCCTGCTTCCTCCTCTAGAAACATAAAAGTAGTGAAGTGTATTGGTTGGAAAGCTTTTTAACGCTTCTTCAATTGCAATTAAATATTTCATTCCAAGTAGGAAAAAGGCTATATCATAATTTTCCCTCTCAAGTATTTTTAGCAGTTTTTCTTCTATTCTAAGTCTCTTGCTTCTATGTCTAATCTCCTCTTTACTCATAATACCAAAGGTACATTCATAGGGGGGAATTAAAGTTTGTTCTTCTAAAAGCCCGAATCCAGCGGAAAGAATGTAAAAATTAACGCACTCAATGCTTGGAATTGAACGTAAAATGTCCACAGCTTTAATAGTGTATAGATGTTGACCGCCCAAGTACATGTCTCTAGCAGGTAAAACCATGTCCTTAAGGTCTTCTCGTTCAATTAATTTCTCTCTACCAAACTTATCGATGGCTTCGCAAGTAATATCTAAACGTTTAAACTTTTTCTTAGCGGTGCATGAACCTAAAACAAAAATCTTCAATGCTAACACCAGTTGAAATAAATGAAACTTACTTCCTCTAAATGTTAAGCGTTAATTTTAAAATTGTTATCGCAATTTGTATCTAAAGAAATTTAATAAAACTTTGCTGTGCAGCATTTCCATTTGTCGAAAGGAGAGGTGAACCTTTTGGCTGAAAAAAAGGTAGAAAAAAACGGGGAAGAAAAAGAGCGTAGTAAAGCGTACCTCTTCCCGTATGTTCTCTACGGCATTTCAATAATTGTATTCATTTGCACGCCAGCAATGCTTATAAAGCTTCAACCATCCGTATGGGTACCCATACTATTGGTCAATGTTGTAG
>JAUQZC010000004.1 GCA_030587435.1 Candidatus Baldrarchaeota archaeon | reverse complement strand
GGAACAGACATTCCAGCTTTCTCTCTTGCTAGGGCTCCTGCTGCTACTGCTAGGGAGTCTACCCATGTTAGTCTTTCCTCTGGGTTCTTTAATGCTTCTAATACTTCGCTACGAAATAGTGTGCCAACAAGTAGTGCGCTTTCCAATTTGTGTATTTCTTCTCTTCCAATAGGTTTAAGTGGTACCTCTTCCATTTCTCACCACCCTCCTCAATTTTTTTAAAATGAAACGGTTCTATCAGGAAACACTCTAATTCCATTACTTGTGATTTCGAAAGGATGCCTTCTCATGCTATGTGCTGTTCCACGCATCTTCCAGACAATTAAACTTCTCTGCAGCTCTCCTTTAATTTCTTCTAAGTCTAATCTTATTATTCCGTCTGCTGCATGTTCAACTCCAGGTCCACCGAAACCTCTATCCGTTACGGACACTTGACTTACCAGTATTGCTGTGCATCCCATGCCGCTGAGAACCTTTTTTATTTGAAGAACTGTGTTTCTAGCGACTACTGGCTTCGTTAGGTATAGTGTGGTTACTGAGTCAACTACAACTCTTTCTGCACCTATATCTCTAATTGCTGCTCTAATTACATCGACCAAGGCTTGCACATCGTCTGGTGCTCTAACAACGTACTTTTCTCTTTTTGCTGCTTCACCTATACCCGCGGTGAATCCGTCGACAATTGCAAATTTCCCATTTTCCTCGTATGGTCTTACGTCCCATCCGAATTGTTCCATATTTATTCTAACTTGTACGGGATGTTCCTCTAGAGCAACATATATGCCAGGTTCATCGTACTGTGAAATTCCAGCCCAAAGATATTGCATACCAAAAATCGTCTTACCTGTTCCAGGGCCACCCGCGAGAAGTACAACGTTTCTTTTAGGAAAACCTCCATTTAATATTTCGTCCATCCCAGGTATTCCGGTCTTCACCCTTTTCACTTTTCATACCTCCCTACCTCTACATAACCTAAATATTCTAGCATGAAAAAGCGAGAAAACAGCGTAACAAAATCTTTGATAAAACTCTACTACTCAATTATAAATTTTACAAATATAAAGGTTACCGTTTTAATTTACCACTTTAATAATAGAGGAGACTACACCCTACATTAACATAAAGAAACCTTAACACAACATTACCTTAAAACCAAGATAAACCGTCTTTCTGAATATGGCTGTTAAAGTTCCTAAACAAAGCTGACTATGGAATGTGGAACCTTGTAAGCGGCAAAGGATAAAAAATATATTAGAATACTATGTGTCTTTTTGCGGAAACAAAGGTTACAATAATCTAAGATAACGCAACTGTTTAAACCTATAGACTTCATAATTCAGTTGCATTGCTGTTAATGGTCGCATACAAAAGATTTTTCGAGGAAGGTAAGGATGGAGTCAGATAATAAAAGACCAGAGGAAGAATTTGGAGAATATTTATTCCGTTTATACGTTAGTGGATGTTCTCAAGGTTTAGCTCTTTGCCAGGCTTATCTCTCGCAGCTTTCTCTTCTTTTCCTACAGTGTCAAAACGGGTATCTTTTCCCCTTAAAGCTTCCAACACAGATCATAAAAATACAGGACAGACTCATGGATATTTTAGGACAAGAGTGTGCTATGATACTCCCGTTTCAAACGGTTTCAGCAATAAAAAGCGTACCTCTACAGTTAACCGAGTTAACTGAGAAATGTCTTACATGTCCTTTGTTCAAAGGAGATGTTTGGAAGCTTTTTAGTGAAAGCTTTAAAGCCGTCGGTGAACTTTTCTCGGAAGGCGGTGTAAGAAAAACGGATAAGAGAAAAGAAATTTGCCAGAAAATGATGGAAAAAATAGACTACGTAATAAAACAATTGGAAGATCAAGTCCAAAGAATAAACTCAATAATCTACAAGAATAAAAATAAGGGATAAAATAGCTTGCAGCTATTCGGTGAAGAAGATTTCTTCCTCCTCTTCTTCCTCTCTTCTTTCCGGCGCACCTTTCACCGGCTTAACCCCCTTCTTTTTCTTCATGAAATCAGCGACCTTCACGACTGCTATGTACACTATTGTAGCTAAGAAAATTATTGAAGGTACAGGGTGTTCTTGTATGAGTTTAAGAGCCATTTCTTGGACTTGTAAGGGTAGTACTCTTAGATATGCTGGGTTACTTTCCCTCATCCTCACTGAACCCTCCAATTTGTAGGTTACATTGGTCGGTGGCAACGTGTAGTAGCCTTCAACATTAAACTTGATTTTATATCGGTGAACAACTTCCTGCCCCGGTTCTAGGTCGCCTATTTCCCGAACCAAGGATCCTTCTACAATCTCTACACTCTTATTGTAGTAGTGAAGTAAGTTGTTGTCTTGAAGGTAAACGTCGTGGGCGGTTTCATTGTCATTGTTTTTGATACGAATAGTTACTTCCACGACTTCTCCTTCTTTAATCTCATTTTTATCAACTGTCTTTGTAACTGTAATATTTAATGCAAAATCGTAGGTAAATGTGACATTGACATCCGATAGGCTCACCGATGGGGAGAAATTCCAGTCAACTGAGTTGTCGTGAAGAGAAGCATTGACAGTTGGGTAAAACTTTGTTATTGTTGCGTTTTGCGGTACTTCTATTTCAACTGATGACTCGTTTGAGTAAGAATAGGTTGTAATAGGGGTTTTAATTCCGAAAACGTCCTTAACACTAATTGTATGGGTACCCTTCCCGGAGAAATACCATTTCTGATAGTACTGGGCCATAAGTATCTGAGAGAAACCTTCATCATCAAAGCTTCCAATACCAAAGAGTAAAAGAGCTCCTGTTGCCTCTTTGAAGCGATCAAGGCTAAAGAGGTTAGAAAACCCATTGCTAGGTGCATATTGTGTGAAGTATTTGGCATAGTCTTCAAATGTCCCGCTGGCCGTGAAAACTATGACGTGTATACTTTCTCCTTCCTCCATTGGTATTGAAATGCCCTGGTAAAATTCCAATGTTGTTTGAAAAGCAGTTTCAAATTGCGATGCTATTTGCTTAGCTCCTGTAATAGCGTCCTCGAGGGATATTGTTCCAGGATATACGGCTACAAATCCTAGTTGCGGAAGAAACATTAACATTTCTCCCATATCACCTAGAGGGGGTAATTCTCCACGTCTCACGAAGAAAAGTGCTCCCAGGCATCCTGTCCACCCACTAGCGCTTAGATCTATACCTTCAAAAGTTACTTCTGACGTGGAAATTGAGAGTTCAACAGAAAGAGACCCATCATCAAAAACATTTATTGATAAATGTTCCCCATAATAATTTGGACTGGCTTTAGCATTTAAGGTTGGTTGAATAAGCAAAAGGATCAGGAATACTAATATTGTAATCTTATATTTCAATAGCATCACCTTTTAATATTAAACACATATTAAGGTTAAGTATTAATATTTAAAGGTTTGAG
>JAUQZC010000180.1 GCA_030587435.1 Candidatus Baldrarchaeota archaeon | reverse complement strand
ACTTATAATATCTCCTCTCTTAACCGGTCTACCTAAGAGATTTCTTTTAAGTATTTCACCTGAGGTCATTATCCGAACGACCTTATCCGCCGGAGCAAGTATAACTCTTTTTGCCGGGCTATAGGACGCTTTTCGAACTTTAACATATTCCCCTATACTTGTTCCAGCATTTGCTCGAATTAGACCATCCATTCTAATAATTCTTCTACCTTTGTCAGTTGAGTAGCCCCTCAGCGCCATGGCCCCGGTGCTCTTCTTTCCCTCTATTTCAACGATATCTCCTGAGGATAGACCAAGTTGATCCATTACCTCTGGATCTATGCGTACAATCCCTCTTCCTACATCGTTTTGAAGAGCCTCTGCAACTCTTAACTGTATTTCCAAGACCATTATGATGGTTCCTCCAACTTTAAGTAATTTTAAGAAAAGGTTATTATATGTTTTGTTTCAACAACAATGTAGTTTTTCTTAACTTAAGAGTTTACTTTTCCTTTAGTAATTTTACCTTTCCATCCTTTATTATTTTTGGCTAATTTTTTCTAGCAATTTAATAGATTTCCTACACAAAGATTCTATTGCATTACTGTAAATAGTCAGATGATTAAATAATATCTTTATAAGTGAAATAATCAATAATCAATATAAAACAGTATCAAGCTATTTTGGATATAAAATTAAGATCGCAGTAAAAATATCCGCTTAACATAAATGTGGCTCAGTCGTCGCAGGCTTTACCCCCTAGCCGTTCCGGCTCGGGCTAGCGATCCTACATCATCGCCAAACACAAACAATTATACCAATAATCCCCAATTAATAATGGTACTCTTTAAAGTAACGTTATAATGTAAAACGGCTTATAAGTTTAAACAGTTAAAATTAAGGGAGCAAAAATGGTAGATATTGAGAAAAAAATCTTAGAACTATTGAACGAGCCTTATACGCCTACAGAGCTTTCAAAAAAATTAGGAATAAACAGCCGAATAATTGTAAAGTTACTTAAAGAAATGGTTAGTAAACGAAAAGATATTGCAAATAAAAAAATTGGTCGCTATACGGTCTTTTGGCGGCCAATTTCAGCTACGTTAGAGAAAATTAAAAATCTTGAAAAACAAATAAAAAAATTAGAGGAAGAAAACAAAAACCTAAGGGAAAAATTGCTAAAACCAGACGAAATTGATAAATTATGGCTAAAACTTGAAAAATGGAAAAATTACGCATTCAAGCTTGCCGATTTCCTAGCCTTTCAAAAAGGGACGACAGTTAGTGAGATTCTAAAGGAAACAGGAGCGCCTCTGGAGGACGAAAACTCTTAGTTCTGGAACATTAACTATTCTTCTCTTATTATGTAGAAATCGAAACTATAATTATATGATTTAAAAATAGTATGTGAGTTGGAAGATTTACTTGGTGGAGGAAGATATATGGAAATTCCCAAGGAGGCCTTAGAAATACTTAAAACGCTAAAAAAGCGGTCACTAACAAGACGAAGGCTGAGAACTATGTTTCCAGGGTCAGAGTTTACATTAGAACGTTTAAAGAGAATGGGAGCAGTAAAAGAAATTACAATTGGAGGCATGTTTAGCAACGAGGTTGTAAAGCTAAAAATAACAAAGATTGGTCTTTCGCTTCTAAAAAAATATGGTTTTAGCTGACTTCAGTCGAAGATAAGCTAACTAATAAAGTTCTCCTATCAACCTTAATAAAACCCATAAAGTTATATGTTATTGTAAGAAAGGTATCTAGCATCGAAATTTGTCTAATAAAAATAAAAAGCTAAAGTAAAACATGTCTCCGTTTAAAGTGGGGGCATAAGCTTGGGAAAAGTAGAAGCGTATCTGAAAGAGCATATATCAACATATGGAGCAATTCATTTAAGTCTCATAGATCCCTTCGAACAACAGCCTGAAGAAGCTGCCAAAATAGCATATGCTGCTTATGAAGGAGGAACTGACGCCATACTTGTTGGCGGATCAGTCGGAGCTCAAGGAGAAATACTCGATCTAACAGTAAAAATGATAAAAGAAAAAGTAGACTTACCAGTAATACTATTTCCAGGTAATGTTGGCACAATATCTCAATATGCTGATGCAATATACTTCATGACTATGATGAATTCCAGAGACCCATACTTTATTATGAAAGCGCAAATTTTAGGGTCACTATTAATTAAACGATTTAACTTAGAACCAATTCCAGTTGCATATATAATATTGGAACCTGGCGGAGCAGCGGGTTGGGTTGGGGATGCAAATCCCGTGCCTAGAAACGACCCTGAAATAGCTATGGCATGCGCATTAGCTGGCGAATATCTTGGAGCACACTTTATAATCACAGATTCTGGATCTGGCGCTCCGACACCTGCTCCACCTTCATTGATCAAAGCCGTGAAATCCATACTGTCAATACCTTACATCTATGCTGGCGGCGTCAGAACCGCAGAGCAAGCCGAACAAATAGTTCTTGCCGGGGCAGATGGAATTCAGGTTGGAACAGCAATAGAACACATAAAAGACCTAGATAAAGTAAGGGAAAAGGTTGAGAAAATGGTAAAAGCTATGAGGAAGGCAGGTAAAGAGAAAATAAAAGAATCTTAGTTGGAGGATGATTTAAAATTGAGTGAAAAAATAGAAGATTTCTTGCGAGAAGCTGAAAAACTACTTAAAGAGAATGATTATGGTAGGGCTGCTTATCAAGAAATGTTAGCTGCCAAAGCAGCAGCAAGCACTAGAGACTTTAAAACGGCAGCTGAACTTTATGAAAGGGCTGGAGAACACTTTTTAAAGGATCGAGACTATGATTTTTCATCCAAAAATTTTAGAAACGCTGCAAAGTTGTTTATGAAAATCGAAAACTTCGAAAAGGCAAAAGATCTCTTCTTAAAAGCTGCTGAATGCTTTAGTTTGTTAAGAGACGATAATAGTTACAAAGAATGTATCCTTGGGGCTGCTAAATCTCTTGAAAAACTGGGACGGACGCAAGAAGCGGAGAACCTAAAAAAGAAAGTTACTTAACTAAGATATTCAGTGATTTTTTTCCCTTCAACTCTTCTTAAAAGATTCATACATTCCTTAATATTTATCTTTTTGAATTCTAAACCCAAAGATATCAACAATGTATGCGCATCTTTAGTTATTGATGGTGCAGCAAGTATTCCTCTGACTTCCCTTTTACTTTTTCTTTTTATGTCGTTTACGTATTTGATTAGTTGTGTTACGGCAGCTTTATCAGCCTTTTTCCTTTTAAGCTCTACAACCACTAATTTATTATTTTTATCGATACCGTAGATATCAATGAAACCTGGCTCTACTTCCTTTTCTATCGAAATAGGCCTAAAACCTTCTTCTAATGACTCGGGATTGGCTAAAATAGCTCTTCTTATATCTTCCTCAGTAACATATAGCGCGAATTCTCCCTTATCTTCTAAGTCAAGACAAGCAGCAAGCTTTACACTATAGAAAATAATCCTCATATATTCTCTGTGTTTTTGATCTATAGCTTCTATTTTTAACCTATTTTTCTCGAGTTTTGCATAAAAGATGCAACCAGGCCGCTGATAATTGACTGGAGCGTATCCTATGGGACGATGAACTAATACTGCGCCGTCCCTTTTTATTATCAAAATGCGGTCACCTAAACTAAGCGTGGATTTTGCGCGTCCCTGATATTCCACTGTACACGTACCCACTAAAACAAGAACCTTCTTTTGATTTAGAGCATCAAGAACAATTGAAAGTGCTTTTTCGAGAGTAGGAGTTACGTCTATTATCATTTCCCTCTTCCATCGACAATCTTTGTTATAAAAAACATTTTGTGAGAAAATTTAAATTTTCAATGTTTAAGTTTTTTGTAGGCTATGAAGAAGGAGGTTCGCTTGAGTTAATCGGTGAAGAGAAGAAGCCTTACTCTGAGCGGACTTCTATTTCTAACTATATCAAATAAAAGGCCGATTTATGTTTAAAATTTTGAAATAAAATTAAATAAATTTAGCGAATACACCGGTGTAAATCTGTATAGTTTTCACTCACATTCCTGTTGACTCTATTTGCCTGATAGCGACATAATCTCGTCGTATCTTTCCTTCCCAAGAACTTTTATAGCCTCTTCTCCTGCAACAGATATTATAAGCAATTCTGTTAAATCTATGTTTTTGACCGGATAGTTATTCGTTTTTACAGCGTCTTCAAAGTTAAAGTAGCAGAATGGGCAAGTTTGAACTATAACCTCTACATCTTTTGGAACATCTTTCTCTACTCTATACGATGCAACTTCCCTTGCAATGTCTCTATACCCGGATCTTACACCGCCGCCTGCTCCGCAACATCTAGAATTTTCTTTATATCGTTCATTTAACATTTCTTTAAAGTTCAACCCAATGTTCCTAATGATTTTTCTTGGCGCTTCAAATACACCTACATGTCTTCCCAAGTGACAAGGGTCGTGATATGTTGCAGAAATGTTCAGTTCTATGTTTGGTACTAATCTTCCCTCGTCTATATATTGTGAAAACAATTCTGACGAATGGTATATCGGTATTCCTAGATCAATGCCCAATTTATCTAAGTAATCCACTTTGAATGTTCTAAAACAACCGGCACACGATGTTACTATGGCGTCAAAATCGTAATCCCTTACAATGTTTTTCATATAAAGCGCAAATTCCTTGACTAATTCCATATCTCCAAGTCTGACGAAAACAGAACCGCAATCTCTTTCATAGGGACCTAGGACCGTAAAATCTGCTCCTGCAAGCTTTAGAAGCGTTGCAGTAGCTCTAGCAACTCTTTGTTCACGCCAACTTGCCATGCAACCAACAAAGTATAGTATTTTTGCTTTTCTTTTTGCAATTGGTATATCGAGATCCTTGGCCCATTCCGCTCTAGTGTTGTTATCTTCGTTAAGAGGGTTATAGAACTTTTTTACGCTCTCTACGATTTTTCTATGTTCATTTCTAATTAGATTTCGTTTATTATAAGCTAGATATCGCATTTTCCCAACAGCTTTCTCAGGAATATCTATTTCTTTGGGGCAAACTTCCTTACAATTTGCGCATTGCGTGCAAGCATATAATCCTTCAAGAAATGCTGTTAAAAGGTGATCAAATGCATTTCTCTTATCGAGAGCGAGTTTCGCTAAATGAACCATGATTATTGGCCCGCCATAAATGTCCCAAGCACTCTGAATCACCGGACACATGGCAGTACAGCTCCAACATTCAATGCATTCACGCATGGGCTTTAAATCCTCTATTTCATACTGGTAAATGATCTCAGGATGTTGAGCAGCCGAATCTCGATGAATGTATGGTCTTATCTTTAATAATTTCTTATAGCCTTTTTGAATGTCCACTACTAAATCTCTTATAACTGGAAAAATTGGAAGCGGTTCCAGTAGAAGCTCTTCGGTTTCAGGATCCACTAAAGTTTGACATGCTAATCCTGCCTTTTTATTTATCATAATTGCACAGCTTCCACACTGTCCCGCTCTACACTCCCATCTATAAGCTAAACTTCCATCGTAATTGTCATGTATGTAATTTAAAACGTCTAATACACGCATCCCCTCTATGTAAGGTACTTCGTATTCTTCGTAATGTGGTTCAACATCTTTTATAGGGTTAAATCTAAATATTTTAACCCTTATCTTTTGATTTTTCGCCATTTTCATTACCTCACTATTGAGGTGGTTTTTCTAATGTTATTTTCACTGGCTCAAATCTGTATTTTAAAACACCATTTTCTAAATACCATACGATATGTTTTAACCAGTTCTTATTGTCTGTTTTTGGGTAATCTGTTCTATAATGGGCACCACGACTTTCTGTTCTGATTAACGCGCTTCTCACCAATAATTCTGCAACCCTTATAAGATTAATAGTTTCAAGGGCCTCTATAAGTTCCTTGTTATATCGCCACGTGGTTGTGTCGCATATGCCAAGCTTAGGAAGCATTTGTTCCTTGGCTTTTTCTATGAAGGATAAAGCACTACTTAATTTATTTCCATCTCTGAAAATTCCAGCGTTTTCCCACATAACTTCGCATAACTGTTCCCTAATTTTAACGGGTCTAATTTTATCACTCTTCTCTTTAGCTATCGATAATATTCTTTTCTGTTCTTCCTCTACTTGCTTAAGATCTATAGAATGAAATGTTTCAGATTTTGCAAATTTTGCAGCATATTCTCCCGATCTTTTACCAAAAACTTGAGTATCTATAAGCGAGTTGCCTCCAAGCCTGTTTGCTCCATGAACACCAGCTGTTTCCTCTCCGCTAGCAAAGAGACCCTTTATTCCAGTTTCTGTCTTTACATTTATCCTAATTCCGCCCATGTAGTAATGTGCTCCAGGTGAAACCTCCATAGGCTCTTTTGTTATATCTATACCAGCTAATAGGAATTGTTTATACATGGTTTTTAGTCTGGTTTTAACTAGTTCTGGGTCTAAATGAGTTACCGAAAGGTGTACTCCTCCGTGTTCGGTTCCTCTACCCTCCATGATTTCGGTCCAGTTTGCTCTAGCAACAGCATCTCTTCCTGCAAGTTCCATTAACTTCGGATTATAACGTTTCATGAACCTTTCTCCCTTAATATTAAGTAGTATCCCACCTTCGCCTCTAACTGCCTCCGTTACAAGTATACCTCGACAGGATGGAGGCCAGACCATTGTTGTTGGATGGAATTGAAACATTTCCATATCCATCACTTCAGCTCCAGCATCCAAAGCCAATATCTTTCCGTCACCTGTTGCTGAAGCTGGGTTTGTTGTAACCTTATACATACGTCCTGCTCCACCAGTTGAAAGTATTACAGCCTTGGATTTAAATACCAAAAAATCTCCATTCTTTAAGTCGATCGCCACAGCGCCAGTAACTCTTCCGTTTGATGTGAGAAGCTTGCTGACAAAAATTTCTTCAAGTACATTAACTCCTCTCTTTCTAACTTCATCTACGAGGGTAGCAAGCACTTCATGACCAGTGTAGTCGCTCATGTAACATGTTCTTCTATATCGAGCCTTTCCAAAAGGCCTTTGAGCAATTTTACCATTAGGCAACCTATCAAATACTGCACCGAATTCTTCCAAATCGAAAATCCTGTCTGGGGCTTCTTTTACTAACACTTCTACTAAATCTTGATCATTTAACCACGCACCGCCCTCCACCGTATCCAAAAAATGCCATTTCCAATTATCTTCGGGATCTACGTTCCCTAAAGCTGCATTTATTCCGCCTTCTGCCATGGTAGTATGTGCCTTACCCAGAAGTTCTTTACTTACCACAGTTACATCTAAATTATATTTTGATGCTTCTACAGCAGCCCTAAGTCCCGCCCCACCAGCTCCAACAATTAATATATCTGTTTCTATAACTTCAAATTTTTCCAAGCTAATCACCCAGTTTGAAATTATTTAACCTTCTAATCTCAATTTTTTATAAATTGTATCTCTGTTAGCCTCTACTCTGGACATTACCTCTCTATGAAGATTATTTCCATGAGAATCTATGGTAACGATAAGAGGCCCAAAGTTTTCAACTTCGAAAATCCAAAGAGCTTCAGGCATTCCCAAATCTAACCATTCAACACCTTTTATTCTTTTTATAGCATTTGCAGCAAGAACTGCAGCTCCTCCGACAAAAGCACAATAAACTGCACCATATTTCTTACATGCTTCAGTGGTTCTTTCACCCATTCCGCCCTTACCTATTATTATTCTAACTCTAAATTTCTCTATAAACTCTGCTTCAAAAAGATCCATACGTGTACTGGTTGTAGGTCCCGCAGCCACGGCTATCCACTCATCATTTACCTTTTTAACTATAGGTCCACAATGATAAAGAGCGATTCCTTCAAAATCAACTGGAAGCTTCCTTCCCTCCTCATAATACTCCAACGCCCTCTTATGCGCTTCATCTCTAGCAGTAACCACTGTACCTGAAACATAAATCACGTCTCCGACCCTTAATTTACGTATATCTTCTTCAGAAACCGGAATTTTAAACCTATAAGTAGACATTATTTCTCACCAACTTCATGTGTTAAATATTCTACAGTCCCATTAGAATAGATTCTAGCTGAAGCCCTCCTAGCAGCCCAACATTGCACTACAACGCCTACCGGATAACTAGCAGGATGTCTATGAGCATATTCTATGTTGACCCCCAAAGCTGTTGTTTTACCACCGAGACCCATTGGTCCAATCCCCGATTCATTAATTGCTTCCAATAACTCCTGTTCCAACTGTGCTATTTCTGGGTCTTCATGTCTCTCAGTTATTGGCCTTAATAAAGCTTTTTTCGCCAGTTTCATAGCGATATCGGCCCCTCCACCGATACCAACGCCTAAAATTACGGGAGGACACGGTTGACCTCCTGCATGCAACACGGTATCGACAACAAATTTTTTCATACCGTCTATACCCTCACCGGGTTTTAGCATACCCAGCCTAGACATATTTTCGCTGCCTCCACCCTTTGGAAAGGCAGTAATCTCTAAGAAATCTCCTTGGACAATTTCCCAATTTATATATGGTATATATCTTCCTGTGTTGTCTCCGCTATTTTTCTGAGATATTGGATGAACAGCATTTGGTCTCAAGGGAATTTCCTTTGTGGCTCTTATGGTTGCGTTTCTTAGGATCTCCGGGATTTGTCCTAGTTCTCTAAAATTGTCGCCGACCTTTACATAAAAAATGATTACACCAGTATCTTGACATATTGGTCTCTCAGTTTTTTCCGCAAGCATAATGTTATCTAAGATGGCCTTTAACTGTGTTTTCGCTGTTTCATCAACTTCTTTCTCATATGCAGATCTTAATGCATCTTTTACATCTTTTGGCAGTCTTGTTACAGCGAGCCGCAACAAATTAACAACGGTATCTTCAATTTTTTGAACTAGACTCATATTCTTCTCCCTTCTGTAAAAATCAACAAACACTTAAATGCGGAAATAAAAACCACCATAGCTTATATAAAATTTCTTTTCATAAAAGTAGAGTTAAAATGCCTTTTCTTAGAAAATATTATCAAGATAAAAACATTAATGAATAATGTTGAAAGAATACGTTCAAAAATACGTTTTCTTAAATACTGCAGGTACTTTCCTTCAAGTAAATCAATTTATTATTGATACGTGTCATCAACTATTGAGGGAATTCTTCCTTCTCTCAACATGATTTCCTCATCTTTAATAATATCCTTTTTTAAGTAACCCACTAAGTCTTTAGAAATCAAAGGTTTTTTATTTACCAACGGGAAAGCAAAGGGAAGAGTAATTGTATAGTACTCATCAACGCGTATATCCAATCCAACTTTCACAGGTATTTCCTTCAGTTTTCTTCCCCCACTTACCTCTCTTGCAAGATATACAGAACCATCTATTGAAAATTGATATTTACCCAGTGATCTCTTCATAGAAAACGGTAAAAAACGTGAAATAAGTTTTTTAGTTCTTCCAAGCGGTGGATGATCCCCTAAAATTCCACCAATGACAACGCATGAGATTTTCCTAAAGTCTTTCGGCTCTAAAAGTTTTTTTGCATTGGGATCTAACACTATCATTTTTCTCTGACTGAAAGGTAATTCTCTCACACTTTTATTAAAAACACTACCTAACTCTGCAAGCTTTTTTGCCTCTTTCCAATTCTTGACATTAGTAAATATAAGATTCTCCCGTCCTACAATTTTTGAAGCATGTTTATATTCAAACCAAACCCATCTCCCTAATACAGGCTCTAAATGCTCGATAATAAAAAATAAGTTTCTCTTTTTTGACATGAAACACACCAATATCTATTATTGGTAATGGACAAAACAGAGTCAAAACATTATTCAACAGGCTTTACAACTATTCCTTTTGGTGTGATTTCAAAGGGGTGTCGCTTTAGGCTATGGGAAGTTCCCCTCATTTTTCTAACAATAAGTGATCGTCTTAACTCATCATGCTCTTCGTCTAGATGCAGAATGATTACACCTTGAGCAATAAATTCTTCAACTCCGAATCGGGATATTTGATTAGGGTTAGCGATTTCAGTAGTCATTATGGATGTTACCTCAAGTTCCCTTAAAAGCGCCGATAATTTGAATATCGATGTACGAATTTGAAGAATATCATCAAACCTTACTCCGAGGGCGGAAATGGAATCCAAAGCAATACGCTGAGAACCAAGATCCTTTGCTGCTCGATAAATTTCTTTAGCTAGTTCATTTATATCAAAACCCCTTCTAAGGGCGTAGGGCTCATTGGTAGGAATACCTGCTTTACTCGATGCGGCATCGATAATTGCGATTTTCCCGTGGTTTTCAAGATGTTTAAGATCCCAGCCAAATTGAGATACTTCCCTTCTTAATTCAGAAGGTCTTTCTTCAAGTGTTACAAATACTCCAGGTTCATCGTAGAGAACCGCGCCCATATAAACAAATTGCATACTAAAAATCGTTTTTCCCGTACCTGTCCCGCCACTAACTAAAATATTTGTTCCTTTAATGAATCCTCCATTTAGTATCCCATCTAATCCAGGTATTCCAGTTTTGACTCGTTCAGACATTACTATTCCTCCCTCCTATGTCTTGAAACACTATTGGGCTTAACATTTCTTCACCTTTCATAACTTTTGCAATATTCCACATTACAAGTTCTTGTACATCTGGATCATTTTTAAGTTTTTGAATAATATCATTAACATCATTTGGATCCTTACCAATAAGGATGAGATAAATTACGGTTTTCTGATCTCCTAAAGCTATAAACCTGACTCGTTCATCGGCCTTTAACTTTTCAGCCAATTGTTCAGCTTTTTTAACACTCATATCCTCCACTATGTGTCCACCGATTTTCAATCTAACTAAACTCACATAGTTGTAGCCTAAACTTTGTGGAGAGAGCAAAACAGTATACCCCTTGATAACTCCATTTTCAATGAGTTTTTTCACTCTAAAATGGATTGTAGTATCGGGTATACTAAGTTTTTCGGCAATTTTTGTAAATGGTGTTCGAGCGTTCTGCTGAAGAAGGCAAAGAATCTTCCTATCAAGGTCATCTAAAGCCATTTTCATACCACTACTTAATTTTTTACTATATGTAGTTATATAAAAATTTTAAAGAATTTAATCTTAATGGTTGAAGATTGAGACTACCACAATTTATGTTAAATACTTTTCAGATGTATACAGTAGCTAACAAGAAATCCAAGATTACAAAAAGGTGGCATGTTATAATTATATAAAATTTATCCAAAACCTAATAAAACCAAACACAGCCATGTTCTTATTCTTTCTTACAATTAGAATAGTTTTCACCCAAAAGTTATTAAAATAAAAATGGACAATTATAACAACATCATCATTTATGTTTATTTAATCCATTATTTTAATAAATATGTGTAAATTAAGCTCCAAAGAACTAACCATAAAAAGATGTAAGTGAACAGTCCAGTGAAGAATACAGTTCCAAGTCCGCCTACTTCTTCTATCTCCCTTCTGACTACGAAAATTGAAAAGTAATATGCCGTGATAAGCATGGTTAGGCCGAAAAGAAAACCATATACACCTGTCATACCTAGAAAGCCGCATATTAATGCTGTTATAATTGCGAAAGATATTTTAACCCAATAAATTTTATCTTTAGGGTTCAAAGGTAACACCTCTTCCTATTGGGTGGCAAAATTGGTTAAAGACGGCATGTCTGCTATAGACATTTCAGCAATTGTATATGAACTTAATCAACAGTTAATTGGAGGATGGCTTAATAACGTTTACCAATTAGACTCAAACATATTTCTATTTAAAATCAGAACAACAAGAAATTTTGAGTTGCTTGTTGAACCCGGAAAAAGAATACATTTAACTAAGTATTTACGTGAAAAACCAATAAAACCACCTACTTTCTGTATGGCACTTCGCAAATATCTAAGAAATACTAGAATATCGGAAATAAGACAATACGATCTTGATAGAATTGTCATAATTTCGTTTGAAATTAAACAACAAAAATATTATTTAATCGCCGAATTTTTTAGAGAAGGAAATTTAATACTTTTAGATTCCGACTGGAAAATAATTGTTGCACAAAAATATATGAAAATGAGAGACCGGAACATTATACCAAAAGAAAAATACAATTTTCCACCATCCAGAGGAAAAAACATCAACGAAATTACAATAGACGAATTGTGGAAAAATGTTTCCATTTCTCGGAAAGACATTGTTAGAACACTTATTTCCCTAATTAATGTGGATCCAATTCTTATAGAAGATGCATGTATTCGATTAAATATAGATAAAAATACTCCAGCAAAGGAAATTCGAAAAGAACAATTAGAAGACATTTTAAATAAGATCAAAGAGCTAATAGAGGAAATATTACGCGGTAATATAACCCCTATAATGTTCTTCGATGAAAGCGGAGAAAAACCACAAAGCATCGAGCCTATAAAGTTAAAAAAATACGAGAAGCAGCCCTATAAAGTTTTTAATTCCTTTAACGAGGCAGCTGACGAGTTCTTTACCAAAATTGAGGCAGAAACCTTAGTGAAAGAAAAGATAAAACCTGAAGATGAAGCAATAAAAAAATTGCAAAGAAGATTAAAGATACAAGAGGAAAACCTGAAAAAACTACTAGTTACTCAAGAAAAGTCAAAGAGAAAAGGAGATCTAATTTATACTCACCTAAGAGAGATAGAAGAAATTACTTCCACAGTTCTAGATGCTAGGAGAAAGGGATACACATGGGAAGATATCATTAAAAAGATAGAAGAAGGAAAAAAATATGGACTTTCGTCTACGCAAATGATTAAAAAACTGGATCCAAAAAATGGAACAATCACTTTAATACTTGATGGAGAGGAGGTCACTTTAGATTTTAGGAAATCCGCCGTGCAAAATGCATCTGAATACTATGAACGTGCGAAAAAGGCGGCAAGTAAGATAGAAGGCTTAAAGACCGCTATTGAAAGGACAAAAAAGGAACTAAATGATCTACTAGAAAGAAAAACGATAGGATTAGAGAAAAAAGAAGAGATCGTACTTACAAAAAGAAGAGAAAAGAAGTGGTACGAAAAATTTAGATGGTTTAAATCATCCGATGGACTTTTAGTTATTGGTGGAAGAGATGCTAAGCAAAATGAGGAGATAATTAAAAAATACCTAGGCAAAAATGACCTTCTTATTCATGCAGATATAGAAGGGGCTCCTCATGTTGTTATAAAGGCCAACGAGCGGAATATAACGGAAACAACGATCAAAGAAGCAGCCCAATTTGCAGTTTCATATTCAAGGGCTTGGAAAATGGGTCTGGGAGCAGCAGATGCTTATTGGGTAACTGCTGATCAAGTATCTCTTTCTCCCCCATCAGGCCAGTATTTAAGGCATGGAGCAGCTATTATAAGGGGTAAAAGGAATTACCTAAAAAACATACCTCTACAATTAGCCATAGGTCTTATTAAAGAGAAAGAGTACTACATTCCAATAGCGGGTCCACTATCTGCCATAAAAAGTCAAACAGATAATTTCATAGTTATAATTCCTGGAAAGGTGCCCAGTGGAAAACTAAGTAAAATGATTAAATTTCACTTGTTAAAGAAATTGTCTGAAGACGAAAGAAGAATAGCCGAAAAAACAGTTTTAATTGACGACATACAAAGACTAATCCCAAGCGGTACTGGAGAAATATTGGAAGAAAACACAAGTAAATAATAACTATTCCATTAAATTAGCTGAAATTTACCTTTAGATATAATTGAGCAAAATAGTGTTAGTAGGTAGGTGTAATTAGTGTCATTTGATTGTTGCATTAAGAATGCCAAAATATATCTTAAAAGCAAAATTATAGAAGGTGGAATAGTCGTAGACCACGGTAAAATAGTAAAAATTACAAAAGATACCTCATTGATTCAAGCAGATCATAAAATTAACGCCAAAAAACATTTAGCATTACCAGGTTGTATCGACGTACATGCTCATCTAAGAGATTTCAAACTATCTTATAAAGAAGATTTCTACACAGGCACTTGTTCAGCTGCAAAGGGCGGGATAACAACAGTTCTAGATATGCCTAATTCTCAGCCTCCAACCATAAACATTAATATCCTTAAGGAAAGAAAAAGAGTCGCTAAAAGGAAAATAGTAGTCAACGTCGGTTTTTATGCTGCTATCCCCTCAAGTATCGATGAAATTTATCTACTGGTTAGGGAGGGTGTCTTTGGCTTCAAATTGTATCTTCATCATCCTATAACAGAAATAGATGTTGAAAATGACGAAGAATTAACAAAATATTTTTCAGAAATAGCTAAATGGAATACAATAGTGGCCGTTCACCCTGACGACAAAACCACCATTGAAAAAAATCTTTCTCTTTTAAAGAATGAAAATCTTTCTTCTCTTGATATGTTTTTGAAAACTTATACACCAGAGGGAGAGAAAATAGCGGTTGAAAGATGTTTAAAAATAATCGGAAAAACTGGGACACGATTACACGTTTGTCACGTATCGACATCTGATGCTCTCAGAGCTATTCAAAACGCGAAGGAAAGGAACTTGAATGTTACATGTGAGGTAACACCTCACCACCTTTTTTTAAAAACAAGCGACTTTGAACGCTGGGGATCATATGCAAAAACGTTGCCTCCGCTGCGCACACAACAAGACATAGAAATCCTCTGGGAGGGTTTAAGAAATGGAATTGTAGACATCATTGCAACAGATCATGCGCCTCACTCGGCTGAGGAAAAGGAAAAAGGATTTTTAGAGGCGCCTCCGGGTATTCCAGGCTTTGAAACAATGCTTCCTCTTATGTTGACAATGGTTAAACGTGGAAAAATACGATTAGATACCCTTGTTTCTCTGACATCATATAATCCAGCAAAAATATTTGACATAAAAAATAAAGGAGAAATAGCTGAGGGTTTTGACGCTGACCTAATTTTAGTCGATATGAAGAAAGAATATCGTATAAGACCGGAATTATTTCTTTCTAAAGCAAAGTACTCCCCCTTTGCAGGCTGGAAAGTAGAGGCCAAGGTCGTTGCAACTATCGTAAATGGTATCATGGTTATGAAGGATGATGAAATTTTGGGTTCTGCTGGAAGTGGAAAAATTATCGAGAGAGGTATTCTTCATGGTAAAATTCCTATGTGATGGCATGTTGGGGAGAATTGCAAGATGGCTTAGACTATTAGGCTATGACACTTTATACAGCAGCTTGAGTACTGACGAAGAGCTGGTCAAGTTAGCAGAAAAGGAAGAAAGAGTATTGTTAACCAAGGATGTAGAACTTTACAGGCATGCTTTAAAAAGCGGAATTAAAGCGTTACTTGTTGAAGGCAACGATTTTGAAACCATGTTGGCTCATATTATTAAGTGCTTTGGCATTTTGCCTAAAATAAATCCAGAATTGTCCAGATGTCCTGAATGTAACGGTGAAATGCAACATATACCAGTTGATGAAGCCAAAAAACTTAAACTAGATATTCCAGAAACTACATTAAAAGTTTATAAAGACTTTTGGGTATGTAAGAACTGTCGCAAAACCTATTGGAAGGGCCGCATGTGGAATAACATGATAAAAACTCTTGAGAGGGTAAAAGAAAAAGTAAAAACAAGTCACTTTAGTACTTTTGATAGTGCTCAATAATTAATGAGAGTTGGAGGCTAGAGCTTTGTATGTCTATTCATTAGAGGAAGGCGAATTCCTAGTAAGGCTAGCGAGAAAGAGCATGGAAACCTACGTGAAAGAGAAAAGGCGAATAAACGTACCAGAAAACACGCCTGAAAAGCTAAAACAAAAAGCAGGTGTCTTTGTAACATTAAATAAGATTGTAGAGGCGGAGACACACAAGACCACGTTAAGAGGATGTATTGGTTATCCTTATCCAACACTACCCCTTGTGGAAGCCACAATAGATGCTGCTATACAAGCCGCTGTAAACGATCCTAGATTTCTACCTGTAACCGAAACTGAATTGGACAAGATACTTGTCGAAGTAAGTGTTTTGACCCCACCTAAACTCATCGAAGTAGATGACCCAAAGGAATACCCTAAAAAAATTAAAATAGGCAGAGATGGTTTAATAATTGAGTCTGGGTTCTTCAAGGGTCTTCTACTTCCACAAGTCCCTGTTGAATGGAAATGGAATGAAGAGGAGTTTCTAAGTCACTGTTGCATGAAAGCAGGGTTTCCTCCAGACTGTTGGCTAGAGAGAGGTGTAAAAATTTATTCATTTCAAGCAGAAATTTTCGAGGAAATATCACCTCGTGGACCTATAAAACGTAAAGAAATTTCATAAGTATAAATAACGGGATCGCCATGAAAGTATACTTTACTCCATGCGGTGTTGCACTTGGTCATGCTGGACGATGTCTACCAATAGCAAAAGAAATCATAAAAAAGAAAGGAAAAATACTATTCTCCACATATGGAGATGCAGTAGATTTTCTTAGAACAGAAAATGTACCCGCAGTCAAAGTGCCAGAAATAAAGTTCGAAGAAAACAAAGACGGTGCTGTAGACCTTAAAAGAACAGCAACAAAGGTCACAAAACACGTTCACACTTTTTTGAAACAATTAACGACTGAAATAAAATTATTAAAAACTTTTAATCCAGATATCGTGGTTTCTGACTCAAGGCTCTCTCCTCTGATAGCTTGTCGTCTTCTTGGAAAACCATCAATATTACTTTTACATCAACTTAAAATGTTGATCCCTCACCGCAGAACTCTCTCGAAACTAGAACAAAAATTAAAACACTTTGGAGAATTCATCATAATGTACACACTTTACCCCTGGTGGTCTCTTGCAAATATTATTCTCATTCCAGACTTTCCTCCTCCTTATACAATAGCCAAAGAAAATTTAAAGATCCCGAAAAAAATCCTTGAAAATAAAGCCAAGCTAATAGGACCCATAATAAGCAAAAGACCAGAAGAACTTCCTCCATCCCAAGAGCTGAAAGCAAAACTAGGCTTTAATAAAAACAAACCATTAATCTACGCAGGGATGGGAGGAACTAAAAAGGAGAAATATTTAATTAATACCATACTGGAAAGAGTTTTTAAGAAATTCCCTGACAATTACCAGATTGTTTTTACAAGAGGATATCCAAATAAACCTGAAATAGCTTACAAAAAGGAAAACCTACATGTCTATAACTGGTTTAAAGACAGATATATACTGTTAAAAGCCTGCGACATCATTATCTCCAGAGCAGGACATAACACTGTAGCCGAAGCAATATACTTTGGAAAACCACTAATACTGGTTCCAACACCAGCTCATAGTGAACATCAAGGAAATGCTAAATCAGCCCAGAAAATGGGAATTGCAAAAGTAATTCAACAGGAAAATCTAAACCTAAAAACCTTACTTGAAGCTATTGAAGAAATTATGAATAATGGATATATTTTAAGGAATGTAAGACGTGCACAGCAATTTGCCCTAAAAATTAACGCTATAAAAACTGTACTTCAGTATATTAAACTTTTTACGGCCAAAGACTTTTCGTCGTGAAGATAACTTAGTAAAATGCTATAATTCATCAATTACAGGAATGCTTAATTTATTCGTATAATATTGTTTATTTATTGAAATAATACCATCTACCTTGTACATCGAAGCAATAGCTCCTACAATAGCTGCTTCAAACTCTAATCCTCTTTGCATAAAATGTCCAGCCTCTATTGCAACACCGAGGTCAATCGGTATAACTTTTATGTTAAGCATTGCCCGTATAGCAGCTAAAAACACATCCATATAATGTTCTTCTGCATTTTTTAAGAGTTCCGAGCAAAATTTCACAAACGAAATCGAAGGAATAAACAATTTAATGCTCCCTTCTTTTATCCTACTCCAAATGGATGCAGCCTTCTTATTCCCCCTAGCAACACCCAAAAGGAAGCTTGAGTCACAGGTCATCTTTGTTATTTTTGACACATAGATCACCAACACTGTCTTTTCATGTTAAATCTCCACAAGTGCAAAAGGTTTCGTGAATCAAATCATATAACTGATCAAATCCTATACCTTTAGTTGCAGATACTTTAACTATTCTCAAAGACCCTCTTAAGACTTCAATGATTTCTGAAATCTCAAGAGGTAAATCTTTTATTACGCCTCCACCTTCTTTTCTTAAAGAATCTTTTAAATATTCAATATCTAGGATGAGTCTATCTATATTTTCTCTATCGGCTTTATCTATTTTGCTGAGAACTGTGACAGTTGGAATTTCCATTAAAAGCTGAACCGCAATACTCATCAGTTCTGCAGCTATCAAACCAGAAACCCTTGATGTTAAAGTGACATCAAGAAGAAAACATCAACCGTACGACCGATGTTTTCGATTTCTTTAATAATTTTAGTTCCAGCTGCATGAAAATAAAAATTTCCATTTGCCCAGGTGTATCGATTATACAAATATCCCCAAGCAACTTCACTATACCTGCAACAATATTCTCGATGCGTTTTTCCATAAGTTCCATAGCTCTTACCATAGCAGAGTTGGGCCCTATTTTCTCCCTAATCATGATATCTCTCGTCGTAATTATACTTCTTATATCAAAATCATGACTGTAGAGTAAGTATTCACATCCAGGATCCAAATTAACAAACTAATCTTATAGTCTGTTTCCTTTTCCAACTATTCTCCAAATGTTGCAGTTAAAGTCGTTTTACCTGAACCCGCAGGGCCCAAAAATACCACGTTAAGAATCGTCATTATCAACGGCGCCTCCTTAGCTCGATAACCCTAAAACCAGAGGCTATAGGATTGGGATACTCTAAAATCTCGATATCATTTAACAAATTTTCCGGTAAATTTACTGTTATTGAAATGTCAAATTCAGAAACCTTAAGAGATTTAATAGTTAAATGGTTTTTACCAACCAATACGGAACTCTCTCTAGGTAAGCCGTATAGAACTTTTTCCTTCTCCTCCTTCATAAATTTATCAATTATATATAGAAGACCGTTAATTCCAACCGTTAACTCAGCAATTCTAACAGCTGAACTGTCCTTACCAACTAATAAAATTTTTATATTATCAAAGCCTTTTGCTGAGTTTTTCAACTTCGGTATAAGACCTTCAAGAACTCTCCTACCTCTAGGAGAAACTTTATAATTAGCTAGTCTCTTAGCATCCAAATCGAAAAGATTAACTCCACCTAAACTTATATCTAAGTGAATAACATCTGCGTCACACTTCTTAAGAAGCTCCAAACAAAATAACATTTCATTTAATATAGGCTCTCTTTCGTTCAAATTATATTCAAACGGTTTCCAGAGTACCACAGACGGGTGTCGATAAGGTGGTTCCACCAAAACAGCAGCTGTACCAACTATACAAGTAGGCTCATAGTCATCTTTGAGAATTGCGCCCCCACTATCAGCCGCAATAATACGCATTTAAAAACACCCTTAAAAACTAAAAATTTAAAAGTATAAGTCTTTCTCTAGAAAGAGGGGATGACCACAATGAGCATTACAGTCCTAAAAGGATCAACGGGCGTAATAATAAACTATAGAAGAGCTAAACATGACCAAAAGACTAACGAGATTTTAATAAAATTTCCTGGGATAAATAGTGAAAAAGCAGCTGCAAAGCTTATAGGCAAAAAAATAATCTGGGAATCGCCAAAAGGAAAGAGAATAAAAGGAAAAATAGTAGCAACACACGGAAAAAGAGGAACTCTTAGAGCAAGAATGGAAAAAGGAATACCAGGAGAAGCTATAGGTGGCCAAGTAATTTTATATTGAATCTTAATATCCTAATCTCATCTCTTTTGTTTATTCTAACCTTCTAAACATTACTTATTCAGTTTAAAGTATAAAGTTATGATATTAAATTTAATCATGATCTGTTGTATCTCATAAGGCCTTTGGAGCTCTCGTCTTCTTTGATAATTTTCTAAACCCTTAGACTTAATGCTTTAAACAAAAACTTCTATTTTGCATATTTGCTTGATACAGTGTAACACCAAGTCCCATGTCTAAGTTCATCTATATAGTGTATGAAACGGAAATGATAAATGAGAAAAGCAAGTTTAATATGTATACTCTTTTAAGGATACAGACTAAACATAAAAGATAAATAATCAAATTAGGAAACATAAAGATGGCCGATGACGACAATCCGGCAAGGAGGAATTTATGACTGGTCATAGTTACGCAGAGGCCCTTAATTACATGTTTAACGAGTGTTCTCTTGTTTTTACGTGGCAAATACCAGTTTGAATGATGTTTGACTGATGGAGGGCAAATATTGAGTTTTAGTAAGAAGCGGAGAGTGAAATTTTTTTACGATAGTTCAGCAGGGGTTTATAATAAGAGGTATCAAGAGATCCAAATGATTAAGTACACCATCCTTCTTCGAAAAACTCATGAAATAAGATCTTTGGTTGTTGACGTAGGGTGTGGGACTGGTTTGTTCTGTGAATTGCTTACCATGAGAGGGTTTAGGGTTGTTGGGATTGATTTTTCTATTGAAATGTTAAGGAGAGCAAAGAAAGCAATCACTTTGCAAAAAGTTTTCCTTGTTTGCTGTGATTCTGATTTTCTACCTTTACGTGATAATATTTTTTGCGGAGCTTTTAGTGTTACGTTACTTCAAAATTTACCCAATCCTATGTTATCGTTAAATGAAATAGTTAGGGTTTGTAAGAAGGGAAGCATGGTGCATTTATCAGTTTTATCAAAGTCCCTAAATGTAAAGGACTTAGAAATTCTACTCTCACAGGCTGGTTTAAGGGATATTGAGGTTTTTGGGTCACTTGGTAGCGAGGATATCTATGGACATGGGAAAATTTAAAAGATTACGTCACTATTTGATTTGAAATAAAAAATGTACATGAATAGATAGCAAGGTTTTTATTGTTTGAGTTACACATTTTTTCGAGAATCAGGGGGCATGTGTTACATGGAAAAAGACCCACTTAAACTACTGGCAAAATCAATAAACAATTTAGTTCTTGTTAAATTAAAAAATGGCTTAGAATATAAAGGCAGACTTATCGAAGTGGATAACTATATGAATTTAGTTCTTAGTGGTGCCGAAGAGGTTGAAGAAGGAGAACCAAAAGCTAAATACGGAGAAATTTTCATCCGAGGAAATAATATATTATTTATTAAACCAGATGTTACTGAAAGTGATTGGGAAGAAGGCTAAACTAATTTTCTGAAGTTCATAATAATTATGTCAGCCCTCTTTCTCTTCTATATCTTTCTAGAATTTTTTCTATTTTTTCCTCCATCTCTCTCTTTTCCATCTCTGAGTATTCTCTTAGACAAGCTTCAATGGCTTGTTCAAGCTCTTTCTTATCGATAATTGCAAATTCATCGACCTGCTTTACGTTTACCTCACTTACTGATAGTACTGGTATTTTGGCTTCGAAAAATTCTCTAAATGCCATGTGGCTCATCTGCGTTCCACATATTATCGCTCTTATACCCTTTTCAATAAGTAGTCTAGCAGTTGAAGGGCCTCCTCCACTAGCATCTAGAAGAAACACGACATCTCCTTTCCTTATTCCAAATTCTTTCTCAGCTTCTAATATTCCTTCTTGAGAAAACCGTTTTATGACCTTTAATGGTACTGCCAATCCTCTTGTTTCCATTATTCTCATTCTGATCAGTTGAGCAATTTTCTCATTAAGCTTCGATATTTCATTTTTAAGACTCAAATTATCTTTCTTTAGCCTTTCTATTTCTTTCTCTCTAAACAAAATTTCTTTCTTTTTCCTAATTTCAATGGCTTGCTTAGACGATATTTTTTCTATTAATTTCTTTAGCTTTTGATTTTCTCTTTCAAGTTCACATATTTTCTCCTTCAATTTCTGAAGTTGTTCTTCTAGTCTTTTAATGATTTTTTCCTTAGCTTGTAATTGTTCTTTTAAGTCTAAAATTTCTGGACTTACCGTTTTTTTGGCGGCTCCTACCGTTTCTTTTACTTCTTCTTTCTTTCTCCGTTCTTCTAACTCGCAAATCACTTTATTTATAGCATCTTTAATAGACATTCCTTGAATCACCAGCGTCTTTACTGGGTCAATGGGCACTTTAACACCCATTTCTTTTATGCGGGCCTCAATGCGGTTAAGCTTATTTTTTAAACTCTGATAAGCTTTTATTGCAGCAGCTAATGCATCTCGTTGATGTGAATCAAGAGATATCTCTTCTATGTCTAATTTTTTAAGATACTCTTGAACAAGTGTTCTTTTTTCGACGACAGTCAGTGGTCTTGGGGGTTGAAATAGCTGGGAGTTCAATGCTTTCGCTAATTTCTCAACAAACTGAGGTACTTGCGTTACATCAGTAGCTATCACTATAGGAATTCCATGTTTAGCAATTAGTCTTATAATTTCTCCTCTTGTTAGTTCTTTTCCACTTCGCACCTCCAGTATGTTACCATCCATATCTAAAATGGCAACTCCAGTAGTGACTCCAGGATCCACTCCAACTATAATATATTTTGTTTCTTTCATTCTTACATCCGAAAATTGCAATGGTAAAAATTCTATGCGTTTCTTCTGAACTGGAACTATTTTTACCTGAACATCTTGCCCCTTAACAGGCTTTATAAGACTTAATACGGTATCATAATTTGCATAAACAATAAATTTACTTCTAACAATTCCATGTTCAGATCTTCTAATGTACAAATCAAAATCCAGCTTATGCGCGGTAAGTGCTTTCTCTATTTGATGCGTCACTTGCTGCACAAGTGCATGCAATCTTCTTCGATACCTGTCTTGACTCCATCCTCCAGGCCCTAAACTCCTTCCCCTAGACACTGTTATCTGAGTCTCTTCCTCAAAAGCAGAAACTAAAAATCCCACACCTTTTGCAGCAAGTAATGCTGAAGCTTCAGCTTCTTCCAATGGAGATGCTCTGCTTGGAATGTTTATGTTATGTCTTTTAGCTAATCTATGAAGCGGCTCCATTCCATGTAGTGGTGATCCGGTTACCTGAATTAACTTACTTTTTGGAGGAATCCTTAACATAAAATCTATTATGTGCTTTTCTTCAGAGCCGAGTTCAAATATATTGTCTACAGCTATTATGTCTGGTTTAATTCTGTTAATTTTTTCTATAAGCTTGTAATAACTTAGTTCATCGATTTTTTCAACAATTTTATTGTCTTTAAAAATTACTACAGCGTATTTTGTTCGCCGTCTGGAGGAGGGGGATCTCATCGGTAGAATATCGATCCCCATAATAATTTTCTTCTCATTTCCCATTAAAAATCACCGAAAAACACCATACAAGAAAATTCTTTCTTAGTTTATTGGTTTCAGCATATTTGACCGAAACTATATCTGAGATTTAGGTGTTTTCATATTACTTCTTAAGTAATACTCTAAATTATGTAAGTGATACAACAGTTAACTTGACATTTTCTTAAGTGGACATTATTTCCAAGCTATTTCTATGAGAGATAGATGGGTTGAAATTCTCTATGTTATCTATCAAGTTATTATTATAGCTTATACACATCTTTATTTAAACCTTAAATTAAAATACATTAGGTGACGCTGTAGTTTTGCTTTTCAATTAATATAAAAGTAGTGAAAAACAATTAATATTATATATATTATTTTGTTGTTCTAAACTATATTTTTTGTTTAATTGAGAAAATATAAATGATAGATAAAAAAGGTAAATTTATAAGTTTTCACTTAGAGAAATAACTCAAATAAAACAAGATACATAAGGTGGTTATTCTATGCAGGAACTCGTTGTAGAAGATGAGAGCGTAGCAAAAATAGCAAAAGCGCTGGCATCAAAAACACGCTGGCAAATTCTTAAACTACTTAGAGAGAAAAAAATGGACGTAAGCAGAATTGCTGAAGTACTAAACCAAACAGAGGCTAATATCTCTGCCCAAGTCAAGATTCTCGAGAAGGCTGGTTTAATTAGAAGCAGATATGAGCCTGGTGAACATGGGGTGAGAAAAGTCTGTGAACCTGCAGTTGAAAGAATAGTTATTAAAATTAAATGACCTTTCCCTCTTATTACATCCTCTTTTAAGTAAAATGAGCAGATGCGATCTTTTAATTTTCTTTATAATCTGTTAAAATGAGCTTGGACTTGTAATTTAATTTTAGAGTTGCGTCAAATGTAGATTAAGTAAATTTTTTTTCATAGATTCTTGCAACTTCTTCTAAGTTCAACGCATGTTTTGGTTCTTTGCTTTTTCTTTTTCTAATTTTGATAAACAGTGGGAAATTTACGGCTTCACCTACCACTAGGGCTTCACCTACGTTAAGAGTTGTGATAACATCTAGTACAGCTTTATCTATTCCCTCACTACTTTCACCTATATGTTTTAAGTCATAGGGGTTTGTAATGCGAAGAATTATGTGAGTATTGCACTGTGACAGTACTGTTGTTGACAGCTTTACGGGTCTTTGACTTATGAGGCAGAGAGATGCAAAAAACTTCCTTCCTTCCCTGGCAATAGTTTCAATAATACCTTTCGATATTGCAAGTTCTTTTCTTGCTTCGGGGCAAAATTGATGCGCTTCCTCTAGGATTAAAATAAATGGTGGTATTTTTTCCTGCTTACGCATGTCAAAAAGCCTTTGCGCAATATATGAGACTAAAATCTGTTTCTTTCTCAAGCTTATTGTTTCACTCAAGTCAATTATTGTTGCACGGCCTAGTTTTACGATGTTTTCTAAATTCGGAGATTCAACAGGTCCAAAAAGCCCGGTATCTTCCAAGTCGTATAGCCATCCGAGAAGAGCTTCCTTTGTTCGTGTGCTCATCTTCTCGTCATGTTCTACTTCCTTTATAACATCTTGAAGAGAATAAGGAAGTCCTGTTTCGTACATTTTCTTTTTAAGGTTTTTTAAAATTCTACCTAATTCCCTTATCTGAATCGGCGACATTTGCGGTTGAAGTTCTCCAAACATTCTTTCACTTATTTGAGGAACAGCTATTTGGAAGAAGGAACTTTTAAGGACGGAAACTTTATCAGAAAAGTCCACATAATTGTTACCACTTATTTTTTCGGCAAAAGAAACGTATTCTCCATGAACATCAATAATCACAACCGCAACCCTTCCTTTCGAGGGATCACGTAACAATAATTCTTCCGTCAAAACGGATGCAAGATAAGATTTACCAGCTCCAGAAATTGCAAGGATAGCTAAATGCTTTTGAAGTAATCTTGTAAGATTTAACTTTGCTGGCACATTATGATAGCGAACCGTGCCAAGTTCTACACCATTTTCTAAATCTAACCCTAAAAATTTTGCCAATGTATCTTTATCTGCAATTTTAACTTTTTCTCCCGGTGACGGCGGAAAAGTTACTCTTTCTAATTGCCCGTTTACACTTACTGCAAGTGGTTTTGCCTTAGCTATGATGTACTCCCATTTATCAACTGGGAATATTGCTGTTAGCGGTCTTCCTCCCTTCTCATATTCTCTAACCGCCTCAGCATGCATAAAATACCTATTAGTCTTTACAATTTCGGTTACCTGAGCAATCATCATTCCTTCTTCAGTTCTAACTTCAACGAATTGGCCAGTTCTAACTGGCACAGGTAAGGAGGTATTTGTAACTACAAAGTTGAATTCAACAGCACTTGGGCCATTACTGGTGCATATAACCGTTCCTATTTCCCTTTCCACATGTATCCCCATGCTTTTAAAAATGAAACATTATAAAATTCTTTCTTATGTGATAAGTCGGTTAGGATAAAGTGGCGCTAAAACCATTATCTAATCTGATGTTAAAATGGTCTTCTATCTCGCCTAAGTCTGAGTAATGAGGGTGTTATCCCCATAGCGTGAACCAAACTGTCATAAACGATCTCAAGGTCTGATTCAAGGAGCCTTGCTCTTGCATCTGCTTCAACTATGACTGAAGGAGTTGCGTACTCAGGATGGTAGCTTGAAAGAGGATAAATTATTGAAGCTAACCTGTTTGCTAAAGTTATGGGGTTGAATTTGGATGTTAAATATTCTATTCGAAGTGGAATATCAAATTCCACAGTTTTAAGATAAAAAACTGCAATTGGCTGCTTCCATCCTCTATCTTTTAAATCTTTTAGAATCGGGTGTTCGTACGGATTTTCGGAATATTGAAACGTTAGAGTTCTCTCGCCCACGTCCAAAAATCGGAATAAAAAATCTGAATCTCTCATTAGTCTTAATACTTGTCTGTAATCAAAATTTAATAGATCTCTGAGTTCGGGATATTTATAAATCATGTGTGGAAGTATTCTATTTATAATTTGCATGAATCTTGTACTTCTACTGTCCTCGATCACCCCAGCTAAAATAGTATTTGTCTCCATGGATTTTTCATACAACTTTACATATAAATCTAGAATTTCTTCGTACTTTCTGGTTAACGATGTACTCGGGGTAAAAGGTTTATCTGTAACTTGCGGAAGAAGCGATCCATTAAGAAGAATTACATCAATGGTATACTCATCTTGAGCCTTAATTGCTACTTCCAACTCAGCTTTAAGTCTCTCTAAATTAGCATTTATTTCTGAATTAATTCTGTTTAACGGAGTAATATTAACTATTATTTTTGGTTCTGGAAACTTATCCGGGAAATATTCAACATAAGGACCCTTTTCAGATTCGTATCTAAAAATAGCTGCTACAGCCCTAGTAATAATCATATCAGCACAATGTAAAGATCTACTAACAACTCCGCCATCAACTCCAGCTATGCAAAGACCTTTAAGACTGGTAGGAACCACCGAATATGTGAATCTGTTTTCTAATAGATCCATCCGGCCAATCTTAGGCAAAAAAGAAATTTCTGCTTTTCTTTTAATGGATCTGAGGATGTTACAAAAAGTTTCTTTACCTTCTTCGATTTTTATGAGGTTTTTTACAACATTTTTTACTTGTCTTTGTAAATCAAACATTAGTGTTTGCTCCCTCCCTATTCCTCTTATGTTTTAAGGCTTCCTTGATGAATGCAACGTATATGGGAGACGGTCTATTAGGTCTACTTTTGAACTCCGGATGGAATTGAACTCCCACAATCCAAGAATCATTAGCAAGTTCTATTGCATTTATGATATTGCCAGTTTCATCATACGCTGAAACAACTAAGTTTTTACTTTCAGCTTTCTCTGCATATTTCTTAATAATATGATATCTATGTCTAAATCTCTCCACAACGACTTCCTTTCCATAGGCCTCGAAAAGCTTTGTTCCTCTCCTAATGTAAATCCTATGCCCCCCTAACCGCATGGTTCCACCCTTTGCTTCAACCCTACGTTGTTCTGGAAGCATATCAACCACAGGATGTGGCGTATTTGGATCAATTTCCGTACTGTTTGCATTCTTTAACCCTAATATCCTTCTGCAAAAGGCTATGAACAAAAGTTGAGCACCGAAACATATTCCTAAAAACGGTTTCCCATTAAGTATGGCGTAATCAGCAGCTGCAATCATACCCTCTACGCCCCTCTTACCAAAACCAGGTGTAAGAAGAATACCATCAAAACTATCCAGTATACTTAATTTATCCGGATCCTCCTCAAATATTTCGGTTTCGATCCATTCAAGTAGTACTTTTACTCCCAACTGCGCCCCTGCGTGTTTTAGAGCTTCGTTTATCGAAATATAACTATCAATAATAGCTGTATATTTGCCAGGCATTGCTATTTTCACAGTGTCATTAAAATTCTTAAATTTGTATACAACCTGTTTCCAAGTTTGAAGCGAAGGAGAACGTTTCTGAAGATTTAAGATTTTAGACAGATAATCCCCGAGGCCTTGCTCTTCAAAAAGAAGTGGAAGCTCATATACGCAATCAGTATCGGGATTTGAAATTACAGCTTCTACAGGAACGTTGCAATATAAGCTAATCTTTTCCTTTATTTTCTGATTTAGGGGAATCTCAGCTCTGCCAACAATAACATCAGGCTGAAGACCCATACCTTGAAGAACTTTAACGCTGTGTTGCGTAGGCTTAGTCTTTAACTCCCCAACAGTTTTGAGAAAGGGAAGAAGAGTAACGTGAATCAATGCAGTATTTTCTTTAGGTTCTTCCAGTCGAAACTGTCTTATGGCTTCAAGAAAAGGCATAGCCTCTATGTCACCTACAGTCCCCCCCACTTCAATAATCAATATGTCTGGTTTCTCTCTCATAGCAACTTGTCTAATTCTGTTCTTTATTTCATCAGTAATGTGAGGTATTATTTGAACAGTCTTACCAAGATATTTTCCAACCCTTTCACGAAGAATAACTGACAAATAAACTTGTCCACTAGTAATATTATTACAAGGATGTATATTTTTATCCAAAAACCGCTCATATGTTCCAAAATCCTGGTCAATTTCAGATATTCTAAATTTAAAACCATCCGCCGGTGTAAATTCCCAAACTTCCTCGGTTACAAAAACCTCTCCGTGCTCTATTGGGTTAAGAGTACCTGGATCAACATTTAAATTCCCCCACGGCTAGGCGAATCTAGCCGTGTTAAGGGTCTATCTTTATAGCATCGACAGTGAACCCTCTAAATTGAAAAAGTTTAGCAATCGAGGCTGTAGTAACTCCCTTACCAATACCAGACATCACTCCACCTGTTACAAATATATATTTTGTCAAGTTCCACACCCCATAACAAATTAACTACCCAATATATGTATAAATGATAGTATAAAGAACTTTAAGATATTGTTGGAAATTAAAAGATCATCAATTTATTCTACGATAAGTATTTAACTTCAACTGCAATGTGTAATATTGCGGTATGATTAAACGACGGTCTCATGAGCTTGTAGATTCACTAGCAAGGATGAGAAATGGGCAGCATGACCGCACCAAATATTTTGCACAAATATTTTCCTAAATTCTGTCGCTTTTTAGGTCTTAAAAATTAAGCAAGTATACTTGCATTAGTTTACAATAAAGCTAAAATAAAGGCCTCATCCAAATGCCTTGTCATCACATATCAGTGCCGGAAGCATCAATCATCGACCGATCAATTAACTTATGTCAATCTGTATAAAAAGGTATCTACTGTCCTGAAATCTAGTAAATGTTTATTTTTCTTAGATATTGCCGCCTTAAGGATGATTAAATTTACTTAATTTTAACCTTCTCAAATTTGTCAGTTCGATACTTGTTGACATATGCATGAAACGGAAAAGCTTATAAGAGAAAAGGCAGCACAAACTGAGGGATTTGCATGCCATGTGAAGTGGTTGTTGGTGGATTTTTCGGAGACGAAGGTAAAGGAAAAATTATATCCTATCTTGCTCTTAGAGATAAACCAGCGGTCATTGCTAGGGCTGGAGTCGGTACAAACGCGGGTCACACCGTAGTTATCAATAATAAACTTTTTAAGCTAAGACAAATTCCCAGCGGATTTACCTATGAAAAAGCAAGGCTCTTAATAGGTCCAGGCGTACTGGTTAATCCAGAAGTTTTTTTCAGGGAAATTGAAGAAACAAACTGCAAAGACCGTGTTGGCATAGACTACCAGTGCGGTGTTATCGAGAGGAAACATATAGAGGAAGATAAAGGATCCTCACATCTACACGGAAAAATTGGCAGTACTGGGAGCGGATGTGGCCCTGCCAATGCCGAGAGAGCTTTAAGAAGACTAAAAATTGCTAAAGATATACCAGAGTTACAACCGTATCTAACAGATGTACCATTAGAAATTAATGAAGCATTAGACCGCGGAGAGGGTGTTCTTATCGAGGGCACTCAGGGTACCTACCTATCCCTTTATCACGGCACTTATCCGTTTGTAACGTCAAAAGATGTATGTGCAGCGGCTGCCTGCTCTGATGTGGGAATAGGTCCCACGAAAGTCGATGATGTGATAGTAGTTTTCAAAGCCTACGTAACAAGGGTAGGATCTGGACCACTTGAAGGCGAACTACCAGAGGAAGAGGCAAAGAAAAGGGGATGGTTAGAAATAGCAACTGTAACTGGGAGGAAAAGAAGATCAGCTCCATTCAACTTCAAATTAGCAAAAAGAGCCGTAATGTTAAATGGAGCCACGCAAATAGCATTAACAAAAATTGACATAGTGTTTCCAGAAACTCGTGGAATAACGAAATATGACGAACTTCCAGCAGAAGCAAAAAAATTCATCGAAAAAATTGAACAAGAAACAGGAGTTCCAGTGACTTTAATCGGAACAGGACCAGAGATAAATGCAATGATTGATCGAAGAGATGAAATTAAATTAAAATAAACACAGTGATACCATCATAGGATATAATTTTAGCTTTGTCTTTGACGGATAAACAAAGAATAATTACTCAGCAAAACTTTCCAATACATTTTTCCTTAGTGTAATTAATGCATCAGCTAACTCCGTGGGATCGTACCGTAATAAAAGATATTCTGTCAAATATTCTTTCTTAAATCCTCTCAATAACATTTCATCAATGATTTCCAACATTTTGTGTATCCTTACTTGTTTAAATAAATATCTCATTCTTTAGTCCCCCTAATCCCCTTGGATTTTATATTTTTGTGTTTTTCTAGGCGTAATATTTCCTTTAAGCTGATAGATAAAAAGGAAAGAGAGTTAACTGAAAGTATTCTTATAGTAAGCTACAACTAAATTATGAAGAAATAGGTTGTCCTACTTTTTCAGCTATTAGATGAGAGATTCTTTGAAGTACTTGATCCAATTGCTGTACTTTTGGGCCACCGCCGATTATAATTTCTCCTCTCCCTCCGGCAGAGCCGCCAAGTTCCTTACAACCGTTTCTTACTATGCTTAGTAGCTCTGTTTTAAAGGGACCTTTTACGCCTCCCACAATTATAGCCCTGTCTACTCCTCCACCTAACACTACTATTGCTTTCTCTTCTTTTTCAAGTATTTTTTCAACGATCGAAATTAGTTCCTTTTCATTTAAGTTTAATCTCTTAACTGTAATTTTGTATCCTTTGACTGTTTTTGCATCCTTTAATATTTTCTCAGCGGTCATTGAGGATAACTGAGTTCTTAGCTTTTCTATTTCCTTGTTTAATTCTTTCCATTCTTTAAAAAATCTTTCAGCTGTTTTAGGTACTTGTACCAGTGGGACTCGAAATACAGCAGCTGCTTTTTCAAGCAATTCCTCTTGTTGCTGTATTTGATGAATAGCCGCTAATCCTGCACAAAACTCTATCCTAACTACACCATCCTGAATTCTTTCCACTTTAATTATCTTTATAGGACCCACTTTCCCAGTGTTCTCGCAGTGGAGCCCGCCACAAGCCTCAACATCCCAATCCTCTATTTCAACTATCCTAATGTTTCTTCCCGGGACCACTCCTCCCTGATATATTCTAAATCCATATTTCTGTTCCGCTTCATTTCTAGGCATCCAAAAAATGCGTACTGGTCGATTCTCCATAACTATCTTATTTGCCAGCAACTCTATTTTTCTGACATCATCTTTTGACGGAAGTCTATAGTGAGTTATATCTAATCTCGCCCTGTCTGGTCTTTTTTCCGCTCCAGCTTGCCATACATGCTTACCTAGCACACGTCTAGCTGCTTCATTAATTATGTGAGTTGCGGTATGGTGACGCATGAGAGCCAATCTACGTTCTAAATCTATTCTCCCTTTAATGTGTTGCCCTTCCTTTAATGTAACTTTTCCTCCTATTTCATGTACGATCACGTGATTAACTTTTTGCACACTTATAACCTTGTGGCCGTTTATTTCTCCAGTATCATGGAGTTGTCCCCCGCCCACTGGGTAAAAGCACGTTTTATCTAATATTACATATTTACTTTGAAGAATTTTAAAAACTCTGGCTTCAAAAATAGTTTTATAAGGATCTTCATAATATAATTCTTCTGTTGGAGGAAGTGATTCAACATGTTGTTTCAATTCTTCTTCTATCTGCTTTCGTGTTTTTTTTCTTTTTTCTCTTTTCTCTCCAATGGTTACATAAAAGTCCGATGGTACATCTATTTGTATGCCAAGTTTCCTACCGATTTCCTGTACAGTTTCTGGCTGTATGCCCTTTGATTCGTAAAGTTCTACAAAATCATCCTTTTCTAACTTTTTCTTCTTAAGTAGAAGCCTCTTAACGTAGTTTTCTCCTCGCTTCAATGTTTCATAATATCTTTGTTTCTCTATCTGGAATATGTCATCTATTATTTCTTTTGCCTCTAAAACTCTTTCATATGTCTTCTTCAAATAATCAATGTGCCTATAAAAAAGCTCCAGGAAATCTATCTCAAAGCCATAAAGGTCATTTAAACTTAACGCTCTTCTCAAAATTGTACGTAAATTGTATCCGCCTCCCACATTGGATGGTAATGCGCCATCAGCTATAGCGAAAATTAAGGCACGCGTATGGTCCGCTATTGCATAAAGGGCTTCCAACGGCTCTAATTCCCTCTTTAATTCTTCATAATTTATTCCAATTTGTTCAGCGATTTTCCGTCTAATAGCATCTATATTTCCCATTTCACTAACATCCAACATTCCCATGTAAATTACGTATTCTTTTAACAATTTTTCATCCACTTTCAGACCAACTTGAGATTTTAACCACTTGAGAACTGGACCAAAAGTCGCCTCGTAAGCGGTAGGTGTGCCTTGACTAAACCAGCAGATCCTCTCTATTCCCCAACCAACATCTATTACCTTAATCTTCATTTCTCGGTAACTTCCGTCAGGAAGCACTTCATATTGCATGAAAACGTTATTAACGATTTCAAGACCTTTTGCAAAAGCTTCTAAGCAAGGTCCAAAGTTTCCTCCACCAATCCAAACGTCTTCGCGGTATGTTATCTCTTCTTGAGGTATTCTAAGTTCTTCAGTCAAAAATTTGAAGTTTAATTCTATACAGCGATCCATCCAATAACCTTTCCATTTATCTGAATTAAAAGCGTGTTGTCCTCCCATTACAAAGAGAGAGAAATGCCTTCCGGTTCTCCCAACGTTATCTACGTCATTAAAACCTTTACCTCCAAATCTTAAACAGGGCTGCGGAACAACAAGCGGATTTGCTGGTGGATCTACAACCCCACTTACCACCCATGGTTGGAAATCGGCAATTGAAGCTATAGTAAATGTTATATCATCTCTCCAACGTGCAACAACCGGATATTCTCTAATTCTTTTGTGCCCATGTTTTTCAAAGAAACTGCACCAACGTTCAATAGTTTCATGATAATCCCAGTTACCTTTTTGCTCACCAATGAATTTGTAACCATTTTCACAAACAGGATCTCCGCAAGTAGCTCTGTCTGGATCCAAAGTCCAGAAAAAACCTCCACACCTTACACACTGCTTTCTAATAAATCCTACTTCTCTAAATAGATTTACCTTATACTTCTCTTCGGTCAGTAGGCTCTTTAATTTAGATTTAGTGATCAAGATTCACACCCACTCAAGATTAATTAAACCACAAATTTTGCAATGACATCCCTATTATCTTAGAATAATGTATCTACGAAATCGTAATTTCCCATGCTTAAATAATTTATGATTCAATTCCCTAGGTTGAAGTATTCTTAACAAAAAGAGGCTAGGGTGTAAAGCTTCTTAACTTTTTTACTAATTCCTCTACATCCTCTATCCTCGATACTAATAACGGTATTTGTTCTATTTCTGCTATTTTTATGGCCAATGGGTCGATTTTTTCCAATCCGTGGAGAATTACTATTGCTGGTTTTAACGCTTTTCCTCCTGTCATCTGTGCTACACGAATTGCAGTCATAGGAGATCTACCAGTTGATACACGTGTAAAAATAGCGGCTCTTCGTGGTGTTGCACCATATAACCGTAATAACTGCGGTGGAGAAAGCTTAATTATAGCGTTCACAGAATCTACTGCAGTGTAACCATATATAACTTCTTTTTCTAAAATATCTTCACAAGCATATACTTTACAGGCCAAATAATTTGCAAATTCTTTAGCATTAACCGGATAGGGAAATTCTCTTATGGCAAGTATAACATCAGAGGGTATTTCTGGAGACATTAACTTTTTTAATGCACCCGTAACGTATCCTCCCCTTCTCTCATCCATCTCTATTAATGCTTCAACAAATTTCTTAACGGTTTCCACTCTAGGCGATGATCGTCGTCCACTTTCGTAATCGCTTATCACTGATGGAGATATATTAAGGAACTGAGCTAGGGTTTTCTGAGAAATTTGGAAAAGTTCCCTCCATTTCTTCATGACCTTTCCTGGTTCATCTGAGAGAATTATTTCCCCAGCTATGCTTTGTGCTATTCTTTCCAAACCATTATCCCTGTAGTTCATATCTCTCTGATAAACATTAATGACTATTTGAGTATTTCGACGACATCCACCATTTATTCGACAACTGACGAAATACTACTCAGGCACTTTAATTCGTATTACCGTAAAATAAGATTGCTTTTAATACCAATTGTTCTGATTTCTTCGCGCTCTGTCGAAATATATTTTAAGTCGATAAAGGTTGTCAATGAACCTACAAGACCTCTAGACCGATCTAGTAGGTATTCTTTACGGGTTTTTATTTTTGTTATTAGTTTAAGTGTAAAGGTATCAAACTTAAATAACGCTATATATGCATATAATGGTACTTTACATTCCTCCAAGAATGAAATACGAAAACTTTAAATAATCTTTTGGTAGGTGCTACGTTACTTGGATTAACATTTCATTGGAGTGATATTAATGGAATTTTGTCCAAAATGCGAAAGTATGCTAGTGCCTCAAAAACAAAAAGATGGAACAATCGTACTTGTTTGTAGGAATTGCGGATATTCAATCCCAGCGAAAAAGGACAAAGATGATTACAAACTGACATTCAAGATAAAACACACACCACAAGAGGAAATAATTGTAGTTGAAGGAGAACTTAAAAGGAAAATTCAAGTAACAAAAGATGGAAGGGAAGAAGAATATAAGGCAGCATTGGATTATTATCAAGAATGGGAGTCAGAGGAAGAGTAACAAATAAGTAGTAACAATTTTAATACTGTGTTTTTCGCGGAACTCATTTAAATGAATCTTTGTCTACCGTTCCTGTTTTGGGTGACGTTTTCTAACCTTTTGTAACACCCATTGGCACCATTCTCGCTACAAGAGTAGCAATACCAACCTTATGGCTAACCATAGCAACTCTATCAATGTCCTTGTATGCGCCTGGGGCTTCTTCTGCGACAACTCTGATGTTTGCAGCTCTAATTAGTATTCCTCTTTGTTCTAACTCTTTCTTTACGGTGGAACCCCAGTAGCGTCGAGTTGCAGCAGCTCGTGACAAATGTCGTCCCGCGCCGTGAGCAGTACTGCCAAATGTAATCTCCATGGCCTGCTTTGTTCCAATTAATAGATAGCTAGCGGTTCCCATGCTACCTGGTATTAATACTGGCTGTCCCATTTCCCGATAATCGGCTGGTATGTCTCTATGTCCTGGTGGAAATGCTCTTGTAGCACCTTTTCTATGGACAAAGACTTTAACTCTTTTTCCATTAACTCTATGTTCCTCTAATTTTGCTATATTATGGGCAACGTCGTAAATTAAATGTAAATCTAAGTCTTCAGCATCTTTCTTAAACACTTTCTGGAATGATTCTCTTGTCCAGTGTGTTATTAGTTGTCTGTTTGCCCAGGCAAAATTAGCTGCACATTGCATTGCTTGGAAATATTGTTCAGCTTCCTTGCTATTTGCTGGTGCGCATGCCAACTCTCTGTCCGGAAGTTTTATTCCATATTTATGTACTGCTCTTTCCATAACTCTAAGATAGTCAGAACAAACTTGATGTCCAAATCCCCTGGAGCCGGTATGAATCATAACTGTTACTTGTCCTTCTTCACGTATTCCAAGCCTTTTAGCTACTTCTGGATTGTAAATCTTATCTACGTATTGTATTTCGAGGAAGTGATTTCCACTACCTAAGGTTCCAAGCTGGGGTCTTCCTCTTTGCTTTGCTCTTGATGATACCATGTCTGGGTTTGCATCTGGCATTGCTCCTTCTTCTTCGCAGTGCTTCCAATCTTCGTCCCACCCATATCCCTGCTCGACAGCCCATTTTGCACCGCCCTGCATTGCCTCATCTAACTCAGCACCTGACAGCCTTAATTTCCCGGTACTTCCAACTCCACTGGGTATATTTCTAAATAGCGCATCTAAAAGTTCAGGTAAAACTTTACGCACTTCGTCTTTATTCAAGTTGGTTCTCATTAACCTTACACCGCAATTAATGTCATATCCTACTCCACCCGGCGAAATTACACCTGTTTCTGCATCACTTGCTGCAACTCCTCCTATTGGAAACCCGTATCCTTGGTGACCATCCGGAAGAACTATACTGTATTTATATACTCCTGGTAAACATGCAATATTTGCAGCTTGTTCTAAAGTTAAATCTGTTTTCATTTTATCTAGTAAAAATTCATCTGCAAAGATCCTTGCTGGGACTCGCATACATGGCTTGTAGTTTTTCGGTATTTCCCAAACATATTCATCCAATTTTTTAAGAGGTCCTTTATAACTCATTTCCTCCACCATATTTACGACTTCTTTAAAATTTTTAAGTATTTTTGGTAATAAAATATGAACTTTGGCAACAAATACCATAATATACTGTATTTGTAAAAATGAAAGCGAGCTTAACACGGAGTCAAGAGCGGATAGAAGACAATATAACTACTAGGAAAATTTACGGGCTATATTCGGTGTATAGTATTTTCTTTATTTCTTTTATCGTTTGGGGGCCTATTCCTTTAAGTTGTTTCCATTTATCAACATTCTGGATGGCTTTCATTGGTGTTTTGAAAACTTCTAGTATTTTTTGGGCGCGTACCGTCGATATGCCTGGTAATCCAGCTAAAAAGAATATCTGCTGTTGAGAAACACTTGAAAGCTTGGGCTTTAATCTAATTATCGGTACTTGTTTCCTACGTTTTCTTTCCTTCTCTTTGCCTAAAATATCCTTTAACTTTTGGTAAATAAATAGTGCAGTATGTAATGCGTCAAATGTCTCTACTACTGTGACTCCTTGTTTTTCCGTTTCTTGTTTTAGGGCTTCGTAAGCTTTTGGACTAAACCTTATCTTTTTTTCTACTACTATGTAGTGTAAGTGGTTTTTTGTTGTACGTTTAATGGGTACGTAGATACACTTGTTTATGGGGTCTTTCCTAATAGCTAATCCTCCTTCAATGACAAGTATAGGATTACTGTACTTTTCTGACATGGATTCTATCTGCTTCTCCAATCTTGGTAATCCTTTTTGTGAACCTTTTAGAGTGTGTATGAGATCCATCACAGTTTTTCTCTCTATTACAGTTTCATTCGGAAGGAGATAATCCCCTATCGGTAAATGATCGACTCTATATGTGATATTATTCTTTTCAAGAACCTTTATTAGAATATTTGCAGCTCCACTTTCGCTTCGAGTCTCATGAACATCAATTACAATAGAAGGAACTTCCCCAAACAATGTTGCTTGCAAATAACACACCTTCAAACTAAAATTTTTCCAGCTTACTAACTAAAATGATAATAATTGGACAAATAATTATAAGTTGTGGGGACTGTATAACAATTTTAAACCCAGTGGTCAATTGGAGGTTTTGTCTTTCTCCTCTCCTCTCTTGGTCGGTTTTTCCATTTTTCAAATTCTTCTGATGGAGGATATTGCTGGTATAACATTTGTCTATTAGCTTCTAATGGTCTATGTTCTTTGTTTAGATATTCCGAAACACACATGATCTCGTGTTTATTCATTTTTGCTTCTCCCACAGCTGACTGTAACCACACTTTCCAATCTAAATCTCTTAGTAGATGGTGATCTACTATTATGAGACGTACATTTCTTGCGAGTTTAGTAAGGTTCTCTTTCGCTTTTCTAAGTGTCTCCTCTTTTATTCTGTATTTTTCCAAATAGGTTGGGGGGCCGCTCACATATATTGCATTAGGTTTTTCTTTTAGAATCAGATTTAGTGTTCTTTCACTTACGGGTCCTTGAACGTCTGATGTATGGATAAAAGTTTCATCTTCATATTTTATTGTACACATAAGTACATAGCCTAGGGGCGTGTTTTCCTCTCCGTGTGGTACTGGAGTTGAAAACTTTACTATGGTGTTTCCGAACACATAGGATTTTCCATCCGCAAACTCAACTTTTTTAGCTACTTTTCTAACATCTTTGTAAAACGAGTAGCCTCGTCTTCTTTGACTAAAATTAATATTTTCTTGGTAATCTTTACCTAAAATGATTTTATCCGCGTAGATTGCCTCTGCTATTTCTTTGCTGCTCCAAATATATCTGTATTCTTCAAAAAACGGTTTAAAATGATCCCAGTGTAAGTGGCTCAGCGTGACGACATCTGCATAGTATGCATATCTTATAATTTCTTTTGTCGCCTTCTCAACGGCTTTATACTCAAGTGGATGAGGTACTAACCCGTACCTAAAACCCAGCGCCGCTGAAGCATCAATTAATATGCTTACGTCGGGGGTTTTTACAAACGTTGCCATGGATCTAACGCCAAGACTTTCAGCTGCTAAGGGCTTAATCTTTATGTATTTTAACGTTAATTCTCTCGTCAAGGACATCTCCATATCGTAAGTCTAGTTTCCATGTTCTAAAATAAATAAAAAGGTCGATCAATATTATTTATTTTCTTGTTGAGCCATATATTTTAAGAGATCCACTAGCCTGCACGAGTAACCCCATTCATTATCATACCAGCCAAGAACTTTTACCATATTATCCTTTTCACCTAGAACTCTTGTACTCAGCCCATCTATTATGCATGAATGAGGGTTTCCTATGATATCTACAGAAACTATTGGATCTTCCGTATATTGAAGAATACCTTTCAATTTACCTTCTGCTGCTTTTCTGTATGCTTCGTTTACTTCATCTACTGTTACTTCGCTTTCAAGTTCTGCTACTAAGTCTGTTATTGACCCATCTGCTACTGGAACTCTCAAAGCTATTCCATCTAACTTTCCAGCTAGTTCTGGGAGAACTAAACCTATTGCGATGGCAGCTCCGGTTGTGGTGGGTATGATTGAGAGATTTGCAGCTCTAGCTCTTCTAAAATCTTTGTGAGGGAAATCCAGCAGTCTTTGGTCATTTGTATATGCATGGCACGTGGTCATAAACCCCTTTTTCACGCCGAAGTTTTCATGTAAAACTTTTACCATGGGAGCGAGACAATTTGTTGTACACGAAGCCATTGAAACTATGTGATGATCGTCAGGATTATATATGCTTTCATTTACTCCTGGTACAAGTGTTACGTCTGGATTTTTAGCGGGGGCTGAAATAACTACTTTTCTCGCCCCAGCCTTAAGATGTTTCTCTGCATCTTCTCTGTTTCTGAAACGACCAGTCGACTCCAACACTATATCGATATCTAGTTCCTTCCACGGAAGTTTTTCTGGTTCTGGTATTCTTAGAACTTTTATTTCTTTTCCATCAACTATTAGGGCATCTTCTCTATATTCTACCTCTTTTTCAAGTACTCCGTGCACAGAATCATATTTCAGAAGGTACGCTAAAGTTTTCGCATCTGTTAAATCATTTATTGCAACTATTTCAAAATTTTTTTGAAAGGATCCATCCTTCAAGGCTGCTCTGAAAAACATTCTTCCTATTCTCCCAAAACCGTTTACACTTACTCTTATAACCACATTATTCCTCTCCTTTCCGGCATTTTATAGTATTGCGAGACTGTAATTTTGATAAGATTTCATAACTTTTTAAAAATTCTGATAACAGTGCCTAGGGTTTACTGCCTAATAGTAAAATTTTGAAGGCATCCAAGACTATAGAAAGTCAAATTATTCAAAAATGTGATCAGGGCTGCTGTTTTTTTAATACATAATATGAAGCCCTTTCTTACTGACTTTTTAAAACAGAGTTTGTTTACAGAGTCTTTTCCAAATTCTAGAAGAAAAAATATTAACAAATAATTGAACTAATTATGTTGTAAATTAAGCAAGTAGCCTGAGGGGTAACAATGTCTCTAAAAGTTAGTGACATTATGACTAGAGATGTTATAACCATAGAAATTGGAAAAACCGTTCGAGAAGCGGTTGAGATAATGAATGAAAAGGGGATAGGGTGCCTAGTTGTAACTAAAGGCGGGGTTCCAATAGGAATTGTCACCGAAAGGGATGTTTTAAAGAAAATTGTAGTCGAAGGAAGAGATCCACAAAAAACTAGAATAGAAGAAATAATGTCCTCTCCTCTCATAACAGGATCGCCAAGTATGACGTTAGAAGATGCCGCTAAGCTTTTGATACTGAAGAGGATTAAAAAACTTCCAATAGTTGAAAAGGGAAAACTAGTAGGTATCGTAACCTTATTTGATGTCGTAAGATGGGAGCCTTTGGTAATCAATATTTTAAAAAAAGCCTTAGCTGAAGAAACTCTTCCTCCACATATGAAGAAATTCCTAAAGTAATAAGCAACGAGGTGTCTCAATATTGATTGTGCCTTACAAGAATAAGTCACCTGACGTAAAAAGGGCTCTTTTCGTGGCACCTAATGCAACTCTTCTCGGAGAAGTTAAATTAATGAGTGGTGTAAGTGTTTGGTTCGGGTCTATTTTGAAAGGGGACGGTAAAGAGGTCTATGTGAACGAAAACTCAGCTATCCTTGAAAATTGTTTCGTTGAAGGATCTAACATAGGAAAAGAGACGTTAATTAGCCATGGAGCTATTTTACATTCGTGTAGTATTGGGGACAATGTTCTGGTCGGTATAGGAGCAATTATATTGGATAACGCAAAAATAGGTGATAATAGTATAATTGCTGCTGGTTCAGTGGTTCCACCCAAAACTAAAATTGATGAGGGCACTGTTGCTGCTGGCATACCAGCAAAAGTAGTTAGGGAAATAAGAGAAGGAGATATTATTAATCTTAAAAACTCATTAAAAACTATTAGAGAAAAAGCGTTAGTATATTATAAGATGCTGAGGACGTAGGGTGAGGATAAAAATGGATGTATTTGAATGTATTAAAGGCAGAAGAAGTATTAGGGCATTTAAACCAGACCCAGTAAACGAAGAAGATCTCAAAAAAATATTAGATGCTGCCATTCACGCTCCCAGTGCAGGGAATCTTCAAAGTTGGGAATTTATTGTAGTTCGCGACAAAGAGAGGAAACGCCAATTAGCCCGAGCA